>NZ_JBHTJR010000045.1:0-333387 GCF_042676005.1 Tenacibaculum geojense | reverse complement strand
ACCAGAGAAGCTAGCTTCTCTGGTTTAAATATATTTTTTAAAACTGTCAACCTATTTTAGGACGACTCATCCCTGTATCTTTTTATTCTCATCATTTTAGTCATTTCATCGGAACTTAATTCTTGACCTTGTGGCAAATCTAATGGTATATCTGTGCAGCTATTAATAATTATTTTTTCAGCATAATAAGAAGCTGTTTTTCCTTTATGAAATTCTAAGATAACACCAGGTAAGCCTCCAAAACCAATTGGGCCATACGAGTGAGGTATTTCTTCTGTAAACCAAGCGTAGTTGGTAATATATTTACCACTTCTTTTATTAAAAATTTTATTATATGCTTTTTTACAAACATATCCTTTAATATTTTTTTGTTCTTCAGTTATTACCCAATTAGTAGTTTTTTTAACTTGACTTACGTTATAATGTTGGTAATCTAAAAGTTTTGTGTAATAAGACTGTTTTTTTTGATTTTGATAAAAAGGTGAATAGTATCCAAGTAATACTCTAGTTAATTTAGGACTAGTGCTAATAGTTGTATCAAGTGAATTGTCTATTAATAAGTTTTCAATGTATTTAAAGTATGATTTCTCTTTATTAAAAAGAAGTTCAAACTTCATGTAAGAGGCGTTTTTAGTGTGTGTTTTTATAAAATCTGCCTTAGATTTTTTTGGATTGTGTAAGTTTGCTGAATAAGTAATTTTAGAATTTTGAGAGCTTACTGCAATACTTGTAAAAAGTAAAAAAATAAATAGATGTTTCATAGCTTGTAATTTTAATAACAAGTTATGAAATATTATTCAGATAAATCTTTTTTTAACTTTTCGTTAAGTTGATCTTGGTTTTTATAAAGAACAAATTCTCCGTCTTTTATGTAAGAAATTTCTCCTGTTTCTTCAGAAACTAAAAGACATACAGCATCTGTTTTTTCAGTAACACCAATAGCAGCTCTGTGTCTTAACCCAAACCGAGCAGGTATTTTTGAGTTTTCAGATACAGGTAAAATTACACGCGTAGCAATAATGTAGTTATCTCTAATAATAGTGGCACCATCATGCAAAGGGCTATTTTTATAAAAAATACTTTCTAAAATAGCATCGGTAACTAAGGCATTCATTTTATCACCAGAATTAGCTATAAAATCAAGCTTATTAGTTCTTTCTATAACAATTAAGGCGCCTGTTTTTTCTTTAGAAAAAGCAGTGAATGTTTTTAAAATAGTATCAACATCGGTATCAGCATTAATTTCTGATTGTAAAAATTTTAATTGATTTAAAAATCCACGTTTAGTTTTAAAGTTAGTGGTACCAATCATTAATAAAAATTTACGTATTTCTTGTTGAAAAACTATAATTAAAGCAATTACACCACCAGAAAGTAAATACCCTAAAATACCACTTAACATTTCCATTTGTAAAGCTTGAGTAACTTTCCAAATTAAAAAAATTAAAGCAATACCTATTACAATATTAATAGCAACGGTACCTTTTAATAGTTTATAAATGTAGTAGAGTAATACAGCAACAAGAATGATATCTAAAACATCTAAAAAGGAAAAGTGTAAAAAGTCTAAATTCATTCTTGTAAATAGGTTTTAGGTAAATGTACTAATTTTATTGAATTTTACTTACAATTTTTACAGCTTCAACTGCTTCTTTTACATCGTGTACACGTAAAATATTAGCACCGTTTAAAAGGGCAATGGTGTTGGCAACTGTAGTTGCGTTTAAAGCATTAGCAGCATCAGTATTTAATGTTTTATAAAGCATTGATTTTCTTGAAACACCTGCTAAAATTGGAGCGTCCAAACTTTTAAATAATGATAATTTTTGGAGAAGCTCAAAATTATGATCAATGGTTTTTCCAAAACCAAAACCAACATCAATAATAACATCATTAACTTTTAAATTGTGTAATTTAAAAAGTTGTTCTGCAAAAAAAGTAATAAGTTCTGTAGTTACATTTTTATATTGCGGATTTTGTTGCATGTTTTGCGGGGTGCCTTGCATGTGCATTAAAATGTAAGGAACTTGATGTTTTGCAATAGTAGCAAACATGTTATTATCCATTTTACCACCAGAAATATCATTAATTACAGCGGCACCATGTTTAAGTGTAGTGTCAGCCACTTTACTTCTAAAAGTATCTACCGAAATAACAATGCTTTTAAAATTGTTTACAAGTAAATCTATAATTGGAACTATACGTGCTAATTCTTCTTCTTCGGAAATATGAGCTGCTCCGGGTCTAGATGAATAGGCACCAACATCTATAAAAGTTGCACCTTGTTGTAACATAGTATCAACTTGTTGCAATATTTCATCGTTATTTTTGTATTTTCCACCATCATAAAAAGAGTCGGGAGTAATATTTAAGATTCCCATAACCTTGGGAGATGAAAGATCAATTAAATTACCAAGGCAATTTATGGTCATAATTGTATAGTTTTTTGTAAATTTTCAGGTAAAAATAAATGATTAACTTTTGTTTTGCTATTTTTACATGATTTTTTCAGAAGATAGCTAATGCAAAATACATCAAAACAGTACGATACGGTAATCCAGGAATGTAGAAGTTTATTTGTTAAAAAAATGAGCGATTATGGAAGTGCATGGAGAATTTTACGTTTACCATCATTAACCGATCAAATTTTTATCAAAGCACAACGTATTCGTCAATTACAAGAAAATGATGTAAGAAAGGTTGATGAAGGGGAAAAATCTGAGTTTATAGGTATTATTAATTATTCAGTTATGGCTTTAATTCAGCTAGAATTAGGTGTGGTAGATCAGCCTGACTTAACTACTGAGGAAGCAACTAGCTTGTATGATAAGCAAGTTACCATAACTAAAGAGTTAATGGAAAATAAAAATCATGATTACGGTGAGGCTTGGAGAGATATGCGTGTAGCTTCATTAACTGATTTAATTTTACAAAAACTATTACGAGTAAAACAAATTGAGGATAATAAAGGTAAAACGATAGTGTCTGAAGGAATAGATGCTAATTACCAAGATATGATAAATTATGCTGTTTTTGCAATGATTCATCTTTCTGAAGAAAAATAAACAAAATTTAATTCCCCATAATTATGTTAAAATTACTTACCCACATTTCTAGAGTTCTTGTAGGACTTTTATTTATTTATTCTGGATTTGTAAAATTGGTAGACCCTATTGGATCTCAATACAAATTTGAAGAATATTTCAGTGCAGATGTATTAAACTTAGAGTTTTTAATACCAGTTGCCCTTGCTTTTTCTGTGTTGTTAATAGTTACAGAATTAGTTTTAGGTGTTATGTTACTAGTTGGTTATAAGCCAAAATTTACGGTTTGGAGCTTGTTTGGTTTAAATCTTATATTTTTATTTTTAACCTGGTATTCATACGCATATAATAAAGTTACAGATTGTGGTTGTTTTGGAGATGCAATTAAGTTAACGCCTAAAGAAACATTTTATAAAAACATTATTTTTATGGTTTTTATTATCATTTTAATAGTGGGTGTGCGCTTCATAAGGCCATTAATGTCAAAAAAAATAGCCTCTTATGCTACTTTCGGTTCTGTAGTTATTTCATTATTAATAGCATTTTATGTATTAAATCATTTGCCTATTATTGATTTTAGAGCCTATGCAGTGGGAACAAACATAGAGGAAGGAATGATGTTTGGACCTAACGGAGAAGAACCAAAAATTCATGACTTTGAAATTGGAACTGGAGAAGGTGATATGATGGAAGAAATGTTGTCTCAAGATAAAGCTCTCTTAGTTTTAATGACTACTGTTAAAAAAGTTAATAAAGAAGGATTAAAGGCCGTTTCAGAAGTAGCCGCTAAAGCTCAACAAAACGGTTATAAAGTGTACGTGTTATCATCTGCAGAAATGGTTTTTGATGCTAATTATGGTGAAACAGCAAAGTTAGATGCTTTCAAAAAAGAGTATAATTTACCATACACATTTGGTAGCTGTGATGAAAAGGCTATAAAAACGGCTGTTAGAGCTAATCCTGGTATTATTGCAGTTCATAAAGGTATTATTGCAGCGAAGTATAACTGGAATGATGCTGATGAATTAGAGTTTTAATATTCATTTTATTTTGTACATTTAGGCTGATTAACTTAAAATCAGCTAACTATGAAATTTCTAAAATACCTTTTGTTACTTATTTTGGCGCTTGTGGTAATTGGTTTGTTGTATGTGTCAATGCAACCTTCTGATTACAATGTATCTAGGTCAAAAGTAATTAACCGTCCTGTTTCCGATGTTTTCAACACAATTAATGATCTAAAAACTTGGGAAAAGTGGGGGCCATGGCACGATGAAGATAGTACTATTGTTATTACTTATGGAGATAAAACTGTAGGTGTTGGAGCAAGTGATAGTTGGACTAGTAAAGATGGACCTGGAAGTATGACTACTGTTGCTTTAGAGCCAAATAGTTCAATTTTACAAGAAATGCGTTTTGGAGATAATGAACCAAGTGAAACACTCTGGAACTTTGAAGAAACGTCTGAAGGAACTAAAGTTACTTGGACCATGAAGGATGATAAAGCTCCTTTTATGTTTAAAATATTTTCTGCGATATCTGGTGGTTGGGATGCAATGTTAGGTCCTATGTTGGCTAAAGGATTAGATAATTTAGAGGCTTATATTGAAACTATTCCAGTTAAATATACATTAAGTAAAATTGAAGAGAAACAAACGGAAGATCAATATTTTATAGGGTATAGACATGCTATGAAAATTGATCAAGAAGCTATTATGAAAACTTTTAACGATGATATGCCAAAGGTAATAGAGCATTTGGTTGCTTCTGGAATCAGTTATGATAGCTTTACATCTGGAGCTTTGTACTTTAATTGGGACGAAGAAAATGGAGAAACAGAAATGGTAATCGGAGCAGCAATAAATAAAGAAGTTCCAACCAAAGATAGTATGGAGTTACTAAAAATTCCAGCATCAAAAGTAGTTACTTTAAGTAAGTGTGGAGGTTATGGTGATGGAGATTATGAAGCTCACACTGCTATTAATACTTACTTATCTAAAAATAATTTGGAAATTAACCTGCCAATTTATGAGTTGTATGTTAATGATCCCTCAAAAGTAAAACCATTAGAGGTGCAAACGGATATTTATTATCCTGTAAAATAAAATACAGATACTTTTTTGAAAACCTCACAGAATTGTGAGGTTTTCTTATTTTCGTAACTTATGAAACAGCTATTATTAGTTTTTGTTGGAGGTGGAATTGGTAGTACAGCTCGTTACTTTGTTAGTAAGCTTTTAAACAACTCACAAGTACTACCATTAGGTACAATGCTTGTAAATGTAGTTGGAAGTTTTTTAATAGGAGCTATTTTAGGTTATGCCATAAAACAACCAACACAACAAAACTTAGTGTTATTGTTAGCAACGGGGTTTTGTGGTGGTTTTACCACATTTTCTACCTTTGCTTATGAAAACCAGTTATTATTAAAGTCGGGAGATTACACCTCATTTCTATTCTATACTTTCGGAAGTGTTATAGCTGGTTTAATCGCAGTTTTTTTAGGAATTTTATTAGTAAAATATTTATAAACAATGAACAATTTAGTACACTATTCATCAGAAGATAATTATGCAATTATAACTATTAAAAATGGTAAAGTAAATGCTATTTCACATGAGGTAATTGCAGAAATAAATGAGTGTTTAGATAAGGCATTAGAAGATGAAAAAGTAGTAATTTTAACAGGGCAACCAGGTATTTTATCTGGTGGATATGATTTAAAGGTGATGACTCAATCATTAGATGCGGCTAAAGAGCTTGTTTCTAAAGGATCAGAATTGTCACACAGGTTATTATCTTTTCCATTACCTGTAATTGTAGCATGTTCTGGTCATGCAGTAGCAAAAGGAGCCTTTTTATTATTGTCTGCAGATTATAGATTAGGAATAGACGGAGATTTTAAAATTGGTTTAAATGAAGTAATGATTGGTATGACAATGCATAATGCAGGTATTGCAATAGCTAAAAATAAATTAACGTCAGTTTATCTTGATAGAAGTGTTAATAATGCTGAAATGTATTCACCAAAAGATGCTGTTGCCGCTGGTTTTATAGATAAAACTGTTCCTCAAGAACATTTATTACCAACAGCTATAAAAGTAGCACAAATGTTTGGTCAATTAAACTTAAAAGCCCATGCAGCAACCAAGTTAAAAGTTAGGAAAGAATTTTTAGAGAATTTGCAACTTTCTATTGATTTAGATAAAAAAGAAGAGTTATCTTTCAGTAAAAAGTAAGAATATCATAAAAAAACACCATGTAATTTAATAACTCCTTTTTTTAAGGGGTTATTTTTTTTGATTTAATAAAAATGAAGTAACAGTCTCATTTTCTTTTGATTATATAGGGGCTTCTGCTATTTTTATGGCTTCTTTAACAGATCTTAACAATGAAAAAAATTGAAGCCATTATTCGCAAATCTAAGTTTGAAGAAGTTAGAGATGCGCTCCATGAAATTGAAGTAAACTTTTTAACGTATTGGGATGTAACAGGTGTTGGTAATGAACAAAAAGGACATGTTTATCGCGGTGTTACTTATAGTACTACAGATATTCCAAGAAGAATGTTGTCTATTGTTGTTTCTGATCATTTTTTAGATAAAACATTAGAGGTTTTATTAAAGGCAGCCTATACAGGCGAGGTAGGTGATGGGAAAGTTTTTGTATTACCAGTAGAACAAGCTTACAGAATTAGAACTCAAGAAAAAGGTACAGAATCACTTCAATAATAATAACATGGACAATACACTTTTTACAGCAAATAATATTTGGATGATGTTATGTATTGCATTAGTTTTTATAATGCATTTAGGTTTTTCACTGTTAGAAATAGGATTAACTAGAGCCAAAAATACGGTTAACATATTATTTAAAAACGTTATCATTATTATAATAGGATTGCTAACCTATGCTTTACTCGGATTTAATTTAATGTACCCCGGAGCTGAATTTGCTGGAGGTTTTGCTGGCTTTTCTGGTTTTGGATTATCATTACCAGAAAATGGTTTAACTGCCGCATATTATAACGGACAATATACATATTGGACAGAGTTTCTTTTTCAAGCAATGTTTGCTGCAACAGCTGCTACTATAGTTTCTGGGGCGGTTGCAGAACGTGTTCGTATAGATAGTTTTATTATATTTTCAACTATTTATGTAGGAATCATCTATCCAATAGTAGGTATGTGGAAATGGGGTGGAGGATTTTTAGAAAAATTAGGTTTTTATGATTTTGCAGGTTCTACCATTGTGCATTCGGTAGGTGGTTGGGCAGCTGTAGTAGCTGTTTGGTTGCTTGGAGCAAGAATTGGTAAGTTTAAAAAAGGTAAAATTAGTGTAATTGCAGGACATAATTTACCATTGGCAACTGCAGGTGTATTCTTACTTTGGTTTGGTTGGTTTGGCTTTAATGGAGGTTCCGTTTTATCAGCAGATCCTGGTAAAACCTCATTAGTATTAGTAACAACTTGTTTGGCAGCTGCAGCAGGTGGTTTTGGTGCTTTTTTAGTTTCATATTTAAAGTACAAGCAAAACGATTTATCAATGCTTTTAAACGGTGTACTAGGTGGATTAGTAGGAATTACTGCTGGAGCAGATGTAATGGGTGTTTCAGATGCTATTATTATTGGTTTTATTGCTGGAGTTTTAATTGTATTGGCAGTAGCCGCAATAGATCGTTTAAAGTTAGATGATCCAGTTGGAGCAATTTCTGTACATCTTGTATGCGGAATATGGGGAACTTTAGCAGTTGGTATTTTTGGAAAATTAGCTGGTTTTAATCAGTTCTTAAACCAACTTATAGGTGTAGGTGCTGTAGCTGTTTTTTGTGTGTTAACTTCTTTTATCATTTTATATGCGCTTAAGTTATCTATAGGTTTAAGAGTAAGTCAGCGTGAAGAGTTAGAAGGGTTAGATATTCATGAACATGGTATGGAAGCTTATTCAGATTTTAGAATGAATGGGCATTAATGCTCTTTTATATAGTTAGTGTGGTAAAAATAAAGCCTTCTTTGTATAAGAAGGCTTTATTGATTTTATGGTTTTTCATAAGCTTTTACTCCAGCTTCAATAGGTATATCTAAGTAATTTTCTGAAGGGGTTATCGGGCATGAATATTCTTTATTATAAGCACAATATGGATTATAAGCTTTGTTAAAATCAATAGTTATTTGTGTACCTTCTTTGTTTTCATCAGTAGTGAGAATTTCCACATATCTACCTCCTTTATAAGTTGACCTTCCGTTAGTTTTATCTAAAAAAGGTAAAAATAAATAGTCTTTATAAATTGGTTCTGGAGCTTCATCTTTATAAATATTTAAAGAAAAATTTTTACCATCAATATTAAAACTAACAACGCCGTACTTTTTGTATGCTACAATTCTTTCTGTAGTAGTTTGAAATGGGATAACAGGACTGTTAGGTGTTTTAGTTAATTGAGCTGTTATCTTAAATTTATTATCAATAGGAAAAAAAGCTAATCCTTTAAATTTTTTTAAATCTGTTTTGGTAAGTGGTGATTTTGATGCGTCTTTAAAATCGCTATTCATTTTTTTTTGAAACGGAGAATCACCTATAATAGTTCTTTTACCATTTGAGTCACATGAAATAAGTAAACAGCTTACTATGAATATAAAAAAAGATCTCATAAGTTATTGTTGATACGGATTAAATCCTTTGTTTATAGGAGTTTGAAAGTTATTCTGAATTAATTTATCTGAAAGTTCTTCAAACTGATTGGTTTCTGAAATACGCTGAAGCTCATTGGGGTTAAAATTACCTTTTAAATAAAAAGCAGACGCTTTTTGTGGCGTTGCATTAAAAATTATAGCCTGTTTAACAATATCGCCATGTTCTATTACAGCTACAATTTTGGTTTTTTCTACACTATTTTTTCTAATAATATCTTTGTAATTGGATGTTACTAGATTTATTTGTTGAATTAATTCTTGTTGTTTAGCAGGTGTTATCTCATTAAATGTAATAAACTTAAAGTCGTTTACCTTTCCAAATAAACCGTTCATTTCTGGAGAGATAGAGCCTAATAGTGTTTTCATAAAGTTTGGAACTTGAAAAGCAGTAACGCCTATATCGTTTTTATGTTCATTAAAAAAAGATTGAAAGCTTTTTGTACTTCCGCAGGCAATCAATGCAATAAAAACAGATAAGAATAATAATTTTTTCATCAGTAAAAATTTAACAAAAACAGGTGTTTAAGCGAATTTCTATAAAATTCAGTTAAGAAACAAACATTTAATATACAACCAATAGATATTTTACTTATGTTTGCTTTGTAAAATATTAGAAATGAGAACAATTTGTACATATAAGCAATGGGAATCGGTAGTTAAACTACCATTAAGTAGGGCTTTTTATGTATAAATTATAATTTTATAAACATTACGATTATATACAAGTCCGACTTATTTAAGTCGGACTTCTTTTTTTATATACCTAACAACTAAAAACTATGAAAAATTTAATTTCTAACTATGTAAATACTTTCAAGGGGTTATCGAAAGAAGTTTGGTGGTTATCATTAATAACACTAATTAATAGAGCAGGAACAATGGTTATTCCTTTTTTATCATTGTATTTAACTCAGAGTTTAAACTTTACATTAAAAGATGTAGGTTGGATTATGTCTTTTTTTGGTTTAGGTTCTGTTGTAGGTTCATGGTTAGGAGGTAAGCTAACAGATCAAATAGGTTCATATAAAGTGATGTTAGGAAGCTTGTTATTAACAGGTGTTTTATTTGTTTTGTTGCAGTTTGTTACAACTTTTGAAGAGTTTTGTGCTTCTATTTTTATATTGATGCTGGTGGCTGATACTTTTAGACCAGCTATGTTTGTAGCGCTTAGTGCTTACAGTAAACCAGAAAACAAAACAAGATCGGTAACACTAATTCGTTTAGCTATTAATTTAGGTTTTTCTGCGGGGCCAGCTGTTGGCGGATTCATTATAACAACCTTAAGTTATAAAGGTTTGTTTTGGGTTGATGGAGTTACTTGTGCATTAGCAGCAATATTATTACTTAATGTTTTAAACCCTAAAAAAGCAAGAGTATTAGATGAGGTTAAAAATGATAATCCTGTTTCAGTGTATTCAGATAAAATATTTTTAGTTTTCTTAATAGCAATGATGATTTTTGGAGTAGTGTTTTTACAATACTTCTCTACTATTCCGTTGTATTACAAAGAAGTACATTACTTGTCAGAGTTCCAAATAGGACTGTTAATGGGAATGAATGGTTTTGTAATTTTTGCTTTAGAAATGCCATTGGTAAAATGGCTAGAAAATGGAAGGTATACCAAAATAGGGCTTATGATTTTTGGAGGTATTCTACTGGCATTAAGTATATTGGTTTTTAACGTAACAAGTTGGTCGGGAATATTGGTAATAGGTATGCTAATGATGACAATAGGAGAGATGATTGCTTTTCCTTTTTCTAATGCTTTTGCAATGGAGAGCGCAAAAAAAGGAAATCAAGGTGAATATATGGCATTGTATAGTGTAGCATTCTCTATTGCTCATATTTTTGGTCATAATTCAGGTATGCATCTTGTAGAAGAGGTAGGTTTTGAGACTACTTGGTATGTAATTTTTGCATTATCATTATTAAGTGGAGTTTTTCTTTTAATAGTTAAAAAGGCTAAAAAGAAATCTTAACTTAAAATCAGGTTATTTTTAAGTTTAAAAAAGTACTATCTCTCTATGTCTTTTAAATTTAAAAAGATATAATTAATAAGAAGTAATTAACTATGCGTTTTAAATCAAGAATATTATTTTTGACTTAGAAATTTAGAATTATGAATATACAAGACGCACAAAAACAAGTTGATGATTGGATAAAAAATCACGGAGTTCGTTATTTTAATGAGTTAACAAACATGGCTCAGCTTACTGAAGAAGTAGGAGAAGTTGCTCGTATTATTGCTCGCAGATACGGTGAACAAAGTGAAAAAGAGAGTGATAAAAATAAAGATTTAGGTGAAGAACTTGCCGATGTTATGTTTGTAGTTTTATGTTTAGCCAATCAAACAGGTGTTAATTTACAAGAAGCGTTTGATAAAAAGTTAGACTTAAAAACTAAACGAGATCACGATCGTCATCACAATAACGAAAAATTAAAGTAACACATTTATGAGATTATTAGATAAGTTTCAGCAAAAAGCTTTTTGGATTAATGTATTTAAAGTTGGACTCCCGTTTTTTTTAATAGTTACCGTTTTTTCTTTGTTAATGGCGTCATACGGTAATTTTTCATTAACAGATTTTGAAGCAATGAACGAAACATTATTTTCCGAAGGAAAATGGATTCGTTTTTGGTTGTCAAAAATAGTTATTAGTTTAGGGTACGGAATGTATGTTACCAATAAAAATATGAAATAAAAAAAGCGACCAATTGGTCGCTTTTTTGTTAATTTAATTGAATAAAATCTATTTGACTTTCTTTAATTTTTTGGTTTAAGGTAGCTACCTTAGTATTAAAAATAGTTGAAAGTTTATCAAGCTCTATATTGATCTCTTTAGTAATTTCATTTTTAAAATCAATAGCTTGTTGAGTTGGAGCATAATTTCCAATTCTAGTCAAAGAATTTAAATGAGCTAACTTATTGTTTAAACGAATAGGGTAATTTAAAGGGTCTTGTCCGCTTTTACTTTTAGTTTGATATAATGTTTCCTCTATAACAGTTATTTCTTTCACTAAATCATTGGCATAAGTTATTAGTTCTTTATGTTTTTCTTTGTCTTTTATTGATTTTTTTAAGGTTTCTACTTGTTTTTTTATGCTTTGAACATTTTTTAAAGCTTTGTGGATTTCAGTCATTTTTGAATTAATATCGTTAATAAAATCAAACTGAGCTTTCATGTCTGCCAAAGTAGCTTCAGAAGTAGGGTTTCTTAGTATCGAAAAGTTTTTACTAACAGATGTGTCGTTATGAGTTAAGGTAACTTTATAATTTCCTGGTAAAGCCATTGGTCCTGACAATGAAGCCCACCATAAAATCATGCCTTTTACTCTTTCTGCACCAGGGTACATCATGTTCCAATAAAAAATACTATTTCCTTCTTTTACAGTAAGTTTTTCTTCATCTTTATCAGAATTTGGTTTGTTGCTATATTTTTTAATCAAATTATTTTCACTGTCATAAAAAGATAAAGATACTGTGTCTTTTTCATCTACTTTAGGCAAGTAATAGTTAATAGCAACGCCACCAGGGTGGTTTGTTCCTTGAGTTTTAGATGTTCTTCCTCTGCCTCCGGCTAAATTAAAAGCATCTTTAGGTTGATATAAAATAACTGCCTCATTTTTATGCATGGTTGTAGCTTGATGCAACGGGGTTAAATCATCAATAATCCATAATGATCTACCTTGCGTAGCCGCAATTAAATTATCATTTTTTATGGTTAAATCTGTAATTGGAACAATAGGTAAATTTTGCTGAAAAGATTGCCAGTTTTTACCATCATTAAATGAAATGTACATTCCTTTTTCTGTACCGGCATACAATAATCCTTTTCGTTTAGGGTCAGCACGTAGAGCACGAGTAAAATCTTCCTCTGCAATTCCTTTTGTGATTAGTTTCCATGATTTTCCATAATTTTCTGTTTTGTATATATATGGTTTGTAGTCACCAGATTTGTATTTTGTACCTACAATATAGGCACCTCCTTTAGTAAATGGATCAACTTCAATACAATTAATCATCATCCAATCAGGCATTTGTTTTGGGGTAACATTGGTCCAGTTTTCTCCATTATTTTTAGAAATATGTACTAATCCATCATCAGAACCAGTCCATAGTAAACCGTTTTCATACGAAGATTCAGTTGCAGCGAATATTGTGCCGTAGTATTCAACACCAGTATTATCTTTAGTAATAGGCCCTCCAGACGGTCCTAGAGTTTTTGGGTCGTTTCTTGTTAAATCAGGACTAATAACTTTCCATGATTGTCCTTCATTTTCGGTAACATGTAAATGATTAGAGGCAGCGTATAATCTTTTTTTGTTATTAGGAGAGAAAAAGATAGGGAAGTTCCACTGAAAACGGTATTTAAAATCTTCAGCACCATGTCCCATTGGGTCGTCTGGCCATACATTAATAGCTCTCGTTTCGTTAGTGGTATGATTTTTTCTAGTTAATAATCCACCATAACTACCACCATAAACAATATCATTATTTAAAGGGTCTACTGCAATATGAGCACTTTCACCACCAGCAGTACTTTCCCAGTCAGATTCTGATATAAAGCTGCCTTGAGTTCTGTGAGCTATTCTAATGGTAGAGTTATCTTGTTGTGCGGCATAAATTCTGTATGGAAAATGATTGTCTGTAGTAACTCTGTAAAATTGCGCTGTTGGTTGATTATAGTATGTGCTCCAATTCTCACCAGCATCAAAAGAAATTTGTGCTCCACCATCATCACCAATAATCATTCGTTGATTGTCTTCTGGAGCAATCCACAGGTCGTGGTGATCACCATGAGGAGCATTGTACGTTTTATAGGTCTTACCACCATCAGTAGATTTATGATATCTTACATTTAACACGTATAAAATATTTTCATCTTGACTATCTGCGTATAAACGAGTGTAGTACCAAGCACGTTGTCTTAATTTTCTTTCTTTATTGATTAGTTTCCAAGTTTTTCCTGCGTCGGTAGATTTATAAACTCCACCATTTTCATTTTCAATAAGTGCCCAAACAATATCAGAGTTTACCGGTGAAACTGTAATGCCACTTATTCCCCAAATTCCTTTAGGTAATCCATTGTTAGCAGAAATGATTACCCAAGTTTCACCACCATCAGTACTTTTCCATATTCCTGAACCTTCACCACCGCTTGATAAGCTGTAAGGAGTTCTTCTTACATTCCAAGTAGAGGCATATAAAATTCTTGAGTTATTAGGATCGATAATTAAATCAACTGCACCAGCATCTTTACTAGAAAACAAAACTTTTTTCCAGGTTTTTCCTCCGTTAGTTGATTTGTAAACCCCTCTTTCATTTGTTGGTTTGTATAAATCACCCATTACAGCGGCGTAAACAATGTCTGGGTTTTGAGGATGTATTCTTACACGAGCAATATGTCTTGAATTAGGAAGTCCCATATGTTGCCATGTTTTACCAGCGTCTATAGATTTCCAAATGCCGTCGCCAGATGATACATTACCACGAACCGTTTTTTCACCCATACCAACATAAATCACATTATTATCCCATTCGCTCACAGCTATAGATCCTACTGAGCCACCAAAAAATCCATCAGAAATATTTTGCCAAGTATTACCCGCATCGTTAGTTTTCCATACACCACCACCAGTACTTCCCATGTAAAAGAGGTTGGGCTTCTTAGCAACACCAGTTACAGCGCAACTTCTACCACCTCTAAACGGACCGATATTTCGCCAAGTAATTGCACTAAAATGTTCTTTAGAAAATTGGTTATCGTTTTTTTGAGCATTAACTTTGTTGTTTGGCCAAAAGAGAAGACCGCACAACAGTATTAGTAGTTTTTTCATTTTTGAGTTAGTTGATTAAAAGCTAAATATAAAATTTTATTGATGGATTTATTGTTAAAGAAAACTAAAAACGAGCTGGATGTTAATGAAATAACTATTTCTGGTTCTAAAAGTGAGAGTAATCGATTGTTAATTTTACAGAAATTATATCCGGAAATAACTATAGAAAATCTATCAGATTCAGATGATACAGTACATTTAAAACATGCTTTAACCACAAATGACAAAATAGTAGATATTGGTCATGCAGGTACAGCTATGCGTTTTTTAACTGCATATTTTGCACGTACAGAAGGAGTTGTTAAGACACTTCAAGGTTCGGAAAGAATGCATAACAGACCAATTGAAATTTTAGTAAATGCACTACGAAGTCTGGGAGCAGAGATATCTTACATAGAAAAAGAAGGATATCCACCACTAGCCATTAAAGGAAAGGAAATAACAAAAAAATCAGTTGTTATTAATGGAAATGTGAGCAGTCAATACATATCAGCGTTATTGTTAATAGCCGCTAGTTTACCAGAAGGATTGATTATAACATTAGAGGGGGAAATAACATCTGTACCTTATATAAAAATGACATTAAGCTTGTTAGAACAAGCTGGTATAAGCACAATATTTACTAACAATGTTATTGAAGTAAAACCTCAAAAAGAAATATCGAATCAAGTAATGACTGTTGAAGCAGATTGGAGTTCAGCTTCTTACTGGTTTTCATTCATAGCATTGAGTGAGGTTGGTGCAAAAGTTACCTTATCTGCTTATAAAGAAGAAAGTTTACAAGGTGATAGTTGTTTAGTGGCTATTTATGAAAAATTAGGAGTTACTACAAAATTTGAAAAAAACACTATTACTTTAACAAAAAATAATGCAGTAGATACTTCTTTAGAATTAAATATCGATTTAAAAAATGCACCAGATATTGCGCAAACTATAGCTGTAACTTGTTTTGGGTTAGGCATAGCTTGTAATTTAACTGGATTACACACCTTAAAAATTAAAGAAACAGACAGGTTAGAGGCGTTAAAAGAAGAATTAACAAAGTTGGGCGCAACAATAACTGTAACAGATGAAAGTTTACACTTAAAACCATCAACAGAAATTAAAGAAAATATAGCAATTGCTACTTACAATGATCATAGAATGGCAATGGCATTTGCACCGTTAGCTTTAAAAGTACCAATAAAAATATTAGATGCAAAAGTGGTAACAAAATCTTACAGAAGTTTTTGGGATCATTTTCAAAAAGTTGGTATTCAACAAACAATTGTAAAATAAAAGTAAAAATGCTTGACAACGCCTGTCTCGAAGTCGTATATTTGCCCTCGTTAATTAAATAATACAATGAAATTATCTCAATTTAACTTTGACTTACCAGCTGAATTATTAGCTGAATACCCATCAGAACATAGAGACGAGGCTCGTTTAATGGTATTAAACCGTAAAGAGCAAACTATAGAACATAAATACTTCAAAGACTTAATTAATTATTTTGATGAAGGAGATGTAATGATGTTAAATAATACCAAAGTTTTTCCAGCTCGTATGTTTGGTAATAAAGAAAAAACCGGAGCTAGAATTGAGGTGTTTTTATTACGTGAATTAAACGCTGAACATAGATTATGGGATGTGTTAGTAGATCCAGCACGTAAAATTCGTATAGGAAATAAGTTATTCTTCGGTGAAGATGAAAGTTTAGTAGCTGAGGTTATAGATAATACAACTTCAAGAGGAAGAACTTTACGTTTTTTATATGATGGATCATATGAAGAGTTCCGTAAAAAATTATTAGAATTAGGAGAAACTCCATTACCAAAATATATTAAAAGAGAGGTTGAGCCAGAAGACGAAGATCGTTACCAAACAATCTTTGCAAAGCACGAAGGTGCTGTAGCAGCTCCAACAGCTGGGTTACACTTTTCTAAACACTTAATGAAGCGTTTAGAAATTAAAGGAGTAGATTTTGCAGAGATGACATTACACGTTGGTTTAGGTACATTTAACCCGGTAGAGGTAGAAGATTTATCTAAACACAAAATGGATTCTGAACAAATTATTATTACTGAAGATGCTTGTAAAACAGTAAACAACGCATTGGAAGAAAAACGTAAAATTTGTGCTATTGGTACTACAGTAATGCGTACAGTAGAATCTTCTGTATCAGCAAGTCATCGTTTAAATCCGTATAATGGTTGGACTAATAAATTTATTTTTCCTCCTTATGATTTTAGTATTGCTAACTGTATGGTAACTAACTTTCATACACCGAAATCTACATTATTAATGATGGTTTCTGCTTTTGCAGGGCATGATTTTATAATGAAAGCATATGAAGAAGCCGTAAAAGAAAAGTATAAATTCTATTCTTATGGTGATGCAATGTTAATTTTATAATAAGTACAACATTTATAATATCAACCTCACAGTGTAATTACTGTGAGGTTTTTTCATATTTTTACAGTAATGAAGCCAAAGAAAAAAGATATACGAGCCTTAACTAAAGAACAATTAAGAGATTTTTTTGTTGAACATGGTGATAAAGCTTTTAGAGGAAATCAGGTTTATGAGTGGCTTTGGCACAAAGCAGCACATACTTTTGATGACATGACTAATATTTCTAAAGCTACAAGAGAAATGTTAGACGAACACTTTGTGATAAATCACATTGAAGTAGATGCTATGCAAAAAAGTAATGACGGTACTATAAAGAATGCCATTAAGTTACATGATGGTTTAGTGGTAGAGTCTGTTTTAATACCAACAGATACTAGAACAACAGCTTGTGTATCAAGTCAAGTAGGTTGCAGTTTAGATTGTAAGTTTTGTGCAACAGCACGTTTAAAAAGAATGCGAAACTTAAATCCTGATGAAATTTATGATCAGGTTGTAGCTATTGATAAACAAAGTAGGTTATATCATAATCATAAATTAACAAATATTGTATTTATGGGAATGGGAGAACCTTTAATGAATTATAACAACGTTATAAAAGCTATAGATAAAATTACTTCTCCAGAAGGTTTAGGTATGTCTCCAAAAAGAATCGTAGTTTCTACATCAGGAGTACCAAAAATGATTAAAAAAATGGCTGATGATGAGGTTAAATTTAACTTAGCAGTATCACTTCATTCTGCTATTGATGAGGTAAGAACATCAATAATGCCTTTTAATAAAAACTTTCCGTTAATAGATTTAAAAGAAGCTTTAGAGTATTGGTATGCAAAAACCAAACGAAAAGTAACTTATGAGTATGTTGTTTGGAATGGTATTAATGATAGAAAAGAAGATATTGATGCTTTAGTTCGTTTTTGTAAATACATACCATCTAAAGTAAACTTAATAGAATATAATCCGATAGACGATGGTGAGTTTCAACAAGCTTCAGAAAGAGCTTTGAATAATTATATCTCTAATTTAGAGATGAATGACATTACAGTTAATGTTCGTAGGTCTAGAGGGAAAGATATAGATGCTGCTTGTGGTCAATTAGCAAATAAGCAATAACTATGACAAAGCTTACATCAAATTTTATATCAGAAGTTATTAAAACATTAGGGGTTTTAATGGTTATTGTAGCTTTAGGTTTATTTATTGATAGTAAGTATGTTGCTGAAAATATTTTTAAACACGCACAATGGATTAATAACGTATTGGTAACCCTAGTTTTTGGGGTTTTGTATTACCAAGCTACTTCAAGAACAAGAGAACAGTTATTATATGCCTTAGTAATAGCCATTGTAGGAGAATATTTGTTTTCAATTGTTTTTGGAATGTATACTTATCGTTTAGGGAATATACCCCACTATGTTCCTCCAGGACACGCAATAGTATTTGTATTGGTGTATTATTTTAGTAGAAAACCAAAGATTAAGGCAAATAGAAAAAAAATAGAACAATTATGTGCCTATTTAATTATTCCTTTTTCACTTTTTTTTCTGTTTTTTTATAAAGATGTATTTGGTTTTATATGCACAATATTAGTTTTTTATTGGTTAAGAAAATATCCAACAGAACGAATGTTTTATTTAACTATGTATTGCGTTGTTGCAATTTTAGAATTAATAGGAACAAGTTTTGAATGTTGGAAGTGGCCTGTGATTGCCTTTAATACTTTTGATTTTTTACCAAGTGCAAATCCTCCAGCTGGCATAAGTTTATTTTATTTTGGACTGGATAGAGCTACCGTTTCTATTTATAAAAGAAGACATAAAGAAACTTGGAAACGATTTAAAAGAATACAATCTATAGCTGTTTTATCAAAGTAGCAGTCTGGAAAACGGTAATTGGGTATCCATAAACTTTTGGAATACTATCAGCAATACCACCAGTTTTTATTTTTTGTAATGTAGGTGCAAAAATTATCTCAAAAGCTACTTTGTCATCTAAAAACTCCATACGAGTGTTTAGTAAGTTTCCTTGAACTTCAAAAAAACTATGTAACGTATTTTTATGATAGTAAGACGGTAAAATAATACCATTATTTTCATCAATATTAAATAAACCGTTTTTCTGGTCTTTTATCACCAAAGTATAATTTCTAGGTTGATTATTGTAAATAAGTGAGTATTCATATTTATGACTACTATCGGTCTTTTTTAAATGATACTCCATTGGTATTTCCTGTTTACCTTTTAACGTTTTTATAAACAAAGTACCTTTATAAATGCCGGTATAATCATTAGGAAAAATAAGTGTTTTATTTTTTTCTTCAGATGAAATATTGCTGTTTTTTTTAGTTGAATTGCATCCTAAAATTAGAATACTGTTAATTAATAGTATAAATTTTACTAATTTCATAAGAAAGTATTTTTTCAAAGATAACCAATCGAAATATATTTTCTACTTTTGATGATTGATGAAAGCAGTTGAGCAAATAAAACTTCCCATTGCTAAAGAAATGGAGCTCTTTGAAACAAAATTCAAAGACGCAATGTTATCTAAGGTCCCTTTATTAAACCGAATAACCTACTATATTGTTCGTAGAAAAGGAAAACAAATGCGACCAATGTTTGTGTTTTTAGTAGCCAAAATGGTATCAAATGGAGGCTTCGATGAACGTACATACAGGGGAGCTTCTATAGTAGAACTTATTCACACAGCCACTCTTGTTCATGATGACGTAGTTGATGATAGTAATCAACGCAGAGGTTTTTTCTCTATCAATGCACTCTGGAAAAATAAAATAGCCGTTCTAGTAGGAGATTTTTTACTATCAAAAGGGTTATTACTTTCTATAGATAATGAAGATTTCGATTTGTTAAAGCTTATCTCAATAGCTGTTAGAGAGATGAGTGAAGGTGAGCTATTACAAATAGAAAAGGCCAGAAAGTTAGATATTACAGAAGATGTTTATTTTGAAATAATACGTCAAAAAACAGCAACGTTAATAGCAGCTTGTTGTGGTATAGGTGCAGCATCTGTAGGGGCAAAAAATGAAATAGTGCAACAAATGCGTAAGTTTGGAGAATACATTGGTATTGCTTTTCAAATTAAAGACGATTTGTTTGATTATACTGATGATAAAATAGGCAAACCTACAGGTATAGATATTAAAGAACAAAAAATGACGTTACCTTTAATTTATACACTTAACAATGCAACCAATGAAAAAAGAAAATGGTTAATTAACTCTGTAAAAAACTACAATACCAATAAAAAACGTGTGAAAGAAGTTATAGCTTTTGTCAAAGAAAGTGGAGGCTTAACTTATGCAGAAAAAATAATGTATAGTTATAAAGATAAGGCAGTTGCAATTTTAGAGAATTACCCAGACTCTGATTATAAAAAATCATTATTGCAAATGATTGATTACGTGGTAGAAAGAAAAATTTAACACTATCATATTTACAAATTTTGTATTTTTGTATCCCCAATATGAAACAATACATAACTAAAATAGCATCTATAACCATAGCATTTTTGGTGTTTCTCTCAACGTTTTCATTAACGATTGAGAAGCATTTTTGTGGTGATTTTTTAGTAGATGTTTCCTATTTTGGAAAAACAAAAGGTTGTAATCCAGCTTTGGATGTCGACGATTGTGATTCACCAGAAATTATTAAACAGAAAGGTTGTTGTAAAGATGAAGTTCAAAAAATAAAAATTCAGGATGAACTACAACTTCAAAAAAATAAAAAATTTGAGCTAGAACAGCAACAGTTTATTTTAGCTTTTAATTTAAGCTATGCAAATTTATTTGTTGATTTATCACAACAAATAATTCCTCACAAATATTATTCCTCACCTCCAATAATTACTGATATTCAGTTGCTTCACGAGGTATTTATCATATGATTCACATCCTTTACAAGACTACATAGTCTATAAAACAGGATGTTTATTAACAATGATAAATAACAATTAACAATGATAAAAAATATTTTATTCAGTGCTTTAGCACTGTTTACTGTGCAAGTGTTTGCACAACAAACCTTTAGGGGAATGATAATGGATAAAAATAACCCTAAAGATAATTTGGGAGTTATGGGAGCTAATGTATATTGGTTAAACACTTCTGTAGGAACTACAACCAATGAAAAGGGATGGTTTGAGCTTCCTTATAAACCAACGTATAAAAAATTAGTAGTCAGTTTTGTGGGATATAAGACTGATACTTTAGAAATTAATGATTTAAAGCCAATTCATCATTTTATTACTGAAAACACAACTTTAGATGAAGTGGCAGTAACAGTTCAAAAGAAGGCAACAGCAAAATCATATTTACAAACTCAAAATGTATTCACTGTAAATAGTGATGAATTGCTAAAAGCAGCGTGTTGTAATTTAGCTGAAAGCTTTGAAACTAATCCATCTATAGATGTCAATTTCTCTGATGCTTTAACAGGAACTAAGCAAATTCAAATGTTAGGTTTAAATAGTCCTTATTTAATGATTGCACAAGAAAATATACAGATGGTTAGAGGTGCTTCTCAAGTATATGGATTAACATTTACACCTGGTACTTGGATAGAGAGTATACAAATTACTAAGGGAGCAGGAAGTGTTGTAAATGGCTACGAAAGTATTTCTGGACAAATTAACGCTGAATTAGTAAAACCTTTAACAGATGATAAACTATTTGTTAATGGTTACGGAAATTTAAATGGTCGTTACGAAATTAATACGCATTTAAATAAAAAGCTTTCTGAAAAATGGCAAACAGGTCTATATGTTCATGGAAATTATAGGGGTGAGAAGTTTGATAATAATAACGATTCTTTTTTAGATATGCCGCTAGCAGAACAAATAAACGTTATGAACAGGTGGCAGTATGCCAATAATGAAACGGGTTGGGTTAGTTTTTTAAATATTCGATATTTAAATGATGCTAAACAAACTGGTCAGATTAATTTTAATCCATTTCAAGATAAAGGAACTACAAACGCTTGGGGAAGTGAGATAAATACAGAACGTATAGATACTTCAGTAAAATTAGGTTATGTTTTTCCTGAGATGCCTTTTCAAAGCATGGGTTTACAATTAGCCTACAGTAATCACGATCAAGATTCTTATTTCGGATTAAGAACATATAATATTCAGCATCAGAGTGTTTATTCTAATTTTATTTTTAATTCTATTATTGGAGATACTCGACATAAATTTAAAACAGGAGTAAGTTTTACTCATGATAATTATGATGAATATGTGGTAAATGATAATTTTAGAAGGTCAGAGAATAGCATAGGAGCTTTTTTTGAATACGCGCATGACAATAATGATAATTTTAGTTTAACAGCAGGTTTGCGTTTAGATCATCATAATCTACTTGGTACTTTTTTAACTCCACGCTTACACGCACGTTATGTTCCTTGGGAAAAAGGAGTGTTGAGAGCTTCTGTTGGAAGAGGTAAAAGAAGTGCCAATATATTTGCCGAAAATCAACAGTTGTTCGCTTCATCAAGAAATATCATAATTAATAATGAAGGTGGAAATATTTATGGTTTAAACCCAGAAACAGCTTGGAATTATGGAGTTTCATATTTACAAGGGTTTAATTTGTTTCAAAGAAAAGGTGATATCACTTTTGATTTTTACCAAACTAACTTCGATAATCAAATTGTAGTAGATTGGGAGAATCCACAACAAATTTCATTTTATAATTTAAATGGAAGTAGTATTGCCAATAGTTTCCAGGTAGAGATAAATTATGAACCTGTTAAGCGTTTAAATATAAGAACAGCATATAAATATTTTGATGTTTCTACAGACTATGCTTCTGGAAATTTATCTAAACCACTACAACCTCAAAATAGATTTTTTGCCAATGTTTCTTATGATACCAAACAGGAAGCTAGAGAAGGTCATTGGAGATTTGATGTAACATATAATTTTAACGGAGAGCAAAGATTACCTAATACAAGTAGTAATCCAGAGGCGTATCAATTACCTTCAAATGCACCAACATACAGTTTATTAAATGCACAAGTAACAAAAGTGTTTTCTAATAAATTTGAAGTGTATGTAGGAGGTGAAAATATTACAAACTACAAACAGGTGAATCCTATTTTAGGAGCTGATAATCCATTTGGAACCAATTTTGATAGTACTATTATATATGCTCCAATATTTGGAAGTGGATATTACGCTGGTTTCCGATTTAACATTGATTAATAAAGTATAGTATAACATTTTCAAAACCTTAGAAAAAATAAAATTTAATACGTATGAAAAAAATAGTCACAATTTTAGTAATAGTGCTAACCATAGTAACTGCACAAGCTCAAAAAAAGAAAAAAAATGCCAAAGTTGCTGTTGAAGTTAACGGCGTTTGTATGATGTGTAAAAGTAGAATAGAAAAAGCTGCACTAAACACAAAAGGAGTAAAGTTTGCTAATTGGGATGTAAGCTCTCATCAGCTTACCGTTATAATGGATGAACGTAAAACCAATAAGCAAACCCTTTGTACTAACGTAGCTAATGTTGGGCATGATAATGAACTCGCAAAAGCGCCTCAAGATGCTTATGACAATTTACACGGGTGTTGTAAATATAGAGATGAAGAGATTTTAAAAGATCATCAAAAGAAAGATTAAAAAAAACTCCCAAGTGAAAGCTTGGGAGTTTTTTTATTTTATAAAACCAACACCCGCAGTGTTGTTAGTTTTAGCATCTATAAGTATAAATGCACCATTAGATTTATTGTTCTGATAACTATCAACAAATAATGGTTTACTAGTTTTTAAGGTGATTTCTCCAATTTCATTTAAAGTTAGTTCACTCGGATTTTCTTCTTTACCAGAGAAATCGGTATGAATTAAAGAAGTTAAACTAGTAATTTTAGCTTGAGCATCATTTATACCATGCTTAATATAGTATTTATTAAAAGCCTGTAATGGTGTTTTGTCCATCCAACAAATAGTAGCTTCTATTTGTTTGGTAATATTTGGTTGTTGTCCGTTTTTAACAATCATATCACCACGGCTTACATTTACATCATCTTCTAAAGTAACAGTTATAGAGCTTCCACTTTTAGCAGTAGTAAAACTTCCATTAAAAAATTCAATTGATTTTACTTTAGATGAAGTTTCAGAAGGTAAAATTATAACATCATCTCCAACACTTAAGTCGCCACCATACAATTTACCTGCGTATCCTCTATAATCATGATATTCTTCAGTTTTAGGTCTTATAACCGTTTGAACAGGAAAACGAGCCTGGGCAGTTTTTTGATCACTAACTTCAATGGCTTCTAAATAGTCTAGTAAGCTTTTTCCAGTATACCAATTAATGTTTTTAGAAGTAGCTACTACATTATCCCCATGAAGCGCAGAAATAGGTACAAAATGGATATTTTGGTCTTTATAATCACTTTTTTCAGCCAAAGCAAGTATTTCATTTTTTATGCTAATGAATTTTTCTTCAGAATAATCTACTAAATCCATTTTGTTTACTGCTACAACAATATTTTTAACACGTAAAAGATTGTTGATAAAAAAGTGTCTGTAAGTTTGTTCAACCACACCGTTTCTGGCATCTATCAAAATAATAGAAGCTTGAGAGGTAGAGGCACCGGTAACCATATTACGCGTATATTCAACATGGCCTGGTGTATCTGCAATTATAAAACTTGTAGTATTGGTTGAAAAATAAATATGAGCAACGTCAATAGTAATTCCTTGTTCACGCTCGGCAACCAGACCGTCTGTAGCTAAAGAAAAATCTAAATAATCAAAACCACGTTGCTTACTTTTATCTTCTATTTCTTGTAATTTATCGTCTGTTAAAGATTTGGTATCATATAAAATCCTACCAATTAATGTACTTTTTCCGTCATCTACGCTTCCAGCGGTTGCTATTTTTAGTACGTTCATGTTTTTATGCTGTAAGCCTTAAGCTATTTGCTATTGGCTATTTTTTAATTCTTAATTTGTTTTAAGCTTTAAGCATGTACCCTAAAGCGAAATTTTCAAAAGAAAATTTTAAAAATACCCTTGTTGTTTACGTTTTTCCATGGCAGCCTCTGATCTTTTATCATCAATACGAGCTCCTCTTTCTGAAATTGTTGATGCTTTAATTTCATTAACAACAGCGTTAATATCTATTGCGTTGCTTAACACAGCGGCAGTGCAACTCATATCACCAACGGTTCTAAAGCGTACCATACGCTCTTCAACTTTTTCTTCCTCATCACGGTAAACAACATCGTCGTTTACAGACCAGATTAAACCGTCTCTTACAAAAGTTTCTCTTTTATGAGCAAAGTAAATAGATGGAATTTCAATGTTTTCTTTTTGAATGTACGACCAAACATCTAACTCTGTCCAGTTAGAAATTGGAAATACACGTACATTTTGACCTAAATCAATACGTCCGTTTAACATATCAAATAGCTCTGGACGTTGATTTTTTTCATCCCACTGCCCAAAATCATCTCTTACAGAAAAAATACGCTCTTTTGCTCTAGCTTTTTCTTCATCTCTTCTAGCACCACCAATACAAGCGTCAAAGCCAAATTCTTCAATAGCATCAAGTAGAGTTTCTGTTTGTAGCATATTTCTACTCGCGTATTTACCCGTTTCTTCTTTAACTTTACCAGCGTCTATATTGTCTTGTACATTTCTAACAATAAGTTCAACTCCGAGTTCTTTTACTAATCGATCTCTAAAATCTATAGTTTCAGGAAAATTATGTCCGGTGTCAATGTGCATTAAAGGAAAAGGTATTTTAGCAGGGTAAAAAGCCTTTTGAGCTAACCTTACTAGGGTAATACTGTCTTTTCCTCCAGAAAATAATAAAACAGGTTTTTCAAACTGTGCTACTACTTCGCGAAATATATATATTGCTTCACTTTCTAAGGTTCCTACTCTCAATATATCGTTATTCATAATTTAGTTTTTAAGCATGTAATCCACATTCTCTGTTGTTTTCTACTTTTGTTGGATCAAAATATTTAAATTCGTTGGGTAAATCATTATCGGAAAGATAGGTGTCTAAATCTTCATCAGTCCAATTATAAAAAGGACTCACTTTTAAAATGCCATCTTTACTTTTAGATACGATATCAATACTATTTCTAAAAGCCGTTTGTCCTTTTCTAAGGTTTGTAAACCAAACATCCGGTTGGTGCTCAGCCATAGCTCTACTAAAAGGCTCTAGTTTAACTTGATCTGTAAATAAAGCATGCTTAGGATCGTCAATAGTTGGTAATCCAAGTGTAATATTTCTATGTGCTACCGTTTGTTTTGGAACATATAACTGCACATTTAATTGTAATTGATGAATTACGGCTTCTGCATGTTTATAAGTATGTGGTGTATTATAACCAGTGTCACACCATATAACTTTAATATCCTCATTTTGTTGAGTAACCAAATGCAAGATTGCTGCTTCGTATGGTCTGAAATTTGTTGTGATCACAGGTTTTTTAGCATTTGATAATGCCCATTCAACAATTTCTTGAGGTGTTTTATGCTGAAGTTCTTTGTTTATTGTTTCTAAGTTCATTTTCTGCCCCATTTTATGTTGTTCCAAATTCGTTCATGAAAAAAATAAAGAATCATTTTTGATATTAATTCTATACCTCCAATTGATAAAGCAGTGTTAATTTGTCCAGTAATAAACCATGATATGGTTATGGTATCTATGGTGCCGAGTAAGCGCCAACTAACAGATTTTACAATGCTTCGGACGGGAGACTCTGAATGTTTATCTTCTTTATAGTTTGTGTTTTTATCTACTAATTGATCTAATATCATTTTAAACTCTCCCTTTTTAATTTAAGGATTTTAAAATCCGTCAAATATACATATTAATCTAGAAGAAGCCAGTGTTTTTACCTTGTCTAAATAAAAATAAATGGTTGAACTTCTAAGATTTTATCATAGTTTTAATAGAACTGTAATTTTAGGTATGTTTTTTTCAAGAATTCAAAAAAAATGAGACTGAATTTTCACTCAGTCTCATTAAAAATTTATGTTAATTCTGTGAATTTTACATCATTCCTGGCATTCCACCACCCATTGGAGGCATTCCACCACCAGCTGGTCCTTCTTCTTTAATATCTACTAAAGCACATTCAGTAGTTAAAATCATGCCTGATACAGAAGCTGCATTTTCTAATGCAACACGGGTTACTTTTTTAGGGTCGATAATACCCGCTTCTAACATATCTACATACTGCTCAGTTTTTGCATCGTATCCAAAGTTAGTAGCACCTTCTAATACTTTGTTAATTACAACTGAACCTTCTCCACCAGCATTCTCAACAATAGTTCTTAATGGAGCTTCAATAGCTTTGTTTACTATTTGAATACCTGTAGTTTCGTCTAAATTGTCAGAAGTTAATGTTTCTAATACTTTTTTAGCACGTACTAAAGCTACACCACCACCGGCAACTATACCTTCTTCAACAGCAGCACGAGTAGCGTGTAAAGCATCATCTACACGGTCTTTCTTTTCTTTCATTTCTACTTCAGAAGCAGCACCAACGTATAATACAGCAACACCACCTGCTAATTTAGCTAAACGCTCTTGTAATTTCTCACGGTCGTAGTCAGAAGTGGTAGTTTCAATTTGTGCTTTTATTTGGTTAACACGAGCTTTAATTTGCTCTTCGTCACCAGCACCGTTAACAACAGTTGTATTGTCTTTATCAATAGTTACTGTTTCAGCAGTTCCTAATAAATCTAAAGTTGCGTTTTCTAAAGAGAAACCTCTTTCTTCAGAAATTACAGTACCACCAGTTAAAATAGCGATGTCTTCTAACATTGCTTTTCTTCTATCGCCAAATCCAGGCGCTTTAACAGCAGCGATTTTTAATCCACCTCTTAATTTGTTTACAACTAAAGTAGCTAACGCTTGTCCGTCTACATCTTCAGCAATAATTAATAATGGACGACCAGATTGCGCTACTGGTTCTAAAATTGGTAAAATCTCTTGTAAGTTAGAAATCTTCTTATCAAATAATAAGATGTATGGGTTTTCTAACTCAGCGATCATTTTATCAGCATTTGTTACAAAGTAAGGAGATAAATAACCTCTATCAAATTGCATTCCTTCTACAACATCCACATACGTATCTGTTCCTTTTGCTTCTTCAACAGTAATAACTCCTTCTTTACCAACTTTTCCAAAAGCAGTAGCGATTAAATCACCAATTACTTTGTCATTATTTGCTGAAATAGAAGCAACTTGTTGAATTTTTTCTGAAGAATCACCAACTTCTTTAGCTTGCTTAGCTAAATCTTCAGTTAAAGCTGCTACAGCCTTGTCAATTCCTCTTTTTAAATCCATTGGATTTGCTCCAGCAGCAACGTTTTTTAATCCTTCCTTAACGATTGCTTGTGCTAAAACGGTAGCAGTTGTTGTACCATCACCAGCTAAATCGTTAGTTTTAGAAGCAACTTCTTTTACCATTTGTGCTCCCATGTTTTCAAGAGCATCTTCTAATTCTACTTCTTTTGCTACAGAAACTCCATCTTTAGTTACATGAGGAGCTCCAAAAGATTTAGAAATAATTACATTACGACCCTTTGGTCCTAAAGTTACTTTTACAGCATTTGCTAATGCATCTACACCACGTTTTAATCCGTCGCGAGCTTCAATATCAAATTTTATATCTTTTGCCATTTTATTAAGTTTTAGGGTTTCAGTGTTTCATTTTATAATAAACATTGAAACAAATTGGTGAATTGTTTGTTACATTAATTGATTTAGATGATCGCTAAAATATCAGACTCTCTCATCATTAAATAATCAGTACCTTCTAATTTTAATTCTGTTCCAGAATATTTACCATATAATACAGTATCGCCAACTTGAACCGTTAAAGGTTCGTCTTTTTTACCGTTACCAACGGCAACAACAGTTCCTTTTTGTGGCTTTTCTTTTGCGTTATCAGGTATAATAATTCCTGAAGCTGTAGTAGTTTCTGCTGCAGCTGGTTCTACTAGAACTCTATCTGCTAAAGGTTTAATGTTTAATCCCATTTTTTTATTATAAAATTTATGATTAGTCTATTTTTTTAAACAGTTTATATGTTTTCAGAAATTATGCCAACTACTAAAAACTGACATTTTTTCGGAGATTGATTTACCTTGTTTTCTAGTGATAAAAAAAAATGCCAACGTGTCATTTACGTTGGCATTTTAAAATATTTTTTTCTGAAAGACTATTGAACAGAATCAGTAGCTGTTTCTGTAGTAGTTTCAGCAGGAGTAGTGGTAGTTGCTTCAATACCATCTAATGTTTCTTCTAATTGAGGTGCGTTAGCGCCATTTCCTCTTGGAATAGCAAAGTTTGATATTAAAATTAAAGCAAACATAGCAATAGCTAACGTCCAAGTAGTTTTATCTAAAAAGTTGTTGGTGTTTTGTACACCACCAATGTTTTGACCACCACCGCCAAATGTTGAAGACAATCCTCCTCCTTTAGGATTTTGAACCATTACAATTAAAATTAGTGCTACTGCCACTATCAATATTAAAACTAAAAGTAAGTTATAGGTTGTCATTATTTTATATTTTGTAAAATTTGAATTCTTTTAATCTGGTCTGCAAAGAAACTACTTTTTTCTGGATATTTCAAACTTAAAATTTCGTATGCTTTTACAGCACTGTCATATTTCTTTTGTTCTAAGTAAACTTTGGCTAAAGTTTCTGTCATTAACTGAGGTTTAGCACTCGTTTCTAGTGGCTTTAAAGGGGCAGTTTTACTAACAGGTGCAATTTTAGGATTACTTGCTATAAAACGTTCTATTATTTTATCTTTTTCAGATTTTTCTTCAGGTTTCTCTTCATTTTCACTTCTGATGATGGGACTTGCAGTAGTAGCTAACTGAAGCCATTGGTTAAATGAATGTGTTTCTGATTTTGTAAAAGGAATTGGTTTACCTATTTCTAGATCGATACTTGCTTTTTCTTCTTCAGAAACAATAATTTCATTATTATCTGCTACACTATTTTCTTTTTCATTAGAGGTACTTACTTTAGAGAAATCATTATTTGTAATAAAATTAAAAAGTACAGATCTGTCGGTAGTGTAAGCGGCCGTAGCTTTTAGCTCATTGTTGTATTTAAAACTAGCTTGCTGCTGTAAATACTTAAGATATACAGCTCTTGCAGCTTGAAAATACGGATGTGCATCAATAACCAATTTGATTTCTTTGGCTTGTTGCGAGGTAACGGTTAATGGATTAGTTATGGTATGTAAAAAATCTGATTTTACCATTTTGCAACCGAAGCGTTAAAGATATCTTGTGTTATACGTTCAATAATTTCATCAAAAGCAGAATCTAAAACAGCGCCTGTAAGCTGTTGAGATGCGGCATAATCAAAATAAAAAGAAAATCTTTTTTCAAAATTGTCTTTCTCTACTAACTTATTTGTAAATCTTACATTTACCGTAATAGTAAGCCTGTTTTGAGCAGCTGTTTGATTAGAGGTTGCACTCATTGGCGTAATTCGATAGTCAACAATTTCTCCTTCAAAATGTAAATCACCACTATTATTAACTAGTGTTAAATTAGTTTGACGTGTAAATAAATCTTGTAAATCTTGAGTAAAACGTTGACTTAGAGAAGGCTCAATTAAAGGGGCCTGATTCGGAAAAAAATCTACTTGAATTGTTTTAGCATCACCAGTATCTCCTCCTGTAAAAGAGTATACACCACAACTAATAATGGTTGTTAAGGTTACTAATAAAACAAGTATGTGTTTAATTTTTTGCATGAAGTAAATGTAACAAATTGATTATAACTCGTATTGTTTAATTTTTCTGTATAGGGTTCTTTCAGAGATACCTAATTCTTTTGCAGCTAATTTACGCTTACCGTTATTTTTTTCTAAAGATTTTTTTATCATTTCAATCTCTTTGTCTTGTAATGATAAGCTTTCATCTTCTTCTATAGTTTCAGCAAAATCATAAGTAGATGTACTTTCTGTTTTAGGAATAGGAACAACTTCTATATCATGGTGTAGTTGTTCTTGATCTTCGTAAATACGTTGAATTAAATGACTGTTTTCTTCTTTAACCTCTTTAATACTTCCAGTTTGCATTAAATCTAAGGTTAATTTTTTTAAATCATTAATATCATTACGCATGTCAAACAAAATTTTGTACATAATATCTCTTTCTGTAGCAAAATCATGTTGATTGTTATTGCTTCCTCCAACAATTGCTGGCAAGTTCGGACTGTAACTTGGTAAATAATTGCTTAAAATTTCTGCTGAGATTAGCCTGTTTTCTTCCATAATTGAAACTTGTTCGGCAATATTTTTTAATTGACGAATGTTTCCTGGGAAACGGTAGCCTAATAGCATTTTAGCAGCATTATCATCTAATCGGATGGCTGGAAATCTATTTTTTTGAGCAAAGTCCGAAGCAAATTTTCGAAATAGTAAATGAATATCTTCTCCTCGTTCACGTAATGGAGGTAGTGATATTTCTATAGTACTTAATCGATAATATAAATCTTCTCTAAATTTATTTTTGTTGATAGCCTCTTGCATGTTAACATTAGTAGCAGCAACAATTCTAACATTTGTTTTTTGTACTTGAGAAGAACCAACTTTTATAAACTCACCATTTTCTAAAACGCGTAATAAACGTACTTGTGTAGTTAATGGCAACTCACCAACCTCGTCTAAAAAAATGGTTCCGCCATCAGCAACTTCAAAGTAACCTTTACGGGTTTGTGTTGCTCCTGTAAATGCACCCTTTTCGTGTCCAAAAAGTTCACTATCAATAGTTCCTTCTGGGATAGCTCCACAGTTTACGGCAATATATTTTGCGTGTTTTCTGTGAGATAATTGATGAATTATTTTAGGAATACTTTCTTTACCAACACCACTTTCACCAGTAACTAGTACAGAAATGTCTGTAGGAGCAACTCTCACAGCTTTTTCAATAGCTCTGTTGAGTTGAATGTCGTTACCAATAATTCCGAAGCGCTGTTTAACTGCTTGTAAGTTTTCCATATCTTTTTTTATAGCCTAAAAGAAAAGAGAAAGAGACAGGTAAAGCTTTACGTTGCTCTTTCCCTTTTCAAATATTAGTTATTATCAGAGTACCCTACGGCGGTACCTTTTAAAGTGGTTGAAGTACAATCTTCAATTTTTACATTCACAAAATCTCCCATTTTATAATGTTCTTTAGGAAAAACAACTACAGTGTTTTGTGTGTTTCTTCCTTTCCACTCATTTTCATTTTTCTTAGAAGTTCCTTCGATTAAAACTTCTTGAATTTTACCAACATGTTCTTTAGCTCTAAATAAACTATGCTCTTGTTGTAAGTTGATAATTTCTTGTAAACGACGTTTTTTAACTGCTAAAGGTACATCATCTTCCATTTTTTTAGCAGCCAATGTTCCAGGTCTTTCAGAGTAAGCAAACATAAATCCAAAGCTATATTTTACTTTTTCCATTAGGTCTAAAGTATCTTGATGGTCTTCTTCTGTTTCACCACAGAAACCAGCAATCATATCTTGACTTAAGTTCATTTCTGGAATAATTTTATAGATGTTTTCTACTAATTCTATATATTCCTCACGAGTATGTAAACGGTTCATGGCTTTTAACATGTTATTACTTCCACTTTGAACTGGTAAGTGAATGTATTTACAAATGTTTTTATGTTTTGCCATTACATGAATTACATCTAATGTCATGTCTTGAGGATTAGAAGTAGAAAAACGAAAACGCATTTTTGGAAACTCTGTAGCACACATATCTAATAATTGTGCAAAATCTACAGCAGTAGCTTTGGCCATTTCTGAAGCGTTTTTAAAATCTTTTTTTAATCCGCCTCCATACCATAAATATGAATCTACGTTTTGACCAAGCAAAGTAATTTCTTTAAAATTCTTTTCTTGCATAGATCTTATTTCTTCGATAATACTTTGCGGATCACGGCTACGTTCACGGCCACGTGTAAATGGTACTACACAAAAAGTACACATATTATCACATCCGCGGGTAATAGACACAAATGCAGAAACTCCGTTTGAGTTTAAACGTACAGGAGAAACGTCTGCATAGGTTTCTTCTTTGGATAAAATAACATTTACCGCATCTCTTCCTGCTTCAACTTCTTCCACTAAGTTAGGTAAATCCCTGTAAGCATCTGGCCCAACCACCAAGTCAACTATTTTTTCTTCTTCTAAAAACTTAGCTTTTAAACGTTCTGCCATACAACCTAACACACCTACTTTCATGGTTGGATTGTGCTTTTTTGCATGATTGTATTTTTGCAGTCTGTTTCGAACTGTTTGTTCTGCTTTTTCACGAATTGAACAAGTGTTAACTAAAACTAGGTCGGCCTCGTTAATATTTGATGTAGTGTTAAAACCATTATCAGATAAAATAGAAGCAACAATTTCGCTATCGTTCATATTCATTTGGCAACCATAACTTTCTATAAAAAGTTTTTTGGTATTACCTTCCTTGACCTCTGTTAATAAAGGTTTTCCTTGTTTCTTTTCGTCTATAACTTTTTCAGTCTGTTCCATATTCGTAAAATCACTCTAAATAGTCCGCAAAGATACAACCAAAAATGATATACAATGACAAATTGTCATAAAATTAACAGGTAAAATTTACTTTAAATTGAAGTTAATTCTTTCAAAAAGAGTTTCAATAAAAAAAAACTCTCTACTTTTGCAGTGTAAAATCGCCTAATTTAGGCGGTAAATTAGTTAATTGATACGTACATGGCAAAGAATTTAGTGATAGTTGAGTCACCAGCAAAAGCAAAGACAATAGAAAAATTTCTTGGTAAAGATTATCAGGTAGAGTCAAGCTTTGGGCATATTGCAGACTTGCCTTCTAAAGAGTTGGGAGTTGATGTTGAGAAAGATTTTAAACCAAAATATATTGTTTCTTCTGATAAAAAAGCAGTTGTTAAAAAATTAAAAGACTTAGCAAAAAAAGCAGAAACTGTTTGGTTAGCTTCCGATGAGGATCGAGAGGGAGAAGCTATAGCATGGCATTTGGCTGAACAATTAAAACTTACTAAAGAAAACACGAAAAGAATTGTTTTTAACTCAATTACTAAAAATGCTATTTTAAAAGCCATAGAGAATCCGCGTACAATTAATTATAATTTAGTAGATGCTCAACAAGCACGTAGAGTTTTAGATAGAATTGTTGGTTACGAATTATCTCCTGTTTTATGGAGAAAAGTTAAGGCAGGTTTATCGGCAGGTAGAGTGCAATCTGTGGCAGTACGTTTAATAGTAGAGCGTGAACGTGAAATAGAAAACTTCACACCAATAGCATCATACAGGGTAGATGCAGAGTTTGTTAATGAAGATGGTAAATCATTTAAAGCTAAGTTGCCAAAGAATTTTGAAACAAAAGAAGAGGCAGAAAAGTTTTTAAGCTCATGTTTGTCGGCATCTTTCAAAGTTGATGACTTACAAACTAAGCCTGCAAAAAAGTCACCAGCAGCACCGTTTACTACATCCACACTACAACAGGAGGCTTCTAGAAAACTTGGTTTTCCTGTAGCAAAAACAATGATGGTTGCTCAGCGCTTATATGAGGCCGGTTTGATTACTTACATGAGAACAGATAGTGTAAATTTATCTAATGAAGCAAAACAAGCTGCAGAAGAAGAAATTACAAAATCATATGGTAAAGAGTACAGTAAGCCAAGAAATTACGCTACAAAGGCAAAAGGGGCTCAAGAGGCTCACGAGGCCATTCGCCCTACTAATATGGGACAGCATGAAATTTCTGTTGATTATGATCAGAATAGATTATACAGTTTAATTTGGAAGCGAACCTTAGCTTCTCAAATGAGCGATGCCCAATTAGAAAGAACAAGCTTAAAAATTAGTAACGATAAAAATAAGCAACGTTTTTCTGCAAACGGGGAGGTAATTACATTTGAAGGCTTTTTAAAGGTTTATCTAGAAGGTACAGATGATGAAGATGTAGAGCAAGATGGAATGTTACCGAAAATGAAAGTAGGAGAAAATTTAAATAATGAATTTATAACTGCTACTGAAAGATATACAAGACCACCAGCAAGATTTACAGAAGCATCTTTAGTAAAACGACTAGAAGAACTTGGAATTGGTCGTCCATCAACATATGCGCCAACCATTTCAACAGTTCAAAGAAGAGGTTATGTAGAAAAAGGAACTGCTGAAGGTACCGAAAGAAATTATGCACAGTTAGTTTTAAAAGACGCTTCGGTTTCTGAAAAACAACTAACAGAAAAGGTAGGAGCTGATAAAGGAAAGCTAATGCCTACAGATATTGGAAATATTGTAAACGACTTTTTAGTTGAGAATTTTTCAAATATTTTAGATTATGGTTTTACTGCAAAAGTAGAATCAGATTTTGATGAAATTGCAGAGGGTAAAGAAGATTGGACCGCAATTATTAAAGATTTTTACAAAGATTTTCATCCTACAGTAAAAGATGTTGAAGAAAATGCAGAAAGAGCAAGCGGACAGCGCTTACTTGGGGTAGATCCAGAATCTGGTAAAAATGTATATGTGCGTTTAGGTAGGTATGGAGCAATGATTCAGATAGGTGAGGTTACAGATGACGAAAAACCAAAGTTTGCAAGTTTGCAAGGAGATCAAAATATGTCAACCATCACTTATGAAGAAGCGATGGATTTGTTTAAGCTTCCTAAAACAGTTGGAGAGTATGAAGGTACAGAGGTTGTAGTTTCAAATGGAAGATATGGGCCATTTGTTAAGTTTGACTCTATGTATGTTTCTCTTGATAAAAATGAGAATCCAATGTCTGTTGATTTAGATAGAGCCATCGAGCTCATAGAAGCTAAAAGAAAAGCAGATGCGCCAATAGCACATTATGAGGATTTACCTGTGCAAAAAGGAGTGGGAAGATTTGGGCCTTTTTTAAAATGGAACGGAATATTTATCAACGTAAATAAAAAGTACGATTTTGATAATCTGTCTCAACAAGATATTGAAGAGCTTATAGAAGATAAAAAGAAAAAAGAGCGAGAAAAGGTAATCCATAACTGGGAAGATGTTGGTGTTAGAGTTGAAAAAGCAAGATGGGGTAGGTTTAATGTGATTAAGGGTAAGATTAAAGTAGAGTTGCCTAAAACCACAGAAATAGAAAAACTTACGAAAGAAGAGGCTGTGAAAATGATTGATGAAAAAACACCAAAGAAAAAAACAACCAGAAAAAAAACAACAAAAAAGAAATAAATTTATATATTGCGTTCATTCATAATCCCCAATAATGAATCAAGATTTTTTATCACCTATTAACGGCCGAGTGGCTGAAAACATAACGTTTCAGTCCGATAACTGTTTTGGAAAAACAGTTCGTATCTACACGGACCAATCTGGGTTTCCAGAGTTGGATGGTGTTGCTTTGGCAATTTTAGGAGTTAAAGAAGGAAGGAATTCTATTGATAACGAGGGTTGTGGTGAGAACTTATCTGCAATTCGTGAAAAACTTTATGGTCTATTTCCTGGTAATTGGTCAACTCAAATAGCTGATATAGGTAATATAGAGCCTGGAAATACTGTTGAAGACACTTACTTTGCAGTTTCAAATACAATTAGTGAGCTTTTAAAACTTAATATACTGCCTATCGTTATAGGTGGAGGTCAAGATATAACCTATGCCAATTATAGAGCATATGATGTTTTAGAGCAAACCGTAAATTTAGTGTCAGTTGATAGTCGCTTTGATATTGGGTTATTGAGTGATGAATTAACATCAAAATCTTTTTTAAATAAAATTATTATGCAAAAGCCTAATAATTTATTTAATTACAGTAATATTGGCTATCAAACTTATTTTAATCCTCAGGAAGAAATAGAATTGCTACACAAACTGTATTTTGATGCTTATAGATTAGGTGAGGTTAAAAACCTTGAATTAGTGGAGCCTATCATGAGGGATGCAGATATTGTTAGTATTGATATTGGAAGCGTAAGGCAAAGTGAAGCGCCTGCTAACAACAATACATCACCTAATGGGTTTTATGGAGAGGAGTTATGTGCAGTAGCTCGCTATGCAGGAATAAGTGATAAAGTGACATCATTTGGTGTTTATGAATACAATCCAAGGTATGATGTTAATAATCAAACAGCACATTTAATAGCACAAACTATATGGTACTTTATAGAGGGTGTAAATCAAAGAGCAAATGATTACCCATATGCTACCAAAGAAAGTTATCAAAAATTTAGTGTGGTTCTAGAAGATGACGACCCAATAAATTTTTATAAAAGTGATAAAAGTGGGCGCTGGTGGATGGAAATAAATTTAATTACAGATAATAAATACAAAAGACATGCGTTAATACCATGTGCGTATCAAGATTATATGAGAGCATTGGAACAAAAAATTCCAGATAGATGGTATAAAGCATTACAAAAGCTAACATAAATAATTTATATTTGTAGTTCGTAGTTTCAGATATAGTTACTTAATTAGAAAGAAATTAATTTAAAAGTTACGAGCTTTTTAAGAAAAAAAATATGAAGAAAGTAGTATTACTTACACTATTGGTGGCGATCGTTTACAGTTGTGGTTCCAACGGCGACAGAGGAGAGTTAGTAGGAGTGAAATCAAAGAGAAAATGGTTTGCAGAAAAACCATACGGAATGGTTTACATTAAAGGAGGGTCGTTTACGATGGGTAAACAAGATGAAGATCCATTAGGTGCAATGAATGCTCCAACAAGAACAGTTACTGTTCAACCCTTTTATATGGATGAAACAGAAGTTACTAATAGTGAATATAAATCTTTTGTTTTTTGGGTTCGTGATTCCGTAACTAGAACAAAGCTTGCCTATCAGGCAGAATTTGTGTCTGGTGTTAATGGAGATCCAGCTGCAGGAGGTAACTCTAAACCGCAAGGGATTCAATTATATGCTTTTGCGTCTAACGATACTGTTAAAGAGTCTGCTTATGATAAATACATGAGAGAAAACTATTATGAGTTGTCAGAAGGTATGGATTCTTTAAGACCTTTAAATTGGGAAGAAGAAATTATTTGGGATAGAGAAGAATTTCCTGATGCAGATTATGTAGAAGTAATGGATTCTCTATATATCAAAAAAGATGAAGCTTTAAACGGTATAAGAACTTTTAATACAAAGTTGTTAAACTACAGGTATTACTGGTTTGATAATGAGGAAGCAGCTCGTACAGGAAAAAATAGGAAGGATTTCTTAAAAAGTGAAGTGTTAAACGTTTACCCAGATACTACAGTTTGGATTAAAGACTTTAATTATTCATATAATGATCCAATGCATCAAGAGTACTTTGCTCACCAAGCTTATGATGAGTATCCAGTAGTTGGTGTAAGTTGGAAACAAGCAAGAGCTTTTTGTCACTGGAGAACCAAGAAGAAAAATGCGTATCAAAGAACTCGTAAAGGTTTAGGTTTAGTGTCAGCATTTAGATTGCCAACCGAAGCAGAATGGGAATACGCAGCTCGTGGTGGTTTAGATTATGCTAAATATCCATGGGGAGGCCCAAGTACCACAAGTGATAGAGGTTGTTTCTTAGCAAACTTTAAGCCTGTACGTGGAGATTATGCTGCTGATGGCGCCTTGTATACAGTTGAAGCAATGTCATACAATCCTAATGGTTTTGGATTATATAATATGGCAGGAAACGTAGCAGAATGGACAAATACAGCTTATAATCAAATGTCTTACTACATGGGGTCTACAATGAATCCAAATGTAGAAAATAGAGAAAATCAACGTAAAATTGTACGTGGAGGTTCTTGGAAAGATGTAGCTTATTTCTTAGAAGTAGGTTCTCGTGATTGGGAATATGCAGATACAGCTAGAAGTTATATTGGATTCAGAACTGTACAAGACTATTTAGGAACTAAGAAGAATTAGACAAACAAGAAAAATCATAAATAAATATTAATAAATCCCTTAATTAAAAATCAAAAATTATGGCACAATCAAAAGCAACTAAAAAAGCGTTTAACATGGCTTACGGTTTCGGAGCCGCTATCGTAATTGCAGGAGCATTATTTAAAATTATGCACTGGCCATTTGGAAACCTAATGTTAATAATTGGAATGACAGTTGAAGCATTAGTATTCGCATTATCAGCATTCGAACCAGTAGAAGATGAATTAGATTGGACAAAAGTTTACCCTGAATTAGCTGACGCATCAGCTTCATCAGCAAGAGGTAAGAAAACTAAAGAAGCTACTCCTGAAGAAGCTCAATCTTTATTATCTCAAAAGTTAGATAATATTTTAAAAGACGCTAAGTTAGATGCTCAATTAGTATCTAGTTTAGGTGATAGTATTAAAAGTTTTCAAGGTGCTGTTGAGCCATTAGCATCTGCATCTCAATCTATTTCAGCTACTAATAGCTATAACGAACAAATGTCTAAAGCTGCATCTCAAATGGCATCTTTAAACAGTTTATATCAAACTCAGGTTGAAAACGCTTCTAAACAAGCAGAGTTAAATTCAGCTATGGTTGAAAATTCTCAACGTTTACAAGAGCAAATGCAATCTTTAGCAACTAACTTATCTTCGTTAAACGGAGTATATGGTGGAATGCTTTCTGCAATGGCTACTAAATAATTAGTAATTTTATTAACCATTAAAAACTAATTAATAGTATGGCAGGAGGTAAACAGTCACCAAGGCAGAAGATGATTAACTTAATGTACCTTGTATTCCTTGCAATGATGGCAATGAGTATGGGTAAAGAAGTTTTAGCTGCCTTTGGTTTAATGAATGAAAAGCTTATAGATGCTAATCAAAGAGCAACTGAGCAAAACCAAAAAGCTTATCAAAGTTTAGCGTTAAAAGCTGCAGAGCAAGCTAAGCAATATGGTGAAGCAAAAGAGAAAACAGATGCTTTAAAAGTTAAAGCAAATGAATTATATGCATACGTAGATGATTTAAAGTCTAAAATGACTGCGGATGTAGAGGACAAGAATGATTATCAAGTAATGGATAAATCAGACTTCTTAGATTCATATTTCTTTGAAGGTGGCACTATTACTGCAAAAGGAAAAGAATTTGTTTCTAAGATTGATGAATTCAGAAAATCTGCATTAGAGATTTTAGGAGAATCTGATATAGCTTCAGTAGTAAAATCTCGTTTCGATACAGATCCTGTAACAAATAGAGAAGGTTTACAGTTAAACTGGTTAAATTATAACTACGAAGGGTTTCCTTTAATTGCTTCATTAACTAAGTTAACTCAAATTCAAGCAGATGTTAAAGCAACAGAATCAGATGCTTTATCAACTTTATTAAGAGGAGAGTTAGAAAGTGCAGTTTCTATGACTAACTACGATGCAATGGTAGTTTTTGATAAAAATGCATACTATCCTGGTGAACAATTATCTGGTAAGATTGTATTAGGTAAAAATGACCCTAATTTAACAGCTGAAAAAGTTGTAATTAATGGTAAAGATTGGCCAGAAGATAAAATTAAAGCAGGACAAGTTATATTAGATGGTGCTGCTGGTGGAGTAGGTGATAGATCTATTGAAGGTAGTTTTTTCTTTAAAGAAAATGATTCTTTAGTTGAAATTCCAATCAAAGGTGGTTATTCGGTTATCCCACGTCCTAACGAAGCAGTAATTTCTGCAGATAAAATGAATGTTGTATACCGTGGTTTATCTAACCCAATTACAATTTCTATGCCTGGAGTTCCTTCAAATAAGGTTTCAGCTTCTGCAAAAGGATTACGTAGAGTTAAAGGAGATAGTTACATGATGACTCCAGGAGGAGGAAATGAAGTGACTATAAACGTTACTGGAACTTTACCTGATGGTAAAAAAGTAACTTCAAGAAAGAAATTTAGAGTAAAGGATATTCCACCAGCTGTAGGTATGGTTAGAGGTCAGTATGGTACTGTTCCTATGCCTAAGTCTAGTGCAGGAAAAACAAGAATTGCAGCAGGTTTGCCAGATTTCTTATTTGATTTAAAATTAAACGTATCAAGTTTTAAGATAAAAGTACCAGGTCAGGTAGCAATTCCATGTTCAGGTACAACTTTAAATGCTAGAGCTAAAAAAGCTTTACAAAAAGCTAGAAGAGGAGACGATGTAACAATTTTTGATATTAAAGCATCTGTGTCTGGCTCTAATTATAAAATTAAAAAGGTATTACCTGTAGTAATTAACATTACTAATTAATAGTAAATTAAAAAGAATAGTATGAATTGGAAGCGTTTTTATGTGGTTATTATAGCTCTAGCTACTACTGGAGTAGTGAATGCTCAAGCCAACCTTTTAAATGCTAAAAAGGTAGAAGAATTGGGTAAAAAGACTCAAGCAGAAATTGACTCTGACGATGATAAGCCATTACCATATGGTTATATTAGCGATAGAGACGTGCTTTGGTCTAAAGTGGTGTGGGAATATGTAGATTTAAACCAGAAAATTAATTTACCATACTATTATCCAGTTGATACTGCTAGTGCATTAAGTACACGTAGATCTTTATTTGATACTTTAATGAAAGGTATTAAAAACGGAGATATTACAGAAGTGTATGAAGACTCTTACTTTACTACCAAAATCGGTTACGATGAAGTTAAACAGATGACTGTTAACGAGCGTGAAATTGATGGTGGTGTAGAGCAAGGAGGATACGTTGATGTATATAATGTAAAAGCTCAAGATATTAAAGGATACTTGATAAAGGGTATTTGGTATTTTGATAAGCGTGGTGGAGAATTGAAATACCGTATGCTTGCTATTGCACCAATGGGTCCAGATGTACAAGTAATGGGAGTCGCAGAAATTGATGATTCTGATGAAGTTTTTGAATTGTTCTGGGTATTTTTCCCAGATGCACGTGAAACACTTCATGCATCTAAAGTTTTTAATCCTAAAAACTCTGCACATCCAATATCTTATGATAACTTGTTAAATGCACGTAGATTCAATTCTACTATTGTTAAAGAAGAAAACCTTTACGGTGACCGTAAAATTGAAGATTATGTTCGTGGGAATTCATTATTCCAGTTACTTGAAGCGGACAGAATTAAAGAAGGAATACGTAACCGTGAAATGGATATGTGGAATTATTAATTCTACAAATAATATTATTACAAAAGGACTCTATTTTAGAGTCCTTTTTTTATTAATATGTATTTTTGCAGCATGAATGTAGATTATATTGTGGTTGGTTTAGGTTTGGCCGGATTGGCTTTTGTAGAAGAGTTAATTAATCAAAATAAATCATTTATAGTTTTTGAAGATGCTTCACAAACTTCTTCTTTAGTTGCAGGTGGAATGTACAATCCTGTTATTTTAAAAAGATTTACTCCAGTTTGGAATGGTCATGAGCAACTTCAGCTTGCACTTCCTTTTTACAAGAAATTAGAAGATAAATTTAATACACAATTTGATTTTAAGTTCACAACAAAAAAAATGTTCACTTCAGTTGGAGATGAAAATAATTGGTTTATAGCTTCAGATAAGCCCGTTTTAGCTCATTATATGCTGCCTAATGTAAAAAAGGATGTTATACCAGGTGTAATTGGAGAATACGGTTATGGTGAGCTAACAGGAACTGGAAGAGTAGACACAGATTTACTATTACAAACCTACAGAAGTTATTTAACAGAAAGAAATGAGTTAATTACAAATTCTTTTGATTATTCTTTGTTGAATATTGAAGCCAATTATTATGAATATAATAGTATCAAAGCTCAAAGAATTGTTTTTAGTGAAGGGTATGGTTTGTCAAAAAATCCATTTTTTAACTATTTACCATTAAACGGAACAAAAGGAGAGCTTATTACTATTCATGCACCAGGTTTAGATATTGATTTTTTGTTAAAATCAACACTATTTGTTTTTCCACTTGGAAATAACTTTTTTAGAGTTGGAGCAACTTTTAATTGGACAGATAAAACGGGTACTCCTACCGAAGAAGGAAAACAAGAATTAATAGAAAAACTAGAAAAGGTAATTAATGTACCTTACCAAATAATTAAGCAATCCGCAGGTATTCGCCCAACCGTTAAAGATAGAAGACCATTAGTAGGTGAACATCCAACACATAAAAACATGTATGTTTTAAATGGTTTAGGAACAAGAGGGGTGATGATTGCTCCAACCGTTGCTAAACAGTTATTTAATACTATTGAAAATAATATTCCATTAGATGATGAAATAAATATTACTCGTTTTGAAGAGTAGATTTTTCAGAAGTATTTGAATATTTCTCATCATAACTAACAAAAATATTAATCCATATAATTCTTGACAATCGTAATGTAACTGGACCAAGAATTAAAGATATAATTACAATGCTAATAAAGCTGTGTAAAATACTCATGCCTAAAAAAACTTTAGCTATTATGAATATGGCTATAAAAAGCGCAACTGCTAAAGCATAGTTTACATACATGGCTCCAAAGAAAAAAGAAGGTTCCATCATGTATTTTAAGTTACAATTAGGGCAGTTATCTTCAATTACAGCAACTTTTTTAGGGTTATAAGAAAGTTTGTGTTTATAAAAAGCACCTTCATGACATCTTGGGCATTTATAATTCAAAATACTGTATAATTTATTTCCTTTTTTAAACATAGTTTTTTAGTTAAAAATATTAGGTTAAGTGTGTGTTTTGTAAGTTTGTGCAAATTTCATCAAAAAATAGATATTTCTGGGTAACAACTGTTACAAAAGAAATAAATAATAACATAGTTTTATGCTTAATGTACATAATGTAGGAGTTAGTTTTATGGGGTCTGATTTGTTTTCGGGCATTACTTTTAAATTGAATAAAGGCGATAGTGTTGGTTTAATTGGTAAGAATGGTGCCGGAAAGTCTACATTACTAAAAGTCTTATCAAAAGATATAGAGCCTAGTACTGGAGATTTAGCTTTTGATAAAGACATTAAAATTGGATTTTTACGTCAGGATATTGATTTTGTTCAAGGAAGAACTATTTTAGAAGAAGCCTATCAAGCTTTTGAGGAAATTAAAGAAATAGAACAACAATTAACAGTAATAAACCAACAACTAGCAGAAAGGACAGATTATGAAAGTGAAAGTTATAATCAATTAATTATTGATTTGAACGAACTCACAGAACGTTATGAATTATTAGGAGGTTATAATTACCAAGGAAATACCGAGAAAATTTTACAAGGACTAGGTTTTCAAAGAGATGATTTTGACAAATTAACAGATACTTTTTCTGGAGGCTGGAGAATGCGTATAGAATTGGCAAAATTATTATTACAAAACAATGATATTTTACTATTAGATGAGCCTACCAACCACTTAGATATTGAATCGATTATTTGGTTAGAAGGTTTCTTAAAAAATTATTCAGGAGCAATAGTTTTGGTATCTCATGATAAAATGTTTTTAGATAATGTTACCAATAGAACCATTGAAATATCATTAGGTCAAATTTACGATTATAAAAAGCCTTACTCAGAGTTTTTAAAATTACGTGCTGAAATAAAAGAGAAACAACTTCAAACTCAAAAAAATCAACAAAAAGAGATTGAGCATACAGAAAAGTTGATAGAAAAGTTTAGAGCTAAGGCAAGTAAAGCTGCCATGGCACAATCATTAATAAAAAAACTTGAAAAAGTTGAACGTATAGAAGTAGACCAAGACGACAATGCGGTAATGAATGTTCGTTTTCAAGTATCTAAAGAGCCTGGAAAAATTGTCGTTGAAGCAGAAAAAGCTTGCAAAAGTTACGGCGATAAACATGTGTTAGAAAATGTAGATATGATGATTGAACGTAACGCCAAAGTTGCGTTTGTAGGTCAAAACGGACAAGGAAAATCCACCTTAGCTAAAATGATGGTTGGTGAAATACCATATACCGGAAGTATAAAATTAGGACATAATGTAGAAGTAGGATACTTTGCTCAAAATCAATCTGAATACTTACCGCAGGAAAAAACAGTATTAGAAATCATGGAAGATGCTGCAAATGATTCTAATCGAGCACGAGTACGAGATTTATTGGGGGCTTTTTTATTTAGTGGAGAATCTGTAGATAAAAAAGCAAAAGTATTATCGGGAGGTGAAAGAAACCGTTTAGCTTTATGTAAGTTATTATTATCGCCATTTAACGTGTTGATAATGGATGAGCCTACTAACCACCTAGATATTGCTTCTAAAAACGTTTTAAAACAAGCATTACAAAATTTTGATGGTACTTTAATTGTGGTTTCCCACGATCGTGATTTTTTACAAGGTTTAGTAAATAAAGTTTATGGTTTTAAAGACAAAGAAATTAAAGAGTATTTAGGAGGTATTGATTTCTTTTTAGAGCAACATCAAATAGAAAGCTTACGTGAAGCCGAAAAAAGAACTGTTGTAAAATCAGGTAATGATACCACTAAAAAAGAAGCTTATAAACTATCAAAAGAACAAGAAAAAGAGCTGAAAAAATTAAAAAATAAATCTTCAAAAATAGAAAAGCAAATAGCCGATCTAGAAGAAAAAATAACCAAAATTGATTTAGAATTAGCTCAGAATTATGAAGAAGTATCTTCTAAACCTAACTTTTTTGAAAACTATAAAGCTAAAAAAAGTGAATTAGATAATTTAATGTTAGCTTGGGAAGAAGTAGAGGAGCAAATAGCTAGTTTTTAGGGTTTATGAGTAATTATTAGACTAATTTTCAAAGAAAATTTATTTTTTAGGTGTAAAAGTCCATTCATTTAGTTTTCCTGATATTAAATAATAGAGCCAAATTATAACGCTATAAATAACTGCTGTATAGATTTTTAATTCTGTTACATTTTCATTTTTAATAAATGAAAAAGCTATACTTATTGACACACTAATAAAACAAGCAAGAAACAGAAATAATATTTTGTTAATTATGTTTTTCATAATAATCAAGTTTAACTTCTGGTTTATGAATTTCAATTCTCGATTGGGTTTAAGTTTATTATCCAAATATATTGAAATAAATTAGTCATTTAATCAAATATATTTTTACATAATTAAAACAAATGGTTTTTCAGATCATGAATTTTTTTACTCAAACAATACCAACTCAAAATCAACAAATACATCTTCCTTTATTAAAAGATAAAGAAATAGAATTGTGGATTAAAAGAGAAGATAAAATTCACGAATTTGTATCCGGAAATAAGTTTAGAAAGTTAAAGTACAATATAGCTTTAGCAAAAGAAAGTAAAAGTAATACTGTAATTACTTTTGGAGGAGCATACTCCAATCATATCGTAGCAACAGCAGTTGCAGGAAACATGAGTAATATTGATACTGTTGGGATTATTAGGGGAGAAGAATTAGCTAATCAGTTTGATAATTTACTTAAAAACAATCCAACAATTCAAAAAGCTCATGAAAACGGAATGAAGTTTGAATTTATTTCTAGAGCACAATATAAAGAGAAGTCAAGTAAAGCTTTTACGTCTTATTTATTAAACAAATACCCAAATGCTTATATTGTTCCAGAAGGAGGTACTAATGATGAAGCAATTAAAGGTTGTGAAGAAATCTTGACACAACAAGATCAAAATTTCAATTATATTTGTGTGCCTGTTGGTACAGGAGGAACAATTTCGGGGTTGATTAATACTGCAAAATTTAATCAAAAAATAATTGGCTTTCCTGCGTTAAAAGGTGATTTTTTAAATGATGATATTCAAAAGTTAACAACAGTAAAAAATAATTGGAGTATAAATACAGACTATCATTTTGGGGGTTATGCAAAATACAATAGCGATTTAATTCGTTTTATTAACGAGTTTTATCAAAAAACAAGCATTGCTTTAGATCCGGTTTATACAAGTAAAATGCTATATGGAATTATAGATATGATTGGTAAAAATTATTTTAATAAAGGAACCAAAATATTAGCAATTCATACGGGAGGTTTACAAGGAATTAAAGGGTTTAATTCAATGTTACAAAAAAAGAATTTAGAGATAATTAAGGTTTCATGAAGTTAAGAATATTCTTATTAATTGGTTTAGCAATAACAGCCGCAAGTTGTGGATCAAAAAAAGTAGTGACTACAACACCAAGAACAAAAACAGTAGTTGTAAAAGACAATCCTATTCCGTTAAATAAAACAAAATTACCAGTTTTAACACCCGAAAAAAGAACGGCTAAAACTACTATAAATAACACGCAAGATTATGTAAATAAATTTGCTCCAATTGCTATTAGAGAAATGCATAAGTATAAAATACCAGCAAGTATTACGTTAGCACAAGGTATTTTAGAGTCTGGAAGTGGAAGAAGTCCATTAGCAATTAGATCTAATAATCATTTTGGTATTAAATGCCATAAAGGATGGAAAGGTAAAAGTGTTACTCATGACGATGATGAAATAGCAGAATGTTTCAGAAAGTATAAGTATCCAGAAACATCTTATGAAGACCATTCTCAATTTTTAACCTCAAGAAAAAGATATGCTGGTCTATTTAGATTAAAAACTACCGATTATAAGAATTGGGCTTATGGCTTAAAAAAAGCGGGTTATGCTACGGACAGAAAATATCCGGTTAAACTAATCAGTTTAATAAGAAAATATAATTTACATCAGTATGATTATGTAACACCTAAGCAATTAGAGTTAGGAGCCTATGGTAAAGTTCCAACAGAAACAAGATCGGAGTCTACAGCTCAAAAAAATTATCATACTGTGGTAAAAGGCGATACGTTGTATTCAATTGCTAGAAAATACAATACAAGTGTAGCTTCAATAAAAAAAGCCAACGGTTTACGAAGTAATACTATAAGTATAGGACAACAATTAAAAGTTAACTAATGCCAGTAATTTTACCAGTAAAAGATAAATACCCACAAATTCCTACAGATTGTTTTTTGGCACCAAATGCAACCATAGTGGGTGATGTAAGTATGGGAGCCAACTGTAGTATTTGGTTTAATGCAGTTGTAAGAGGTGATGTTCATTTTATAAAAATGGGAAATCAGGTAAATATTCAAGATGGTGCTGTTATTCATGCTACTTATCAAAAATCACCCACAACAATTGGTAACAATGTATCTATTGGCCATAATGCTATAGTTCATGGTTGTACAATTCATGATAATGTTTTAGTTGGTATGGGAAGTATTATTATGGATGATTGTATAGTGGAAAGCAATACCATAATTGCCGCCGGAGCTGTAGTTACTAAAAATACCGTTGTTAAAAGTGGAAGCATTTATGCGGGAGTTCCTGCTAAAAAAGTAAAAGATATTTCACAGGAATTAATATCTGGAGAAATAGATAGAATAGCTAATAATTATGTAGAATATTCAAGTTGGTTTAAAAAATAAGTATTTTGGGCGTTCCCTTCGGTGCGGGCTTTTCGCGTTACACGGTAACTTGCTGCAATCCCTAACGCAAAAACCGTAACACATAAAAGCATTACGGTTTTTAAAAATCAAAATATTAATCAACCAATTAAATCTATTATTCTTGATCAGGTGCATCATGATGTGAACGCTGATGCTTTTTGTGTTTTCCTTTTTTCATTCTTTTTTTCTTACCATGCTCTTTTCTAGCCTGCATTTTTTCAAAACGTTCATATTGTTGATTATTTAAAATACGCTTCATTTCTTTTTTAAAAGCAATTTTTTGATCCAACATTTTGTTTTTGATGTCAAATTGTTCATTTAAGCTTGGTTTTTCATTGTTTTCCCTCGCTTTTTTTCTTTGTTCATGTAATTGCTTTTTAAAAGCATATTTTTCAGCTAGTATAGGTTTTATTTTAGCTTGTTGATCTTGCGATAAATCTAATTGTAAAGTCATTTTTTTTACAGCAAGTTCTGTTTGTTGTGCTACGGTAAATTTTTCTTTGTGGTCTTTCTTTTTTTTCTGTGCTTGTGTAGAGAAAATTACTCCGGTAATTAAAACTACTAAGGTTATAATTTTTTTCATGCTTTAGGAATTATGATATTTATACTTAAGACCTTCTTAATTTAAAAAGGTTTAAATTTGGTAAAAGCTTTAACACTATTTTATCAATTATGAAAAAACTATTCAAGTTTATACTATTTACTACTTTACTGGTAATGATATTAGTAGTAATATTCTTTTTTTGGGCATCTTCACCAACTTTATCTTCTAGAGCGTATAGCGAGTTAAAAGAATATGAAACAAGTCAAATAAATGAAAATGACAGTGTTTTTAAAGTAGTAACCTACAATATTGGCTATTTAAGTGGAATGACTAATAATAGGGCTGTAATAAAGCCCAAAAAGTTATTTGATGATAATTTAAACCTGGTTATATCAGAATTTAAAAAAGAAAATCCATCTATAATTGCATTTCAAGAAATTGATTATGATGCTAATAGGTCTTTTAATGTAAATCAAGAAAAAGAAATTAGCCAAAGTTTAGGCTATCAGTATGCAGCAAACTCAATTAATTGGGATGAAACCTATTTGCCATTTCCATATTGGCCACCAAGCGTTCATTTTGGTAAAGTTTTATCTGGGCAATCGGTTATAAGTAAATGTCCAATTATATCACAAGAAAGAGTTGTTTTAGAGCGTGTAAAAGAGAATCCTTTTTACAGGGAAGCTTTTTATTTAGAAAGGTTAGCACAAGTTGTAAAAATGTTAATTAACAAACAAGAAGTGGTTTTAATTAATGTCCATTTAGAAGCGTTTAATTCAACAACAAGAAGAAATCAGTATAAAAAAGTAGTATCAATTTTTAAAAAATATGCAAAAGAGTATCCAACAATATTGTTAGGAGACTTCAATTCAGAAGCAAGAAATAAAAAAGGAGCTATTCAAGAACTTTTATCAGATAAAGATGTTGGATGTGCTGCTTTTAATTTAGAAGAAATTAAAAACACGTTTAATAGCATTCAGCCAGATAAAAGAATAGATTATATTTTTTTTACAAAAAATACGATACAGTATTTAGAAGGAGATGTTTTAGAGAGGTTTGGAGAGGCTTCAGATCATTTACCTGTAGCAATGAGCTTTAAATTAAAATAAAAAAAACCGAACATTTGTTCGGTTTTTTTATGTGGTGCCTCCAGGAATCGAACCAGGGACACAAGGATTTTCAGTCCTTTGCTCTACCAACTGAGCTAAGGCACCAGCTGTAATCAAAAGCGCTTGGTAAAATTAAGCTCGTAATAAACTACGAGCTTAATTTGTGGTGCCTCCAGGAATCGAACCAGGGACACAAGGATTTTCAGTCCTTTGCTCTACCAACTGAGCTAAGGCACCAATTAGCTGCTTTTGTTTAGCGGATGCAAATATACAATCGTTTTTTAATTTTACAAAGTAATTACTTTAAAAAAATGTATTGTAAATTTACACACTTCATAAAATTAAAGAATGAATTTAATATTAGATGTAGGGAATACAAGAGTTAAACTAGCTGTTTTTAAGGAGGATACTTTAATGGAACAGGAGGTTTTTGATAAGGAGGAAATTGTATCTGAGGTTCAAAAAAAATGTAATAAAAATAAAATTTCAGGAGCTATTATCTCTTCCGTAGCAAAATTATCAGATGATAAAATCAAAAAAATAGAAGAAATTGTACCGTTGGTAATATTAAATCATGCTACAAAAATCCCTTTTGTAAATAAATATGCTACTCCAACTACTTTAGGAGTAGATAGAATAGCGTTGGCTGCTGCTGCAGTAGTAAAATATCCTAAACAAAATGTTTTAGTTATAGACGCAGGTACATGTATAACTTTTGATTTTATAAATGAAAAAGGAGAGTTTTTAGGCGGGGCAATTTCACCAGGTTTAAAAATGAGGTACGAAGCGCTTCACAATTATACAGCTAAACTTCCTTTGTTATCAGCAGAGATACCAAAAAATTTTATTGGAGACACTACCGTAAGCGCAATTCACTCAGGAGTAGTTAACGGTTTGTGCAATGAAATAAAAGGAATAATTCATCAGTATCAACAAGAATTTTACAATTTAACAGTAGTTTTAACAGGAGGAGATACAAATTTCTTGGCTAAACAATTAAAAAATGGCATATTTGCCCATCCAAATTTTGTTTTGGAGGGATTACAAACAATTTTGAATTATAATACAACGAATGATTAATAGACTTCTTGTAGCCTTTTTAGTGCTTACAACAGTAAGCTTGTCAGCGCAAAGAAACAACTCGTCACCATATTCTTTTTTTGGGATAGGTGAAAACTTCAAGCCTAAAACTGTTGAGCAAGCTTCAATGGGAGGAATTGGAGTAGCTATGAAAGAAAACCAATACTTAAACTTTATAAATCCTGCTGCAACGGCAGATATCCGTGTTTCAACTTATGGTTTAGGAGGTTTAGTTTCTTTTTTAACCTTAAAAGAAGCTGATGCATCACAATCTGGTAACACAACAAGTTTACAATATATAGCTTTAGGTTTTCCTATCGGTAAAAAAGCTGGTTTTTCTGCTGGTTTACAACCCTCAACTACTGTTGGATATTCTTTAATTAATGAGATGTTAGATGTAGATGGTGAAATTACTGAAATTACCAGAAATTCTGGAAACGGTGGTACTACAAGATTGTACGGAAGCTTTGGAATGTATGTTTTTGATGGTTTTTCATTAGGTATTGAAGCAGCTTATACGTTTGGTACTATTGAAAGAGAAGTATTAAACCAAAGAGCCAATGTAGCTCTAGCTACTAAATATTACGAAGAAACAACTATTCGTGGCGGAGAAGTTAAATTAGGTGCACAGTATAAAACCAAACTTAAAAAAGGTTTAGAGTTAAGTACAGGAGCTGCAATTAAATTTTCTAACGAATTAAATCAAACAGGTAATAAAAGCTTATACAGTTTATCTTTTAGTAATAGCGGATTTGAAATTCCTAGAGATACTGTTTACAGCGACCCTTATAAAGGAACCTTTAAAAACCCTATACAAACAATTATCGGATTTGGTTTAGGTAAGCAAAATAAATGGTATGTGGGCTTAAATTCAGAATTCCAACAAGCATTTCAAGATACTTCAAACAGTGCCAACTATGCTTTTGAAAACTCAATTAGAACATCTATTGGTGGGTATTATATTCCTAAAATAAATTCAATATCTAGCTATTGGGATAGAGTTACATATAGAGCTGGATTACGTATTGAAAATACTGGTTTATTAATCAGAAATGGAAATAATTATGAGCCAATAAATGACTTTGGCATAAATGTTGGTTTAGGGTTACCATTGCCAAAACAACTATCTAATTTAAATTTAGGTTTTGAATACGGGCAAAGAGGAACAACCAACAATAATTTAATTAAAGAAAACTATTTTAATGTTCGATTAAGTTTATCTTTAAACGATATTAATTGGTTTAAAAAGAGAGAAATAGATTAACGAAAACTGATATATGATGAAACAACTTACGTATGTAATAGCAAGTTTATTTTTGTTTGTAGGTGTTAACAATATTAACGCACAAGCAAGTCAAGATTGTACTATTAAGTATAATTTATTAAAAGGAGATGTTAAAACTAAAAAGTATGCTGAAGCAAAAAAGAATTTACACCCTTTAATGGCAAACTGTCCAACATTATCAGTTAATATCTATAAGTATGGTGCTATTGCCGCTGAGAAGACTAAAGATCATGCACTAGTTACTAAAGTTTATGAAACAAGGTTAGCAAACTTTCCAAATAAAGATGCTGCAAAAGCACATAGTGATTATGCAGATTATTTAATTAAAAATAATTTATCTACAGATGATGAAATTTTTGCAATTTTAGAAAAAGCATATAAAATTTCTCCTAAAGATATGAGTGTAAAAAATATTTACAGATATTTCCAAGGAGTAACTGATAGATATAAAGATACTGACCCGCAAAGAGTTTTTAATGCGTATGATGATGTAATGGAGTCTGTTGAAGAAAAGTTAGATGATTACACTAAAAAATTAGCACCGTTACAAGCTAAAGAAGAAGCAGGAACTTTAGATGCCAAAGAAACAAGAAAATTAAAAGCTTACACTATTAACTCTAAAGCGTTAGGTAAAGTTGAAAGTGGTTTAGATAATATGATTTCTGAAATAGCAACTTGTGAAAGATTAATACCTATTTACTCTAGAGATTTTGAAGCTAATAAAACAGATGGAGTATGGTTAAAAAGAGCTGTGTCTAGAATGTATAACAAAGGTTGTCAAACAGATCCTTTATTTGAAAAGTTAGCTACAGCTTATGCAGATGTAACTCAATCTGCAGATGCTTATAACTTTTTAGCAGGAGTTTTAGATAAAAATGGAGACGCTAATGGTGCTGCTCAAATGAGAGAAAAAGCATTTAACTTAGAAACAGATCCGTTTAAAAAGGCTAAATTGAAATTAATTGCAGCGCAAGAATCTAGAGATAGAGGTAGGTTAAGTAAAGCAAGAAGTTTAGCTTATGAAGCTTTAAAATACAATCCTAACTTAGGTAAAGCATATTTATTAATAGGAGCAATGTATGCACAGAGTGCTAACTCATGTGGTAGTGATGAATTTGAAAAGCGTATGGTTTATGTAGCTGCATTAAACATGGCTTACAAGGCTCAAAGAGTAGATCCTAGCTCAAACGCAGGAAGATACATTAAAAATTATAAAGGTAATGTACCATCTAAAAAGTTGATTTTTACCAAAGGTGTTGCTTCTGGTAGCTCTCATAAAATTGGATGTTGGATTGGTGAAACAGTTCGTGTACCATAATCTATTTACATGAATAGTTTTTCAAGAAATACTATAATTAACATTGCTGTCATTAGTTTGATAGCAATGTTTTTTTCTTGTACTAATAATACACAAAAGGTTCGAGATTTTTTAGCAGATAAAAATATGCCAATAGGGATATCTAAAAATGCTTACCATGTTTACAAAGATTCTGGGCGAATAACTTCTCGATTAAAAACACCTCTTTTACACGATTTTTCTAATAGGAAAGAACATCCTTATAAAGAGTTTCCAAAAGGAATATTAATAACTACCATTAGTGATAATGGTTTAGATTCTACAACTGTTTCTGGAAACTACGCTATAACCTATGACAATACTGCGATATCTGAAATAAAAGGAAATGTAGTGGTGTTTAATCATAAAGACAAGATAAAACTTGAAACCAATCAACTTTTCTGGGATCAAAAAGAAGCCTATTATTTTACAGAAGATGGTTTTAGATTAACTACACCAAAAGACACTATTAATGGTTACGGTTTTGAATCTAGTCAAGATTTAAAAAAATGGATAGCTAAAGATATTACAGGTGATATAGAGGCAGATCAAAACGAATTATAATGAATAAATTTTGGAAATATGTACAGTATGGCTATGTTGTTGTAGCTGTAGTGTTACTAATAGATGCAATACTAAACTGGAATACTAATAGAGGACAATCTTATTTTAGTATTGGTTTTGCTATTTTTATGTTGTTAGTTTTCTTATTTAAACGTAATTTTAGAAGAAAATTAGAGCAAAGAAATAAGCAACGTTAATGACTGTAGACTTAATTATAATTTTTATATCTATTTTATTTTCAGCCTTCTTTTCAGGTATGGAGATAGCGTTTGTATCGGCAAACAAATTACACATAGAATTAGAGAAAAAGAAAGAAGGTTTTCTTCCAAAGATTCTTTCAAAAATAACAGAGAAGTCATCTAAATTTATTACCACCATGCTAGTCGGTAATAATATTGCTTTGGTTATTTACAGTTATTTTATGGGAGAGGTGTTAATGACTTGGTTTCAGTCTTTCTTACCTACCAATTATACGTTAATTAATTATTTATTAAATGATATTCAGTTAATAACCCAAACATTAATTTCTACACTTTTAATTTTAGTTACTGCTGAATTTTTACCTAAAGCAATTTTTAGAATCTACGCTAACGAAGCATTAAAATTGTTTTCGCTACCAGCATATTTCTTCTTTGTTTTATTTTATTTCATAACAGAGTTTATCAATAAAATTTCTGACTTCTTTTTACATATCTTATTTAGAGCAAGAGAAGATGAAGTTCAAACAGAGTTTAGTAAAGAAGAATTAGGAAACTATATTTCGGAACAATTAGATTCTGGTAATGATGATGATATCATGGATTCTGAGATACAAATATTTCAAAACGCACTGGAGTTTAATAAAGTTAAGGCACGTGAAATTATGGTGCCAAGAACAGAAATTCTAGCGGTTGAAGTACATGAAACGGTAGCCAATCTTAAAAATTTATTTATAGAAAGCGGATATTCTAAAATACTAGTCTATAAAAGTTCATTAGATGATATTTTGGGATATGTAAATGCATTTGAGTTGTTTAAAAGGCCTAAATCAATCAAATCCATTCTGTTGCCAGTTGAAATAGTACCAGAATCAATGATGATTAATGACGTTTTAAACAGTTTAATGAAAAAAAGAAAAAGTATTGCCGTAGTTGTTGATGAATACGGAGGTACATCAGGTATTATTACTGTTGAAGATGTTGTAGAAGAATTATTTGGTGAAATAGAAGATGAGCATGATAGTCAAGAGTTATTAGAAGAACAAATTAGCGAATCTGAATATCATTTTTCTGCACGTTTAGAAGTTGATTATGTTAATGAAGAATATGGATTAAACATACCTAAAGAAGATGCATATGAAACTTTAGGAGGCTTCATAATAAACCATACAGAAAATATTCCTGAGCAAGGGGAAGAGTTGGTTATAGACAATTTTCATATCAAAATAACCAATGTAAGTTCTACAAAAATAGATTCAATTTATTTTTCTTTAGATCCTAATGAAGATTAAAACACTTCACATATCTATTAAACAAGCTGTAAAACAGCCAAAAAAACATTGCATTATTAAATGTGAAATTGTATTTTCGCACACTGTTAATAAAATAAATCACATATGGCAATTTTATCGAAAATTAGAGAACGTTCTTTGTTCTTAATTCTTGTAATAGGTTTAGCGCTATTTGCGTTTGTATTAGATCCATCTACTTTAACCGACTTTTTTAGCGCAAGTAAAGTAAACGAAGTAGGAGAAGTAAACGGAGAATCAATCTCGCGCCAAGAGTTTGCAGAAGCTTTAGAAAACTATAAAGCTCAAACAGGAAATCAACTGTCTGAAATGCAAGCTGCAAAAAATGTATGGAATAATTTATTAAGACAAAAAATATATGAAACTCAGTTAGCAGAAGCAGGTATTACTGTGGGTGAAACTGATATCATGAATGCTTTATACGAAGCACCATCTGTACAAAATGATCCAAGATTCCAAACTTCAGGAATTTTTGATAAAGATAAGTTGAAAGAACACTTAGCTACAATTAAGGCAGATAACAATACTGAGTGGAGTGCTTGGCAAAACTATATGGCCTCATTAAAGAGTAACCTACAAAAAACAGCTTATGATAATTTAGTGGCTGCAGGTTTAGGGGCATCTTTAAAAGAAGGAGAAGCTCAATACTTTACAGAAAATACAAAAGTATCTGGAAACTTTGTTTATGTTCCTTTTACATCTGTTGCTGATAGCTTAGTTCAAGTAAAGAAAAGTGAAATTGAAAGTTACATTAATAACCATGCTAACGAATATCAAGTTGAAGCATCTAGAGACGTTAAATACGTGAAATTTGATATTACAGCTACTCCAGAAGATGAAGAAGCAATTAAAACTGAGGTTGCAAAGTTATTAGAAGATAGAGAAGAGTATAGTAATGTTACCAAAGGTAATATTACCGTTAAAGGTTTAAAGTCGGTTACAGATTATAAAACGTTTTTAGATGAAAACAAATCAGACTTACCATTAAACGAAAGCTTACAATTTAAAGTTCAAGTTCCTCAAACTATTGCAGAAGATATTTTCAATGCAAAAGAAGGAGATGTTTTTGGGCCATACAAAGACAACGGATACTTTAAAATTTCTAAAGTAACTAACATTACACGTGTACCAGATTCAGTAAAAGCTAAACATATTTTAATACCATTTGTGGGGTCTCGTTCAGCTAGTGCAGAAACTACGTTAACTGAAGATCAGGCAAAAGCACAAGCTGATAGCTTACTAGCTGTTGTTAAGGCTAACAAATCTAAGTTTGCAGAGTTAGCTAAAGAATTATCTGCTGATAAATCAAATGCTGAAAAAGGTGGTGATTTAGGTTGGTTTACCTATAACACAATGGTACCTGAGTTTAGAGATTTTGCTTTTGAAAGTGATAAAAATGAAATGGGTGTTGTTAAAACAGCTTTTGGTTTCCATATAATTCATGTTGAAGATCAAAAGAATTACCAAAATGCAGTTAAGTTAGCTACATTTGCTCGTAAAATAGAAGCTTCAGAAGCTACAGAAAATAAAATTTTCCAAGATGCTGAGACTTTTGCGCAAGGTTTATCTAACGGAGGAGATATTGATGCTTTAGCTAAAGAAAGTAATGTAAGTGTTTTACCAGCTGTAGGTTTAAAAGTTTTAGATGAAAATGTACCTGGTTTAGGAAATGAAAGACAACTTATTTCTTGGGCTTTTGGAAGTGATGTTGAAATAGGAGATTTCAAAAGATTTGATGTAAATGGAGGATACGTTGTAGCTACTGTTACAGATAAAACAGCTAAAGGATTAATGCCAGTTGACAAAGCAATTAGTAAAGTTCGTCCTATTATAGCAAACCAAAAGAAAGCAGAGATTATTAAAGGTAAGTTAACAGGTAGCACACTTGAAGAAATAGCGTCAGCAACTAAACAAACTGTAAGAACAGCTTCTGATGTAAACTTACAGTCTCCAACAATTACTGGTGTAGGTTTTGAACCAAAAGTAGTTGGAGCGATGTTAAATGCTAAAGAAAATGAGTTGTTTAACAAAGTAGTGGGTGATAGAGGTGTATTTGCTTTTGTAGTTACTAAAAAAGAATTACCAACAAAATTACCTAACTATGATTCTTACAGAAAAAGAATCGCTAACCAAAGAAAAAATCAGACTTTCATGATGTATGAGGCAATTAAAAAAGCCGCTAAAGTAGAAGACAATGTTGGTTCTTTTTATGGTTTATAATTTTAATTCAATTTAAATGATAAAAATCCGAGTATCAATACTCGGATTTTTTTATGCATAAAATCAAACAATCCATTTATAAAGAGAATCAATGTGTATTTTTAATTAAACAATATCTTATTGTTAATTTTGTATTTAAAATCTTAAATTAAATGATAATATTTGATTTAAATGGGTTTTTATTGTTGATTTAATAATTTAGGTTTTGAATGCAGTTTTTATTTACGGTAAACAATACAAAAGAGAGTTGCTATTACCTCACAAAGAAGTAGTGAGACTTCAAAACTTTCTTAAATCCACTACAGGTAATGATGTGCTAATTCTCAATACAAACTTGGGGGTAGAAATCTATTATGAATGTATTGTAGATTGTTCAGAAATGATTGTTAGTTCATTTTTGTTACATATCTCAAAAATTGATAAGAATCGTAATAATTTTAGAATTGTTACTATAAAATCTGATAAAGAAATTTTAAATAGAGCTGAGTTAATATTTTCTAAACTAGTTATGATGCCTATTATTTTTAAGAGTTATACAAAAAGTACCTGCTGTCAATTAAATAAGAGTTATGAGACAAATAAACTACTTACAAACAAATTGTTTGTATTATGGAAACAGGTTTTACAGCAGCAATTAACACGTAAGTTACACTATGGAAAAACTAAAGAGTTTTTAGACAATTTACATGATTTATATTTAGAAAATTCATGCAAAACAGCTATAAAATCACTAATAATAAAAGCAATGAGTAGTGTAAGGTATAATTAATAAAAAAGCGGCTGTATAAGCCGCTTTTTTAATTTAATAAGATATCATGTATCTTAACTATTTAAAGGTTTTCCATCCCATGCTGCTTTAGCCGCTTCTTTAACAGCTTCTGAGTATGTAGGATGACCATGACAAATACGAGCAATGTCTTCAGCAGAAGCTCTATATTCCATAGCAACAGCCATTTCCATAATTAAATCTGCTACACGAGCACCTACCATGTGTACTCCTAAAATTTCATCAGTATTTTTATCAGCTAACACTTTAACAAAACCATCAATATCTCCACTGGCTCTAGATCTACCTAAAGCACGCATTGGAAATTTACCAGCTTTATATTCAATTTTAGCATCTTTTAATTCTTGTTCTGTTTTTCCAACAGCAGCAACTTCAGGCCAAGTATACACAATACCTGGAATTAAGTTGTAATCAATGTGTGGTTTTTCTCCAGCTAAATGCTCCGCTACTACTACACCTTCTTCTTCAGCTTTGTGAGCTAACATTGCACCTCTTACAACATCACCAATAGCATAAATATTACTTACATTAGTTTGTAAATGATCATTAACGTCAATTTGACCTCTTTCATTTACTTTAACACCTGCATTTTCTAATCCTAAACCTTCTGTATAAGGTTTACGTCCTACAGATACTAAACAATAATCACCTGTAAAAGTTACTTCTTCTCCTTTTTTGTTAGTTGCTTTAACAATTACTTCTTCACCGTTTCTTTCAACAGAAGTAACACCATGACTAACATTAAATTTCATTCCTTGTTTCTTTAAAACTTTTTGAAGTTCTTTAGAAACATCTTTATCCATTGTTGGAGTAATGCTTGGAGCGTATTCAATCACGCTAACTTCTGCTCCTAAACGCTTATACACAGAGCCTAATTCTAATCCAATTACTCCACCACCAATTACTAATAAATGTTTTGGAACTTCTTTTAATTTTAAAGCTTCTGTAGAGGTGATAACACGCTCTTTATCTATAGAAATAAAAGGTAAAGTAGATGGTTTAGAACCAGTTGCTATAATAATATTTTCACCTTCAATTACTTCAGAAGAACCATCGTTTTTGGTAACTTTTACATGAGTAGCATCTTCAAAAGAACCTAAACCTTCGTAAACATCAATATTGTTTTTGTCCATTAAAAACTTGATACCGCCAGTAGTTTGCTCCACTACTTTAGCTTTACGATCTACCATTTTGCCAAAGTCAAAAGTTGGATTTTCAACAGAAATTCCATGCTCTTCAAAATGGTGAACAGCATCATAGTAGTGGTGTGAACTGTCTAATAATGCTTTTGAAGGAATACAACCAACATTTAAGCATGTACCACCTAATGTTGCGTATTTTTCTATAATTGCTACTTTTTTACCTAATTGTGAAGCTCTAATCGCAGCAATGTAACCACCAGGACCAGAACCTATAACGATGATATCGTATTTCATTTTTTAATATGATTTTTTCATTACAAAAGTACAATTATTTACCTTAAAAAAACAATCAAGATTATTTACTATTTTTGAGCAACTAACAAAGAACAATTATGAGCAAATTTGAAAAATTAGCCTTAGCGATAGTCGCTATTTTAATAACGGTACAATTTATTCAGCCAGAAAAAAATCAAGGTAATTATGACTTAAAACCCTTTTTAGCTGAAACTACTCCAAGTAATGAGGTGAAAAGAATGTTATTTAACGCTTGTTTTGATTGTCATTCTAACAACACCCAGTATCCTTGGTATTTCCAAATAACTCCGCTTAATTTTAGAATAGCACACCATATTGAAGAAGGAAAAGAACATTTAAATTTTTCTGATTGGAATAGTTATAATAAAGACCAAAAAGAACATGCTTTAGAAGAGGTGATTGAAGTTATGGAAGAGCATGAAATGCCTTTAAAAACATACACTTGGTTACATAAAGAAGCTAAATTAACAGAGGCTCAGGTTACACAAATTATTGATTGGGCGAGAGCAGCAAAAGCACAACAATAGCTTGAAATCTGTTTTAATTATAGGTTTTGTTTGGTTAGAAAAAACAACGGGAGCAGGTAATAGAATGTTTCAGTTGATAGAAACTTTTTTAGCCCAGAATTACGAGATAACATTTGCTTCAGCCGCGCAAAAAACAGTATATTCTATTGATTTATCAAATCTTGGAATTAATGAAAGACCAATTACATTAAATTCGGATTGTTTTGATGATTTTGTAAAAAACTTACAGCCAGATTTTGTTGTTTTTGATAGATTTATGACGGAAGAGCAATTTGGATGGCGAGTTTCAGAATACTGCCCTAATGCTATCCGAATTCTAGATACTGAAGATTTTCATGCATTACGAAAAACAAGGCAGGAAATAATTAAAAAAGAGGAAAAATTTGAGTTAAATCATTTATTAGAAAGTGATATAGCTAAAAGAGAAATAGCCTCTATTTTACGTAGTGATATCAGTTTAATTGTATCTTCTTTTGAAATGAAAATTTTAAAAGAGTTTTTTAAGATTGATGAAAATTTGGTATTTCATTTACCATTTATGTTGTCAAGTATAAATGATGAAATAAAATTAAATTGGGCATCATATGAAGAAAGAGAACACTTTGTGTTTGTAGGAAACTTTTTTCATCAACCAAATGTAGATACAGTTTTACAGTTAAAAAAGCTATGGAAACTTATAAGGAAGCAATTACCTAAAACTGAAGTTCATATATACGGAGCTTATGTTTCACAACAAATACATCAATTACACAAACCAGAAGAAGGATTTATTATTAAAGGTTTTGCTGAGGACGCTTTAGAAGTTGTGAAAAAAGCGCGTGTAGTTTTAGCACCAATCCGATTTGGCGCAGGAATTAAAGGAAAGCTTACTGAAGCTATGCTTTGTGGAACACCAAGTGTAACCACTTCACTAGGTGCAGAAGGAATGCATGAAGATTTACCTTGGAATGGTTTTGTTGAGGATGATTGGAATAATTTTGTTGATAAAGCTGTTGAGTTGTATTCCAATAAAACCATTTGGACAGCATGTCAAAAAAACGGAATTGAGATCATCAATCAGTTATATGATAAAGAAAGATTAAGAAAGACTTTTATTGAAAGAATTGAATCAACACAACAAAACCTAACTGAACATAGAAAACAAAACTTTTTAGGTAGTTTGTTACAACATCAAACATTGCAAGCCACAAAATATATGAGCAAATGGATTGAGGAAAAAAATAAAAAACAGTAATAGTAATTATTACTGTTTTTTATTCATATTATTTTAATAATCCAGCTCTTTTCAGTAAGGCTTCTGGTTTTGGTTCTTGTCCTCGGAAACGTTTGTATAAATCCATAGGTTTTTCGGTTCCACCTTTAGATAAAACATGTGTTTTAAACTTATCTGCTACTTCTTTATTAAAAATTCCTTTTTCTTGGAAATACTCAAATGCATCAGCATCTAAAACTTCTGCCCATTTGTATGAATAATATCCAGCAGAATATCCTCCTTGAAAAATATGAGAAAATGCTGTGCTCATACAGTTCTCTTCTACATCAGGGTATAATTGTGTAGTAGCAAAAGCTTCTTTTTCAAATAGTTTAACATTATTAATGGTGTCAGGAGCTTCATGTGTATGCCACCTCATATCTAACAAGCCAAAACTTAACTGACGTAATGTTTGCATGCCTTCATTAAAAGAAGCAGATTCTTTAATTTTTTCTATGTATTCAATAGGAATAGTTTCTCCTGTTTCGTAGTGTTTTGCAAATAATTCGAGCGCCTCTTTTTCATAACACCAGTTTTCTAAAACCTGGCTTGGTAATTCTACAAAATCCCAATACACAGAGGTTCCTGATAAACTTTTATAAGTAGTGTTAGCAAGCATTCCGTGTAAAGCATGACCAAATTCGTGAAATAATGTGGTTACTTCATTAAAGGTTAATAATGATGGTTTTGAGGCTGTAGGCTTTGTGAAATTACAAACAATGGAAACTTGAGGACGTTCATTAACGTTATTCTTAATTTCTTGAGATTTATAGGAAGTCATCCAAGCTCCGTTTCGTTTTCCTGATCTTGGATGAAAATCAGCGTAAAGGTATGATACAAATTGACCGTCTTTATCAGTAACATTATACGTTTTTACATCTTTATGATAAACATCAATAGAATTGATCTCTTCAAACTGTAAACCAAACAATTTCTCTGATACGGTAAATACACCATCAATTACATTCTCAAGCTTAAAATAAGGTTTTAAGGCTTCTTGATCTAAGTTGAAAAGCTCTTTTTTTAGTTTTTCTGCATAAAAAGCACTATCCCATTTTTGGAGTTTATCAATATTGTCTAACTTTTTTGCATAGGTTTCAAGTTTCAAGAACTCTTCTTCGGCAGCAGGTTTCGCTTTTTCTAATAAATCATGTAAAAAGGAGAAAACCTTATCAGGTGTTTCGGCCATTCTTTCTTCTAAAACAAAATGCGCATGTGATTTGTAGCCTAATAAATTGGCTCTTTTATGACGAAGTTTAACAATGTTTAAAACAATTTCTTCATTATTAAATTCATTGTTTTGGAATCCTTTTTTACCAAAAGCTATCGATAACTTCTTACGTAAGTCTCTATTTTTAGCATACGTCATAAAAGGAATGTAACTAGGGTAATCTAAGGTAATTATCCAACCGTCTTTATCTCTTTGCTTGGCTATTTCTCTAGCAGCTTCTTTGGCATTATCAGGCAAACCATCTAAATCATTCTCATTTGTTAAATGCATTTCGAAGCTATTCGTTTCTGCTAAAACATTTTCGCCAAATTGTAAAGATAATTTTGCTAACTCGGTATCTATTTCACGTAATTCAGCTTTTTTATTTTCTGCTAAATTAGCGCCATTTCTAGAAAAACTTTTATAGTTTTTCTCTAATAACATTTGTTGTTCTGTGGATAAATTTAAATTGTTGCGTTGTTCATATACGTTTTTAACTCTATCAAACAATGCCTCATTTAACATCATATCGTTTTTAAATTCGCTTAACCATGGAGAAATTTCTTTAGCAATAGTCTGAATTTCTTTATTGGTTTCTGCAGAATTTAAATTGAAAAAAATACTGGTAATTCTACCTAGTTTTTCACCTGCTGCATCAAGCGCTTCAATGGTGTTTGAAAAATTTGGTTTTTCAGCGTTTTTAGTAATAGCCTCAATATCAGCTTTTGCTAAAGCAATAGCTTCTTTGATAGCAGGTTTATAATCTGTTTCTTTTATAGAAGAAAAAGGAGGTGTATTAAATTTTTGTAATAATGGATTCATTTTAAAGCTTTTTAATAATGATTAGTTAGCTCTTAAAACAAAGTTATCAATTAAAAAATGAATAGTAAGGTATAATTTATGGATTATATAAATTCTAACACTTTATAAATTTAAAGATGTAAACATGAAATTTAAATATAAAGAGTGTAAAAAACGCAAGCTAATCAGCTTGCGTTTTTTTATTTTTTTACTCGTTCAGAAGCTTTTTCAACTTTAAGTTTTAACCCTTCTTTATAGGCAATAATTTTATCTAATATGCACTTGTCAGAAGCGCCAATAATTTGTGCGGCTAATATTCCTGCATTTTTTGCGCCATCTAATGCTACAGTAGCTACAGGAACACCTCCTGGCATTTGTAAAATAGATAACACAGAATCCCAACCATCAATAGAGTTTCTACTTTTTACAGGAACTCCAATTACAGGTAATGGACTCATACTTGCTACCATTCCTGGTAAATGAGCAGCACCACCAGCACCAGCAATAATAACTTGAATTCCTCTTTTATGAGCATTATTAGCATAATCAAAAAGTTTTTCTGGAGTTCTGTGAGCAGAAACAATATCTACTTCTATTTGAATGTCCATACTTTCTAATATATCAATAGCCTCTTGCATTATAGGAAGATCTGAATCGCTTCCCATGATAATTCCTACCATATTCTTATTTTTTATTAAACACAATTAATACAATTGTGCTATATAATGAGTTAGTTGTGATTTAGTTTTGTTTTGAAATTACTCGTACCGTTTCTTTTACTTGTTGCGCTATTTCTCTTGCGTTGTTAATGTTTTCATGTACAATAGTTACATGCCCCATTTTTCTGAAAGGTTTAGTTGTTTTTTTACCGTATATGTGAGGAGTTACTCCATCTATGGCAATAATTTTTTCAATGTTTTCATAAATTACATCTCCAGTATAACCTTCTTCACCTACTAAATTTACCATAATACCTGCAACTTTACTATTAGTATTGCCTAGTGGAAGGTTTAAAATACTGCGTAAATGTTGTTCAAATTGGTTTGTGTAACTAGCTTCTATACTGTAATGTCCAGAATTATGAGTTCTTGGAGCAACTTCATTAACTAAAATTTCATCGTTTTGTGTTTGAAACATCTCTACCGCAAGTAAGCCAACAAAATCAAAAGCATCTGCAACTTTTAGCGCTATTTCTCTAGCTTTTTTAGCAACAGATTCATCTATTCTAGCAGGACAAATTACGTATTCAACTTGATTTGCTTCTGGATGAAACTCCATTTCTACAACGGGGTAAGTTTTTATTTCACCACTTTTATTACGAGCAACAATAACCGCTAATTCATTTTTAAAAGGAATTAATTTTTCAGCAATACATTCTGCTGTTGGTAAGTGATCTAAATCTGATACTTTTTTTATAACCTTTACTCCGTTACCATCGTAACCAAAACGTGCAGATTTCCACACAAAAGGTAAGGAAACCGCATCATTATTTATTGCATGTTTTAACTCTTCTATAGATGCAAAGCGAGAAAAATCTGCTGTTGGAATATTATGATCTTTATAAAAAAGTTTTTGAGAAGCCTTGTTTTGAATAGTTTTGATGTTTCTCGGTTTTGGATAAATGGTTAGCCCTTCTTTTTCTAGTTTTTCAAGAGCTTCAATATTAACATTTTCAATTTCAATAGTTAATACATCTACTTTTTTACCAAAATTATAAACGGTATCAAAATCTAATAAATCACCTTGATGAAATTCGTTGCATATTTTAGCACAAGGTGCCGTTTCAGAACTGTCTAAAATAGCGGTATAAACATCAAATTTTTGAGTTTCCGATAGTAACATTCTTCCTAACTGACCGCCACCAAGAACGCCCAGTTTAAAGTTTGACGAAAAATAATTTTTCACGTTGTATTGTTTGTTGTGTTGTTAGCACAAAAATAACAATCTTATTGGGTTGCAGAAATGATTTTAGCGAGTAATTTGAAGCCTATCACTACCGGTTTGAGAAACGGTATACTCTAAGGCAGAGCAGCCTTCACCATCTTGAGGCACTCCTCCTTGTAAATAATTATATTGTTTTCCGCTGCAAGAACACTCTAAAATTAAGCCATCAAATTGCATAGGAGTGTTACAGTCACGTTCTGGGCATTGTAAATCGAAAGCTCTATATCTAGAGTTTCCACGAATTAGCAATATTCTTCTTCCGCTTAAATTAGTTTCAGTATATCCGTTGGGTACTTGTAAATCTACAAACTCTGGATTACTCAAATTAACGGTTGCATTTATGGTAATACCTTCAAAACAGTTATTAATAATTGGTCTGTCACTGCAACTAAGTAATACTAAAAGAATGGCTAAAACCGCTAAATTTTTCATAAATGTTATTAGATAGGTAATTTTACAACGCAACGAATTTACAAATATTTTGTACATTTGTTACAGATCTCATTCCAAACGGTATGAGATTTTTTAAATTTTAGAGCTTATGAGTAACGTATCATATTACACGGAAGAAGGATTAAAAAAATTAAAAGACGAACTTGCACACTTAGAGCAGGTAGAGCGTCCGAGAGTATCACAAGAAATTGCAGACGCAAGAGATAAAGGAGATTTAAGTGAGAATGCAGAATATCATGCAGCTAAAGAAGAGCAATCTTTATTAGAAACTAAAATCGCTAAACTTAAAAATGTAGTTGCCAATGCAAGAATTATTGATGAAAGTCAATTAGATACATCAAAAATTTTAATTCATTCGAAAGTAAAATTAAAAAACACTACTAACGGAATGGAGTTTAACTACACGTTAGTTGCGGATAGTGAGAGCGATGTTAGAAATGGTAAATTATCTGTAAATTCACCTATTGGTAAAGGTTTACTAGGAAAAACTGTTGGTGAAATTGCAGAAATTCAAGTACCAAACGGTTTAATGAAATTTGAAATTGTAGAAATTTCAAGATAATAATTATTACCATTATATTTCATCGGGTTTTAGTGTTTTACTAAACCCGATTTTTTTATTTTTACAAGTAAACGAATCATATTATGGCAAGTATTTTTACAAAAATTATAAATGGTGAGATACCATCTTATAAAGTAGCAGAAGATGATAGGTTTTTTGCTTTTTTAGATATTAACCCAAATGCAAAAGGGCATACCTTGGTTATACCGAAAAAGGAAGAAAATAAAATTTTCGATTTATCTAAAGATGATTATTTAGCATTAAATGATTTTGCATACAGAGTTGCAAAAGCGATAGAAAAAACAGTTTCTTGTGAGCGCATAGGAATGAGTGTAATAGGTTTAGAAGTACCTCATGTTCATATTCACTTAATACCAATTAACGTTATGGATGATATGCGCTTTATTAATAAAGTAAAGTTAACAGATGACGAGTTTAAGACGTTAGCTAAAGAAATTGCAGCCAATTTTAAATAGTATAAGAAACCTAAAAACTACTTTTAAATTGCTTTATTTAAAACAATTTCAAAAGTAGTTCCTTTGTTGGGTTCAGACTTTAATACGTGAATTTTTCCTTTATGGTAATTGTTAATTATTCTTTTAGATAAAGACAGTCCTAAACCCCAACCTCTTTTTTTAGTAGTAAATCCAGGTTTAAAAATTTGTTTAAATTGTGATTTTGGAATTCCTTTTCCGGTGTCGCTCACAAAAATTTTAACCTGCTTTTCATATTCTTTAATTATCACATTAATTTTACCTTTTCCTTGCATGGCATCTACAGCATTTTTAATTAAATTTTCTATAACCCATCCATAAAGTTCATTGTTAAGTAATACATTAATGATAGAGTTTTGGGCTTCAAAATTAAAACTAATTTGTGTTGAGGTTCGAGACTTTAGATAATCATATGCTTTTTTTGTTTCCTCTACAATATTTTGTTTTTGTAACTCTGGAAGTGATCCTATTTTTGAAAAACGATTAGCTATTGTACTTAATCTATATACATCTTTTTCAATTTCTGAAATATAATCTTTACTAACATTTTCTGTTTTTAAAATGGCTATCCAACCTAGTAAAGATGATAAAGGTGTACCTATTTGATGTGCGGTTTCTTTAGCCATTCCTGTCCAAAGTTTATTTTGTTCAGCTATTTTGTTAGAGCTAAAAAACTGATAAACTACAGATAAAAATAAAACAAGAATTAATAATAAAGCTATAGGATAATAGGTTAACTTGTATAATAAATCTGAATTTCTATAATAAACAAATTGCTTTTTATCTTTTACATAATTAATAGTAATAGGAGCGTTTTGTCTTTTCATAACCAATAGTTGTTTTTTTAAATAAATACTATCGGTAGCTTTTTTTTCATTTAAGTTATGATAAGAAATAATTGCATCATTTTCATCAGTCAGGATTAGCGGGATTCCTTTAATTTTTTCAAGTACTTTATTTTCAAGATTAAAACTAGCATTTAAATCAGTATTACTTTCAAATTCTTTAATAGCAGAGGCAAAGATTTCCATTTTACTTCTTTCATCTTGTTTAAAACGCTGAAAAAATACGTAGGTATTCCATAATATTAATGAAACAATAATGAATGAAATAATCATTGCAAAACGCTTAAACCAGAAAGTATTGTTAAAATAACTCATCAATCAAATATAAACTATTCTAGTTATAACTTAATTTCTAAAAGCGTAGTATATTTACAGTAACCAAAAAAACAAAACATGTTAACAATAAATCCTAAAGATATATCAACAGGTAAATTACATGGATATTTACTAGGATCGGTAGCACCTAGACCAATTGCTTTTGCGAGTACTGTAGACGTCGATGGAAATCCTAATTTATCACCATTTAGTTTTTTTAATGTTTTTGGAGCCAATCCTCCAACATTGGTGTTTTCACCAGCAAGAAGTGTAAGAAATAATACCACTAAACATACTTTAGACAATGCAGAAGCTACTAAAGAAGTTGTAATTAATGTAGTTAATTATGATATTGTACAACAAATGTCTTTAAGTAGCACCATGTATCCTAAAGGGGTTAACGAATTTGAAAAAGCCGGTTTAACCATGTTACCTTCAGATGAAGTAAAACCTTTTAGGGTAGCAGAATCTCCTGTACAGATGGAATGTAAAGTGGTAGATATTATTTACACAGGATCTGAAGGTGGTGCGGGTAATTTAATTGTTTGTGAGGTAGTAAAGCTTCATATAAATGAAGATGTTCTGGATGAAAACGGACAAATAGATCATTATAAAATTGATTTAGTAGCCAGAGCAGGAGGGAATTTTTATTCAAGAGCCAGAGAAGGTTTTTTTGAAATTCCAAAACCACTGACTACTTTGGGTATTGGAGTAGACCAAATGCCAGAACCCGTAAAAAATAGTTCTATATTAACAGGTAATAATTTAGGGGTTTTAGGAAACGTAGAAACATTACCTAGCCAAGAAAGTGTTAATAACTTTAGTAAAGAACATCCAGAGTTTGTTGGTATTTCAGAAGAAAAAAAACATACATTTGCACAGCAATTTTTAGAAAAAAATGATGTAGAAAGTGCTTGGAAGGTACTTTTAATTAAATAAATAGGAAATGGAAGTAATTGGGAAAATTAAGTTAATTAACGAAACACAAACTTTTGGAAGTAACGGGTTTAGAAAAAGAGAGTTAGTAGTAACTACTGATGAGCAATACCCACAAATGTTGTTAATTGAGTTTATTCAAGATAAATGTGATTTATTAAACAGCTTTCAAGTTGGTCAAGATGTAAAAGTATCTATTAACTTACGTGGTAGAGAGTGGATTAATCCACAAGGTGAAGCAAAATACTTTAACTCTATTCAAGGATGGAGAATAGAAAGTTTAGCAGCAGGTGCGCCGTCTAACGTGCCACCAGCACAATCTTTTGAACCAGCTCCAGATTTATCTGCAGATGAACCGGACGATTTACCTTTCTAAAATATAAATATTAGAAAAAAATAAAAGAGCGCTATGAGCGCTCTTTTTTTATGTTGTTGTTTTTTTATTGTTAGGCTTCTTTTCAGGCATTGGACCTCTTAAATGAATAATTAATCCGTTTAAAAAGTTTCGTAAAAATTGATCACCACATTTCATGTATTTAGGGTGATCTTCTTTTCTGAAAATTGCGTTTATTTCAGATTTGGATACTTTAAAATCTACCAATGCACAAATTTCTATAATATCTGTATCTTTTAGTTTATGAGCTACTCGTAGCTTTTTAAAAACATCGTTATTTGTTAATGCCATATTTTTTAAGTTTAACTTACCATATTAAAAATTGCCCAAGCATAAATTGCAAAACGAACAAAACGAAAAAGTCCAAAAGCAACTACACTTTTAAAAGGATATTTAATCATACCTGCGGTTAAACAACTAATGGCAAATGGTAAGGGTAAAAGTGCACCTACTAAAATTAAAAAACCACCCCATTTGCTGGTGTTTTTTAGGTGCATTGCCATTTTAACTTCTAAATAATTTTTAACGGCTGCTATTTTTAATGATGCTCTACCAATAAAATATGCTGTTAATCCTCCAAAATAAGATAATGTAGCTAAAATAGCTAAATTAATTACTGGCTCAGGAGTTTTTTTAGACCAAGCAATAAAAATTTCAGGAGGAATTAATCCTAAAATAGTTTCAGAAATAAAAAATGTAATTAAAACACCAACTCTTGAAAAGGTTTCGGTCATCGTTTGTAAACCATCATTAATATTGTAAACATATTTGTTAAACAATACCAAAGCAACAACAACTATAACTATTGGCCAAAAAGCTTTTTTTAAGCTTTCCCATATAAACATATAAAACCCCGTTCGCTGATAATAATTATGCAAACGTTTCATATGCGGATTTTTATTTCCTTTTTTCTTCTTTTTAGGTTTGTTAGTCATTATTAGACATCAAAAAAAATTAAAAAGCAAAAATACCACCAAATCTAACGTTTCACCAAATAATTAACGTTTATATTTTGCGGTGGCCGCTTCTGCACATCGCTCACCATCCATAGCGGCAGAAATAATACCTCCCGCATAGCCGCCTCCTTCACCACAGGGAAAGAGTCCTTCAATAGTGGGATGTTCTAAACTCTCATTTCTTGGAATACTAATTGGTGATGAGGTTCTTGATTCTACCCCAATAATATTAGCTTCAGAAGTATAATAACCGTGCATTTTTTTGCCAAAAGCAGCAAACCCTTTACGTAATCGTCCTCCAATAATTTTAGGCATTAAAGAGTGTAATGGAGCAGAATTTAAACCAGGTTGATAAGAAGTTTCGTTTAAACTTGTTGAAAATTTACCTTCTACAAAATCTGTTAATCTTTGTGCTGGAGCTACTTGTGTTTTGCCACCTGCATTAAAAGCTAGTTTTTCTAAATCTTTTTGAAATTGTAAACCTTTTAAAGGTCCCAAGTGATCATATTTGGGTAAATCTTTATCAACATTAATTTCAACAACAATTCCTGAATTAGCAAATTTATTATTTCTTCTAGATGGAGACATCCCGTTTACTACAACTTCTCCATTAGCAGTTGCTGCTGGAACTATAAAACCACCAGGACACATACAAAAAGAGTATACCCCTCTGTTATTTACTTGATGTACTAAACTATATGCCGCTGCTGGCAATAATTCATCGCGCTCACCACTACAGCTATATTGAATTTGATCTATTAGTGTTTGTGGGTGTTCCACACGAACTCCCATAGCAAATGATTTAGCTTCGATTAAAATATTTTTCTTGTGAAGAAGTTCAAAAATATCACGCGCAGAATGTCCAGTAGCTAAAATAACACTAGTAGCACTCATTTCTGTTGTGTTATTTAAAATTAAAGCTTTAACTGCATTTTGTTGAATTATAAAATCGGTTACACGAGTGTTGAAGTGAATTTCACCACCATATTTTAAAATTGTTTCTCTAATATTTTGAATGATTTTAGGAAGCTTATTGGTCCCAATATGCGGGTGTGCATCTACCAAAATTTGATCAGTTGCACCATGGTAAACTAAGTTTTCAAAAATTCTTCTAACATCGCCACGTTTTAAACTTCGGGTATATAATTTACCATCAGAGTATGTACCTGCACCACCTTCACCAAAACAGTAATTAGAATCACTATTTACATCATGAAATTGATTTATAGCTCTTAAATCTCTACGACGGTCTTTTACATTTTTTCCGCGTTCTAATACAATAGGTTTATAACCAAGTTCTATACACCTCAGTGCAGCATACATTCCAGCAGGTCCAAAGCCAATAATATGAATTTCTGGAGCATTGCTTACATCTTTATAATCAAAAATATAATCTGGAGTTGTAGGTATTGGTTCATTTACATAAACGGCTATTTTGTAGTTAAAAACAACTTCTTTTTTACGAGCATCTATAGATTTTCGTAAAACTTTAACTCCTGAAATAGTTGTTAAAGGAATGTTTAGCTTTTGAGCCGCTTTTTTTTCTAGTATTGAAGTTTTACGTTCCTCAACTAAATTAACACGGACTTGAATCTCTTTTACCATGCTGCAAAATTAGTTAAAAACCAATTGAGTGTATTTATTATTTTAGCAAAACAAATGATAATGCATGAAAGTTACGCAACGCATAGAGTATTTTTTTGAAAAATATTTACCTTCACCTTTAACAATAGCAGTGTTGTTAACCTTGCTAACTATGGTGTTAGCTATTTTTTTTACAAAACCTGAAAGTACTTCATTAAGTAGTTATAGTTTAGAGGTTTTAGGTTATTGGCAGCAAGGAATTTGGTCTAATAATTTGCTTGTTTTTGCATATCAAATGATGCTTATATTGGTTTTGGGACACGTTTTAGTACTTAGAAAACCTGCAAGTAACCTAATATTAAAAATTACAAAATATTGTAATGACACAGCTTCTAGTGCAGCCATTGTAATTGTAGCTACGATGTTGGTGTCTTTTTTTAATTGGGGGTTGGGTTTAATTTTCGGAGCATTATTAGCCAGAAAAGTGGCAGAGCACGCCCAGCAAAATAATATACCATTAAACTACCCTATAGTTGGAGCAGCAGGTTATATTGGATTTTTGGTTTGGCATGGAGGAATTTCTGGATCAGCTCCAATAAAAATTAATGAAGATGGACATTTGCTTAGTTTAATGAAATCTGTTTCATCTGAAAAAATATTAACTCAATTACCACAAAACATTCGTTATAGCGATACTGTTTTTAGTAGTTGGAACCTTATTATATTTTTTACAGTATTAATTACAGTAGCGTTTACTTTTTATTTTTTAGGGAAGAAAGCGAATCCTACAATTATTAATCTACCTAATTATGAGATGAATAAAGAAATTAAAATAACTACTAATGCTGAAAAATTAGATGCTTCAAAATGGATAGCATATTTTTTTGGAGGTGTAATTTTTATTAGTTTTATATATGTTTATAGGTTAGATATCTTACAACTTAAAATAACCCCTAATCTAATTAATTTTTTCATGTTAGGTTTAGGCTTAATCTTACACGGAAGCATTCAAAAGTTTAGTAATGCTGTTGGTGAGGCCATATCTGATATTTCAGGAATTTTAATTCAATTTCCGTTATACTTTGGAATTATGAGTATAATGAACACCTCTGGAATGGTAGGGTTAATCGCCAATTTTTTTGTGTCTATTTCAAACCCAACAACACTTCCAATATTTACTTTTTTTAGTGCAGGTTTAGTTAATATTTTTGTGCCAAGTGGAGGTGGACAATGGGTGGTTCAGGGGCCAATTGTAGTAGAATCAGCATTAACTTTGGGAGTTCCATTACCAAAAGCTATTATGGCTTTAGCTTATGGAGACCAAGTTACTAATATGTTACAACCATTTTGGGCACTTCCGTTATTAGGAATAACAAAATTAAAAGCAAGAGAGATTTTACCATATACTTTAATTGCAATGGTGGTTGGAAGTATGGTATATTTATTAGGATTAATAATTTTTTAAATGTATTGGATAGGAGAGGAGTTGGTATTTCCACCTCATGAACTAGCAACTGAGGATGGTGTATTAGCTATTGGTGGAGATTTATCTGTAGAAAGATTAGTTTTTGCTTATGCAAACGGAATTTTCCCCTGGTTTAATGAGGGTGAGCCTATTGTTTGGTATTCGCCGTGGGAGCGTATGGTTTTATTTCCAGAATCCGTAAAAGTTTCTAAATCGATGAAGCAAATTATCAAAAAAGGAACTTTTACAATTACAGAAAATACAGCTTTTAAAGAGGTGATAAAAAACTGTAAAATAATAGAAAGAAAAGATCAAGAAGGCACCTGGATTACTAATGATATGGAAGAAGCATACCTTAGTTTGTACAACAAAGGTTTTGCAAAATCGATAGAAGTTTGGCAAACTAATCCAGATTCCTCTAAAATACTAGTAGGAGGTTTGTATGGTGTAGATTTAAAAAATGGTGTTTTTTGTGGAGAGAGTATGTTTAGTAAAGTAAGTAACGCCTCAAAATTAGCATTTATCCATTTAGCAACTAAAGGAGGTTATCGATTAATTGATTGTCAGGTTTACAATAGTCACTTAGCTAGTTTGGGAGCTGATGAAATACCCAGAAAAGAATTTTTAAAATTTTTAGAATAAAAAAGCCGCATATAGCGGCCTTATTTAAATACTTAATTTTAGAATTTGAGAATTCTTATTCTTTTTTCCTAAAAATATAATTTCTTGTTTGTTAGATGAAATCAATCCATTGTACACTTTATAATATACTTTAGAGTCTTTCCTATCTATTAGTTTTTTAAAATCAATTTCTCCATTATTACTAACAGAAATTACATAAAGATTTGAGTTTTTAGCAGAAGTATCTCTAAACGAAATTCGATCACCACTTAATTTTTTAATTCTATCTGAACAATTGATAAAAAAGTAAGTTTTATTTCCAGCAGAAAATGGTGTAAATGATGAATTTAAAGTACCTGTTTGCGCTTTATTTATATTTCTTGCCCATTTTAACTTACCAGCAGTATCTAAACGAAAAGATATAATGTCATCAAAATGATGAACAGTAGTAGTACTAACAGAGCCATTAGGTCCAGAAGTAGTGTGAACAGTAATATAATCTTCTTCTGCATTGATGACTAAATCACCATTATCTAGCCTTTCAATGTTTTTAAACTTAATATTTCCTAATCCTTTTTTCATTTTTCTTTTTTTCTTACCGGCTCTATCACCATATTTATCTGTCATAAAAGTTTCAGAAAAAGGATTAAACACTTTAGTATTCATTGATAAATTTGTAGGATCTAAATTAAAAATACAAACACCATTATATACGGCTTCTTTTCTGTTTCCATAAAATCCTACACAAGATAATTTTCCGTTATTTTTAACTATAGATAGACTACCAATAAATTTATCAGGAGTTTTAAAACTTACGTTATTTTCACTGTCTTTATCAATTTTAGTTAATTCAAAGTGATAATTAGATTTTCCATCTTTTTTAGCTTTTCTACTATTGTTTTCATAAGATTTTCCTAAGAAATATGCAGCGCCATTATCATCGTCTACTTCTAGGTTATTGTATACAAAATACTTGTCTTTTATGTTTTTAGATATTAGTTTGCTGTATATTAATTCTAAATCATTGTTAAAAACAAAGACTTTATTTCTCTCTGTATTTTTATCTTTTAAATCAAAATTTATGGCAAAGTAATTTTTATTTTTAGACATAATTACTTCTCCTAAATGATTTTTATCGTATTGGTTTTTATGATTTTTGTAAAAGAAGGGTATTAAGGCTAAATCTAAGTAATCATTTATATTATCTTTAGAAATAGATATAAGTTCTTTGGTGGTAAATGAGAGTTTGTTAATATCAGAGATTAATACGTTGTATTTTACATTACTCTCTTTATCAAAACGATTTCTAATATATTCTATTAAATGTATTTTATTGTTTTTAATAAATGCACCTTCAATAGAGCCCCAGTCTACTTTATGTTCAACTTCATCAATGAGTTTTAAGTTTTTATCGAAATGTTGTATAAAATAACCTTTTACTCTTCTTGCAGGAAATCCTCCTAAATAACCTCTTACAGTAATAATACCGCCATTTCCATCTTCAATAGTTTCACTAAGAAAACTATGTTTTTTTCGGTCTTTAAAGATGTCACTTTTTGTTATTTTAAAATCTTGACTGAAAGTAGCTCCAGTAATTAATGCAAAAAAAAGAAGAATAATTTTTTTCATAGATTTTTTAATTTTTATTAGGGCAAAAATATTATTTGATTTTAAAACACCAAACCCTTAAACAATAATGTTTAAGGGTTTGGAAATATCTTTTTAAATAAATATTATTCTATAACTGTAAATTCAATACTAGAGTCTGTAAAAACAGTATGAGTTTGAGTTTTAAAGTCCTTTTCATCTGCCTTATAAATATTGTCAACATAGGTTTGTGGATTTAAATCTATTAAAGGAAACCAAGTACTTTGAACTTGAATTTGAAGTTTGTGTCCTTTTTTAAACGTATGAAAAACATCTTGTAATTTTACATTTACACTTGTTTTTGTATTGGGTACAAAAGGTTCTGGTTTTTCAAAACTATTTCTATACCTACCTCTTAAAACTTCACTTCTTACCATCATGTGGTAATTACTCATTTTTAAGTGATTTTGCATTTTATCATTAGTTTCTTCGGCATCAGAAGGGTGAACATCTATCACTTTTACAATCCAATCTGCTGCAGAACCTGTAGTAGCTACTTGTAATTTAGCTAAAATATCTCCAGCCATTGTTAGGTCTTCTTCTAAAACAGGTGTTTCAAAAACCAATACATCTGGTCTTCTTGCAGCAAAACGCTGGTCATCGGTCATGTATTTACGTGGCGTAAATACTGTTTTGATATCTTCAGAATACGGAACAGGATTTTTAACATCACTAACAAAATTAATTTTTGAAATTCCTTTAACAGATGAGGTTAATGTATTATTGTCAGCTAAATAAAAAGATTTTTTCTTAGCATTTTTTGGAGGCCAAACATCATATGATTTCCATGATTTTTTACCTGTATCAAACACATAGGCTTCAGGTAACCCTGAGTTTTTATCGCCTTCACCTTTTAAGAAATGAGTAAAGAATGGAGTTTCTATTTCTTTTTGATAATTTATAGAAATTGAGTCACCAAAATAATAATTACCTACAATATTTTGAGGTTTTGTTCTCGCCCAGCCACCATGATCCCATGGTCCAAAAACTAACGTGTTATAATTTTCTGGATTGTGTTTTTCAATATTTTTATAGGTTTCTAAAGGTCCGTATAAATCTTCTGCATCAAACCAGCCACCAACAACCATGGTAGCTACACTTGGTTTTACGTTTTTTAAATGCTGAATAATACCTTTACTTTGCCAAACACTATCGTAATTTGGATGCTCTACTATCTCTTTCCAAAAGAAATCATCAATTTTATCGGGGTTATTATTTGCGGTAGGATTGTCTACTTTATCGTATTGAAAAAACGTGTTTAAATTTTTTAAAGGGCCAGCGTCTAAAAAGAATTGATATTGATCTTTTGTACCTAAACTAGGTAACGAGTACCATGCAGAGTCTGTTGGAGCATCTTTATAAGTTCCAAATAATGAAACAGCTCTAAAATAACTCAACATAAAAGCACCATTATGATGGAAATCATCAAAGTAAAAATCACCAATACATGCTTGAGGTGAAGAAGCTTTTAAAGCAGGGTGCGCATCTATAACAGAAACAGTTGCATAATGACCTGGGTACGAAATCCCCCAAGTACCCACGCGGCCGTTGTTATGTGATACATTATTAACTAACCAATCAATAGTGTCATAAGTGTCGGATACTTCATCTGATTCTTTTTCAGATTTATTAGGTTTGTAAGCACGCATATTGTCATAAACTCCTTCACTTAGCCATCTACCACGAACATCTTGATAAACAATAATGTATCCATCTTTCATTAAGTGTTCATTAGGCCCTATACGTTTTCTCATTTTACCTTCACCATAAGGTCTTCCACTGTAGGGAGTTCTTTGTAGTAAAATTGGGTAGTTTTGCGTAGTGTCTTTTGGTTTGTATATGGTGGTGTGTAATTTTATACCGTCACGCATTGCAATATCTACCTCTGTTTTGGTATAATTATCTTGTACGTACGTGTCTTTTTTTTCTGTTTCTACAGATGTTTTTTCTGTCTTTTTTTCACAGCTCAGAAATAGGAGGCAGGTGATAGCGAGTAGTTGTATGTATGTTTTCATAATAATTGATAAGATTAGAGATGGTTATAAAAGTAGCAATTCTTTTTTATAATTTTTTAAAAGAAAAAAGCACCAGTAAAATAATATTTACTGATGCTTTTAAAGTTGGGGAACTTGATTATTTCTTTGGGTTTAAAATAGCTTCAATTCTATCTGAAGCATCTTGTAAATGGTAACGAGTCATTGTATTTCTAGCATTAGGAATACTTCTTTTAATATCTCGCTGTAGCCTTTTTAATTCACCTCTAACAACTGGTTTAATATCAGATTGACTAATATTTACAGCTGTTTGTTTAAAGTAACCACCAGAAGACCTTGGGCTTCTTTGGTCTTTAGCTTCGTTTAATAAATAATTTAAACGATCTAAATGAGCACGTTGTAAGTTTCTTCTATACGGGTCAATAGTTTTGTTATTGTAAAGTTCTGACCAAATACCTTTTCTTAAATCGGTCATTAGCTCTAAAATAGTGTACGCTTTCTTATCATTAATAACTTCATTTTCAATAACACGAGTTAATCTTCCTGTTTTTAAAATTCGGTTTAATGTTCTTACTTGTAATCCTCTAATTCTTTCTACAGAACCTGAATATTGAGTTTTAGAAATGATATTTTGATCTATTAACCAATTTGGAGTTGCAAATAGCTCTTTATTTACAAAGCTCATGGCTCTTTTCTGGTGTTCTTTAGGAACATGAGTATATACAGCTCCTGATTGATCAGAAGTTTTATAGTATTCATATACACCACCAATATTAGAGCTTACGTGTCCCATGTATCTGTTAAACTGACCAATAAGCTGTCCATACATGGTTTTTAACTCATCATAGTTTTCACCATCTTCAGAAGTCCATTCTTCTAAACGAGGTAAAATTCTTTGTAAGTTTTTAATACCATAGCTACTAGCTTTCATTGCATCTGCACCTAAATCTTCAGTTTGAGAACTAGGATCAATAATATTTCCTGCTTGTTGATGTCCAAAACGATATAAAGGATCTCCAGCCTTTTCTTTAATCCAACCTTTTAAAATAGGTTTTTCTTCTTCTGCTGAGGTGTTTAAAATTGGGCGGTACCCCCAATTAATAGCGTATTTATCATAAGGTCCAATATTTGGCATAAGCGCTACACCCTTGTCTTCTGGTTGAGCTACGTAATTAAAACGTGCATAATCCATAATAGATGGCGCAGTTCCATACTTTTGAGTAAATGTAGCTGAGCGTAAAGAATCAACAGGGTACGCTACAGAACTCCCCATATTGTGTGGCAAACCAATAGTGTGACCAACTTCATGAGCAGATACAAAACGAATTAAACGTCCCATAATTTCATCCTTAAATTGATTACTTCTTGCTTCAGGATTAATAGCAGCAGTTTGGATAAAGTACCAGTTGTGTAATAAGGTCATTACGTTATGATACCAGTTGATGTCAGATTCTAAAATTTCACCTGAACGAGGATCGCTCACATGAGGACCATTTGCATTTGGTATTGGAGAAGCTAAATATCTTACCACAGAATAGCGAACGTCTTCTGGGCTCCAATCTGGATCTTCTTCTTTACTTGGAGGATCTTTAGCAATAATTGCGTTTTTAAATCCTGCTGCTTCAAAAGCAACCTGCCAATCTTCAATACCTTGTTTTATGTATTTACGCCATTTTTTAGGAGTGGCTCTATCAATATAATAAACAATAGGTTTTTTAGGTTCAACTAATTCACCTCTGTTAAATTTAGCAATGTCTTCATCTTTAACCTCTAAGCGCCATCTGTCTAAATAAGTTACAGATTTACTTTTTTGTACATCTAGACCATAATCAGTTTGTGAACTTGTAAACCATCCAACACGTTCGTCAAAATAACGTCTTTTCATAGGTGTTTTAGGTAATAAAATCATAGAATTACTTAATTCCATGGTTACAGAACCAACACTAGAATTAGCTGGAGGATTGCCCGCTACATAAGTTTTTACGTTTCTTACTTCAATATTTTGTGGATAACTGCTAATTCTATCTATATAAGATCTAGACTTATCCATTTTAGATATTTTGTAAGATTTTCTTCTTCTTTGAGGAAAACCAATGGCTTTTACATCTCCATCAAATAATGGAGATGCGTCAATAACGGTAGCTGTTGAATCTTTACTAAATGCTTTAATAGGAAAAGCAAATAAAATTGGCTCAAAGTTAGAGTTTACTACAGCTTCGTGAACAGGTAAAATGGTATCTGCAACAACATTATGAGATACTACTTTTAATAAAATTTGTTTTTTGTTTTTTACCCAACGTAATACCTGAGTGTTTTGTTTACCACCGCCAAAACCAATACCGCTTGCTGTTTTAGCAATTCTGGTAACCATTAACATTTCTCTGTTTAGTAATGAGTCAGGAATTTCAAATAGGTATTTATTGTCTAGTGAATGTACTTTAAATAAACCATCATCAGTAGTATGTTTTTTGGTTACTACCTTAGCATAAGGTTGTATTCCTTTTTTAGGTTTACTATCTTTTTTAGCAGCTACAGGAGGCTTTTTTTTATCGTTTTTCTTTTTTCTTCTTTGTGCTTCAGTAGGTAAGGTGAAGCTTAAGAAAAAGGCTACGATAAGAACTTTTGAGAGTAATTTTCGTGTCATTATTAATTGTTTGAATAAAAAACCGAAATTACCTAAAAACTCTTGCTAGCTATCTTAATGAAATGTTAAACCATTTAATAATAATTTAACATTTAGCTGTTTTTATTGAAAAATGAATAATTTTAAAATTAAATAGAGTTCTATCATGATTGTAACGGTATGTTATTAAAACGTTGTACCTTTGCAACGGCATGAGAATGAGACGACTTTCAGATTGGTTACCAACTACAAAAAAGGAGGTAGATTTAAGAGGATGGGATGAATTAGACGTAATCCTGTTCAGTGGAGATGCATATGTAGACCATCCAGCATTTGGGCCGGCAGTAATAGGCCGTATCCTAGAAAGCTATGGGTTAAAAGTAGCTATTGTACCACAACCTAGTGTACACGATAACTTACAAGATTTTACAAAATTAGGTAGGCCAAGATTATTTTTTGGTGTTACTGCTGGTTGTATGGATTCTATGGTAAGTAACTATACTGCTAGTAAGCGTAGAAGAGACAAAGATGCATATACTCCTAACGGAGATAAAGGTTTTAGACCAGATTATGCAACTACGGTTTATACTAAGATATTAAAAGAAAAATTTCCTGATGTTCCTGTTTTAATTGGAGGAATAGAGGCTTCATTAAGACGTGTAACTCATTATGATTACTGGTCTGATAAGCTATTACCTTCTATTTTAGAAAGTTCTGGAGCTGATATGTTAGTGTATGGAATGGGAGAACAACCTTTACGCGAGTTAGTAGAGTTGCTTGAAAGAGGTGTGCCATTTGAAAGTTTAAAAACAATCAAACAGACAGCCGTTTTACTACATGAGGATGAAAAAATACCAAAAAATAAAAATTGGAAAGATGTAGAAATAGCTTCTCATGAGGTTTGCTTGAAAGATAAAAAGGCCTATGCTTCTAATTTTAAGATAATCGAGCAAGAGTCTAATAAATTATATGCCCGAAGAATTTTTCAAAAGGTAGGTAGTAAAACTTTAATGATAAATCCTCCGTTTCCAACTATGACAGAGGAGGAGATTGATGCTTCTTTCGATTTGCCATTTACTAGAATGCCGCATCCTAAATACAATAAACGTGGACCAATACCAGCTTATGAAATGATTAAGTTTTCGGTAAATATTCACAGAGGATGTTTTGGAGGATGTAGTTTTTGTACAATTTCAGCACACCAAGGTAAATTTATAGCAAGTAGAAGTCAAGAGTCTGTTTTAAAAGAAGTAGATGAACTTACTAAAATGGAAGGCTTTAAAGGGTATTTATCGGATATTGGTGGGCCATCTGCAAATATGTATAAAATGAAAGGTAAAGTACAATCTATATGCGATAAGTGTGTAGCGCCAAGTTGTATTTCACCTGTAATTTGTAGTAATTTAGATACTTCTCATAAACCATTAACAGAATTATACAAAGCTGTAGATTCTCATCCAGATGTTAAAAAATCATTTATAGGAAGTGGTATTCGTCATGATATGTTGGTGCCTGAGTTTAATAAAAACGCAGATCCTAAAGAGTTAGATGATTACACAGAAGAAGTAATGACAAAACACGTTTCTGGTCGTTTAAAAGTAGCACCAGAGCATACATCTGATCCTGTTTTAAAATTAATGCGTAAACCATCATTTACGTACTTTCATAAGTTTAAAGAACGTTTTGATAAAATTAATAAGCGTAAAAAATTAAATTTACAATTAATACCTTATTTTATATCTAGTCATCCTGCGTGTGAGCCTGAAGATATGGCAAATTTAGCAGCAGAAACAAAAGATATGGGCTTTCAGTTAGAGCAGGTACAAGATTTTACACCTACACCAATGACTGTTGCTACGGTAATTTACTATAGTGGATATCATCCATATACATTACAACCAGTAAATACACCAAAAACAAGAAAAGAAAAGTTAGATCAGCACAAGTTTTTCTTTTGGTATAAAAAGGAAAACAGAAAGTGGATTAAAGATACTTTAACAAAGGTGGGAAGAACAGATTTGTTAAAGAAATTATTACCAGGTGATGATTCTTGGAGAAAAAATAAACCAGGAAAAACCAAAAATACGTTTAATGATACGGTTACAAGTGTAAAGGAATCTAGAAGACGTAATAAAGGGTTTAAAAAGAAAAGAAGACGTTAAAAATAAAAAGGCTATCAATAATTTGATAGCCTTTTTGAAAAATAATAGTCTCCCCTTTAATTAAAATATAGTTTGTGTGGCACTATATTAATTAAGCTTTTTTAACAAGTATTCTGCAACTAATTCAGAAGAAGCAGGGTTTTGCCCTGTAATTAAATATCCATCTTCAATGGCAAAAGGTTTCCAATCGTCAACTTTACTGTAGTTACCACCGTTTTCTTGTAGCATATCTTCTACTAAAAAAGGAACTACATTAGTAAGTTGTACAGCTTCTTCTTCTGTATTACTAAATCCTGTTACATTTTTATTTTTTACTAATGGCTCACCATTAATTTTTGTGTTTTTAAATATAGCCGGAGCATGACATACTGCACCTACTGGCTTGTTATTGCTATAAAACTGTTCAATTAATTCGATAGAATTTTTATCCTCAGCTAAATCCCATAAAGGACCGTGTCCGCCTGGATAAAAAACAGCATCAAAATCGCTTTCTTTTACAGAAGACAAAGTAAGGGTGTTCGCAATTTTACCTTGTAACTCCATGTCTTTGTAATATCTTTCTGTAGCAGGTGTTTGAAAATCTTCCAATTCACTTTTTGGATCAATTGGAGGCTGACCACCTTTTGGAGAAGCAAGAGTAATATCTACGCCATTATCTGCTAAATAATAATAAGGGCTTGCAAATTCTTCTACCCAAAATCCAGTTTTTTCGTTGGTATCTCCTAATTGATCATGACTAGTTAATACAAATAATACTTTTTTCATAAGAGTTGGTTTTAATTTATATGCAAAATTAAAAAGCTTCCCTCTTTTAAAAATTGATGTATGGTAATTAATCAGTTTTTGGCAATTTCTTTCCTTATTCTACTTAAGCTTTCTGTAGTAATACCCAAGTAAGATGCTATATGATAGTTTTTGATGTGTTTTTCGATATCGGGATATTTTTTTAAAAATAAAAGATATCTTTCTTTGGCACTATTGGTTAGGTTTGCCAGTATTCTTTTTTCGTGTCTAACTAATGCTTTTTCTATTTTTTTTCTGAATAGACGTTCTATTTTAGGACTAAAATTATAAATGGCTTCAAAATTAGCTTTAGTTATTTTAAACAAATATGCGTCTTTAATACATTCTGTATATAAAACAGCTTTTTGATCTCCAAAATAGGCTATATAATCGCTAATCCACCAGTGTTGAATTGCAAACTGTAATGTATGTTCTTTCCCATGTTCATCTATATAATAAGTGCGTAAACATCCGTCATGTACATAATATTGATAGTTTATATGATCTTCTTGTTTAAAAAGTATTTCATCTTTTTGTACTACAACTGCTTCAATCTTATCATAAATAAAATTTTTTTCTTCTTCAGATAGAGTTACTCCGTAGAAAATATCATCAAACGGAATGGTATGTGTGAGTGGTGTTTTCAAATAATTAAGAATTACAAACTTTACAATCTTCTTTTTCTTGTATTTCGCCTACTAATTTACCTTTTTTATTAATTTCAAATCCACAACAATCAATAAAACCTTTAGCAATTAGTTTTCTTGCTCTTTGAATTTGCGATTTTGTAGTTGGTATATTTTGATGTAATTTTTTGGCTACTTCTTCTTGTTTTAGCCCTTTAATATCAGCTAAAAAAAGAGGCGTTCTATATTTTTTTGGTAAGTTTTTGATTATACCTTGTAAGCAATCTTTTTCTGTATGTTGATTTAAGAGAGTTTCTGAAACTTGCTCAATAACTGGTGTAGCTATTTTGTTTTGATTCTTTTTAAAATAGTCATTAACGGTATTTCTAGCAATGCTGAAAATCCAAGATTTTACAGCCTGTTTATTTTTTAACGTATTTAGTTTGGTGTGCACTTTAATAAAAACATCTTGCAGTAAATCATCAGTCACAAAATGATGATGCGTTTTGCTAAAAATGAATTGTTTAACATCATTATGATATTCTTGCCAAATTTGCTGTGTTGTCATTTTATAAATTTACTAAAAATGGATGAGTAACTAAAAAAGAGAATTGTATTAAACTCAATACAATTCTCTTGATTTCAAATACTAACAATTACAGTTAGTACAAGTACAATTTACACATGTGCAATTTGAACAATTTCCTGATTTACATCCGTTGCAATTACAATTGCAATTGTTTTTATAATGTGTCATAACATATTAAATTTTTATTATTTATTAAGTAGACACTTTTTTTGTAAAAAAGATGCAAAAAAATATGATTTTCTTGCAAAGTTAGCGTGCAGTCTTTTGGCTAATCATGTTTTCCCTTAATTATAACCCAACCACACGCCAACAGCAATACTATTATTTAACTTTTTCTCCATTAATATAAGTTGCTAAAACTTTAGTTTTTGGAACATCGTTAACTGTTATTTTCATAATATCTTGATCTAATAGTATAAAGTCTGCAAACTTTCCTGGTTCAATACTCCCTTTTTCATTTTCTTCAAAATTTGCATAAGCATTCCAAATAGTCATACCTTTTAAGGTTTCTTCTCTAGTTAAAGCATTTTCCATTTGGTATCCGTTTTCTGGATAATTGTTTAAATCTTTACGAGCTACAGCTGCATAAAAAGTTAAAAATGGATTTACGTTTTCTACCGGATAATCGGTACCTAATGCTACTTTGCCGTAGGTGTTTAATAATTTTTTAAAAGCATATCCGCCTTTAATTCGTTCTTTTCCTACTCTGTCTTCTGCCCAATACATATCTGATGTTGCATGTGTAGGCTGTACAGAAGGAACTACATTTTTAAATAAATCAAAGTCAGGAGCGTCTACAATTTGTGCATGTTCAATTCTCCATCGTCTATCAGTTTTGTTTTTTAAAACATCTTGATATGTTTTTAAAATTAAGTAATTGGTAGAATCACCAATAGCATGCGTATTCATTTGATAGTCAGAAGCAGCAATTTGCTCAGCTATTTCCTTGTACCTTTCTGGAGGATAAATTAAAGCTCCAAAATGATTGTCACGATCTGTATACGGTTTTTTCATGGCAGCGCCTCGTGAACCCAATGCACCATCACCATACACTTTAAAAGAACGTACATTTAGTCTATTTGTTTTAATAATTCCTTTTTTTGTGTAATAATCAAGGTTTTTTTGAGTGGCAGATACCATAGCGTACATTCTTATTTTTAAGGTGTTACTGTTTTGTAAGCTATCTATTAACTCAATTACAGGTTGATCTAAACCAGCATCTACTACAGTAGTTAATCCGTAGTCAAAATTAATTTTTTCAGCATCTAATAAACCTTGTATTTGTTGTGATTTAGTTGGGGCCGGAACTTTAATGAAATCCATTGCGTTGTCTATTAAAACACCGGTTAGCTTTCCGTTTTCTTTAATAAACTCGCCACCCTCAACAGTAGCATTTGCAGAAATGTTAGAAATTTCTAATGCTTTTTGGTTTACTAACATAGCATGACCATCTACACGAGTAATGGCTACAGGTGTATCTGGAAATATACTGTCGAGTTTGTTTTTTGTAGGAAACTCTTTAATTTCCCAGTCATTTTGATCCCAACCGCGACCAGTAATGAAGTTAACATTTTTTTCTTTTTGAAAATCAACCAATTTTTGCAGAACTTCATCATAACTTTTAGTGCCAGTAACATCTACTTTTTGTTGTTGAAGTCCTAATCTATAAAAATGACAGTGTCCATCAATAAAACCAGGAAATACGGCTTTATTATTTGCATCAACAATATTATTTGCGCTATATTTTTCTTGGATTTCTTCATTAGATCCAACAGCTATAAATTTTCCGTCTTTAACAGCAAAACTTTGGGCAGTTTCAAAGTTTTTATTAACGGTATAAATAGTAGCATTTTTTACAATTAAGGAAACTTCTTGTTTTGAATTACAAGAAAAAAGTAGTCCTATGGTTGTTATGGTTAATAATATTTTTTTCATTAGTTTGAATATATTAGATAAGCTATGTATAGTAGTACAAATTGAAAAGGTAATCGGATATAGGCTATTTTTTTTGAACCAATTGCAGGTTTTTCTCTAAAAACATCCCAAACATGTAATGGTAAAAAAATCAACATTAAAATAAAGAATCCAATACCAGCTTTGTTATAAGTTTGAGGTAGTAAAAGGCCAACACCGACTATAATTTCAAAAAGGCCGGCAATATAATTTACCCATAGTTTAGGTAAAAAATTAGGGATGAATCGATTAAAAATTTTAGGTTTAATAAAGTGCATTACTCCAGCAAACACTAAAAAAGATCCTATTACAATTCGTAAAATAAGTATTAACATTCTTAAGGCTTTACTTTATCATCAGTATATAAATACTTGTCCATTAAATAAACTAAACTAGCCATAGATGCACTTCCTAGTTCAAGTTCACGTTTGTTTACTTTATCAAAAGTATCGGTTACAGTATGATGATAATCAAAATAGCGTTGAGAGTCTGGACGATATCCTACTAAAGTAACTTCATTATTTTTTAAAGGAGAAATATCTGCACCACTACCACCTTTTATTAAATCATGTAAGCCATAAGGAGCTAATAATTTTTTCCAGCTTTTAACGAGTTCTGTGTTATTCTTGTTAGCATCTATAGAAAAACCTCTTGGTGTATGACCACCTGCATCACTTTCTAAACCTGCCACATGAATTTCGTTATTTAATTTAGCTTGCTTAGCATATTCTTTCGCTCCACGAGTTCCGTTTTCTTCGTTCATGAAAAATACTACTCTGATTGTGTTTTTTGGTTTGATGTTATTTTTTTTCAATAAATAAGCAACCTCTAATGATTGAACTACACCTGTTCCGTCATCATGAGCACCTTCTCCTAGGTCCCAAGAATCTAAGTGACCGCCAACAACAATAATTTTTTCTGGATTTTCAGTACCTTTTATTTCTCCAATAACATTATGTGAAGGAGCATCTGGTAAGGTTTTACAACTTTGTTTAAAATAAAATTGTAAGTTTGGATTTGCTTTTAAATCGTTACTTAGGTTTTCAGCAGCTCTGGAGCTAATTGCTGCTGCAGGTATTTGTTTATCTTCAGGTAAATCACCATAACTCATTGTACCGGTATGCGGATAATCGTTAATACCATTGGTCATAGATCTTACTATAACAGCTTTAGCACCTAATTCACCACATACACGCGCACCTGAAAAACGTTGTCCAACACAACCGCCATATGCTTGAAAAGTATTTATTAAAGTTTCATCAAAGGCACCATTGAAAAATACAATTTTTCCTGAAAGTTGATCCCCCATTTTTTTAGCCTCATCAAGACTTTTAACTTCAACAACCTCACCAGTAATACCATTTTCTGGAGTAGCAATAGAGAAACCTAAAGCACATATTGGTACTTGCTTTTGTTGATTGTTTATTGTGTAGTATGCCTGTTCTTTTTCACCACGAACCCAATGTGGCACCATAACAGGTTGAAGCCATACAGAATCTAATCCAACATTTTTCATTAATTGCTCACCCCAAACTACCGCTTTGGCTGCTTCTGGAGATCCAGATAAACGTCCGCCAATATTTTGAGTTAAATCTCGCAACCACTCATAAGATTTACCTTCGGTAAGAGCAGTATTAAAGAATTGTTTTATGTGAGTGCTATCTTTTTTTTCTTCGGAAGATAAAGCCGATGTAGTAATAGTATTAGTTGAATTTTTTTCTGCACATGCACCTAAAATGGCAATGGCAGAAACTAGGGTTATAATTTTTTTCATTGTAGTTGATTTATAACCCTAAATCTACGAAAAAAGTGGCTTAAAAAATAGCGTCAAATTTCCAGACTACTCCACCAATTATTTGAACTCCTTGTACATTAAAGTTTATATGCTTTTCATAGCTATTATTCATAATATTATTAGCTCTTAAAAACACTGAAAAAATATCGTTAATATGATATCCACCATTAACATTTATATCAATATAACTTTCTAAGTTAATATCACTAGGGTTGTTATCATTAAAAGAAATACTAGGTCTATCTCCTACAAAATAGATATTTGCACCAGCATACCATTTACTTGTTTTATAATGCCCAAAAACATCTGCTTTTATTTGAGGTAATCCCCAAGGGTCTGTTTGTAGGTCTGTAGTATAGTTATTAAACTCTGTATGTAAACCTAAGGTTAGCTCTTTACTATAATCATAGTTAATTTCACCAGTAATACTAAGGGTGTTTATATTATCGTAAATAGTGGTAAAAGAGTTTCCATATTCGTAACTTTTATAAGAGAAACCATTAATATCTCCAGTTGTGATACCGTTAGATTTAGATCTATTAACTACAAATAAAGCTTTATTTTCTTCGTTTTTGAAACTAGCCTGTACATTATAGTTTATTTTACTAGATAAAATTCCTCGTAATCCACCAAAGGCATTAAAAACCTGGTTGGTTTGCTGAATGTTTTGAGTAGGAGATAGGTAGGGCATTTCACGTGATAAGCTTCTGTAAGAGTTTGTATATAAATCACCATTAGCACCTATATATAAATTTGCCAATTTACCAATAACAGGATAATTTACTTCAACATCTGGATAAATGAAAAATTGATTTTTACTATTTGCTACATCCATACTAAAATATCCTTTAGCTCCTACTTTAATATCAAATTCATTAAAAGCAAAGTTGTAAAAAGGATGGATGCCTACATTAAAAAACTGATGTTTTATTTCATTAATATCATCATAAGAACGAGCAAAAGTACCTCCTAAAAAGTTAAGGGATGTTTTAACTTGTAAGTCTTCTAATTCTAATCCATACCTACCTAAAGGAAAAGCAAAATCAGCGGTTAATAAAGCGTTTAATTCACTGCTTTCATAATCGTCAGAAAATAAACTTATAGCCGCATCTACTTTATTTATATAACTATCTTGTAATGAAACTCCTCCAAAAAACTTGTAATTTTTATAGGTTTGTTGACTTTCTATGCTGTTAATAACAAATTCTTGGAAATCATATCCTTTAGGTAGTCCGTACCAGTTATACATATCTCTTTCTCCCTTAAAGCCCATATGCCAATCGAAGTAACGTTGCTCTTGTTTAAAAAATAAATCAACGTCTATGTTATAATAACTACTACTTAATATAGTTTCAGGAACCGGATCATTAGTATAAATAAAATTTAGTCCAACAGCATATTCACCATCATATGGAGTGTAGTTATGCATGTACATTTCTACGAAAGGAGTTGTGTTGTTACCAAAGCCAGCAGAAAAATAATTATCGAATAACCTTTCTTGTTTTCCAACATCAATTCCTTTTAATGTTCCGCTTTTAGGAACGAATGTAGAAGCTACAGGAACAGATTTAATTTGATAGTTAAGTTCTTTCTTTTGGATGTCTTTAGATAGGCTAACTACAGGTTTTCTTTTTATTTTAAAGGCATCTGTAACTTTTGGAGCATATGTTGTAATTACATTTACGACCTCAGTTTTTATGGTGTCTTTTTTTTGAGTATTAGGTGTTTGTTCTTGAGCAAAAACAATGCTTCCAATAAACAAACATACTAGTGTTATTGTGTTTTTCATTACCAGATTAGTTTTGAGAGTTTATTGATTCGTTTGTTTTAGCTTCTTTATTTTTAATATTATTAAGTTCATTTTTAGCCTCTTCTACTAAGTCTTTAAACTGCGTAAAGTTTTTAATAATGTTTTCTAAAATATAAGTTGCTTGATAGGCGTCTTTTAATGCGTAGTAATTTTTAGCCATAATTATATAGCTTTTTACACCCCAATACTTATAGTTTGAATAATTAGCAATTAAATTTTGAATTTCCTCGTTAGATTCCTGATATGCTTCAGTATCGTGTAAAAAATAGGCTTGATAATATAATGCTTCAGCTTTTAACTCACCTGTAGCGGTTTTATTAACTTCATTATAATATTCTTCAGCAGTAAAAAAGTCGTTAGTTTTAAAAGCAGAACGAGCTATAATAATTTTAGCATCTTCTTCTACAATTTGATCAATCTTTCCGCTGGTTAACACCTTTTCCGCATAGGCTACAGCTTGCTCGTAATTATCACTTAAATAATATCCTTTCATAAGGTTACTTTGAGCGTAAATTTTATTTTGAGCATAATTTGCTTCTTTGTCTAGTCTAGCTAATAAAGTCATTGCATTGTCCCAATCTTCAGACTCTAAATAGATTTGAGATAATTTAGATAAAGACTCTTCGGTAAATTCATTTTTTTCCTTTCCTACAACATAGGTGTAATGCGGGATAGCCCTGTTACTTTCTTTAGATTTTATATAAGATTGAGCTAAGTAAAAATGTGCTTTTAATGCATGCAAACCATTAGGAAAATCTAATAAGTATGTGTTAAAACCGTCAATAGCTTTGGAGGTATTACCTTCTAAAAATTTATTTTCGGCGGCTTCATAACTAGCGTTGTCAATATCGCTATTACTAACATTTACAAACTGAATGTTTTTAACCCAAGCGGCATATTCATCAACTTTACTAATATCTATATATACATTTCGTGCATTTGTAACTGCTTGTTTTGCTTCTGAAGCATTCGGGTATTTTTCTACCACTTCTTTAAATTTTTCAATAGCAGCTGTGTATTTACCTTGGCCATAAAATAATAAACCTTGGCGAAGTAATACCGAAGGTATGTAACTGCTACTAGGATGGTTATTTAAAAGTTGGTTATATGTTTTATTTGAAGCTGATGTTTTGCCTAAACTTGTGTATGTATTGGCTAACTCAAACAATGCATCATCTTGCAAGTTAGAGTCTTCATAATTTTTAATTAATAATTGAAGATTTTTTGTTTTAGCAAAAGCATCTCCAGCTAAACCAGTACTCATAGCTTTTTGATACAAAGCATAATCTGCACCTGTACCTGCTTCATCAATAACTTTTTGGTAAGCTTTAATAGCATCGGAATAGTTTTTAGAAGCGTAATACGAGTCTCCTAAACGGTTAGATGCATCATCATTTAAATCTGTATCTTCAGACTTTTGATTTAAAAAAGCAATAAAAGCATGTGTTGCCTTATCATAGTCTTTAAGTTTAAAATAAGCATATCCTTTATTGTATTCTAATGTTTTAATTTCTTCAATAGAGCTATCGTTAACCTTGTTAAAGGCTGTAACAGCTTCAGAGAAATTACCTAATAAATAATCTGTTTCAGCAAGCCAAAAATAGGCTTTACTTTGAATGTCACTTTTAATAGCTTTAGTTGCTGCTTTAAAATATGGCTTAGCTTGATTTAATTGCTGTAAATTAAAAAGTTGAATTCCTCTGTATAATGAAATTTCATTAGCTAAATTATTATTAGCTTCAGAGCTATTGTTTTTTAAGTACGATAAGGCTCCTTGATAATCTTGTTGATATAAATAAGAGGTAATTAATAAATTACTAATTTCTTGTTTGTTTTCTGAAGTTGGATATTTAGCCAGGTATTCTTTTAAAACCTCTGGAACACTTTTGTAAGGATTTCCTTCTTCATAACTTAATTTTGCATAGTTAAAATCAGCATCTGCAGTTATTTGTGGATCATAATCCATTTCAGCAGCATTTTTAAAAGCGTTTAGAGCTTCTGATTTTTTATCTGTTTGAAGGTAACATTCACCTAAATGATAGTAAGCATTTTGAGAAACTTTACTTTGACCGCCAATAATTTTGGTAAAGTAAGTTACAGCATTTTCAAAGTCGCCTTGTTTATAATAGGCGTAACCTAAGTAGTAAAAATCAGTATTATTCCATTTCCCTTTTTTTCCTTTATAATTTAATAAATGCGGGATGGCTTTATCATATTTACCAAGGTTAAAGTAACTTTCTCCAATAACTTTAGAAATATCAGAGATTTGCTTTTTTTCTGCTGTAGGTAAGATTTTTTCACCAATCTGAACGGCTTTTTCAAACTTTCCGCCCTTAAAAGCCATATCTAACAAGTAATAATTCGCTTTAGATTTGTAAGTTTCATTATCTGCTAATTCACTCAAATTATCTTCAGCCTCACCAAAGTTTTCTTGTTTATAAGAGATATAACCATAATAATAACGTGCATCATTACCATACAAAGGGTTTCCTAAAAGTTTACCAAATCGTTCTTTCGCATCTGCTAGATAGTTAGAAACTAATAAGGCGTAGCCCATTTTATAATTCATTTCATTTCTATCTTCAATACTTAATAAACTCTCGTTTACTTTTTGATACCATTTAAGCGCATGAGAAGCTTTTCTGTTTGCAAAGTAATAATTACCAACATTTAAAAAAGCCATCTCTTTTTTACTACTGTACGGATGGTTTTTTACAAAAGCCATCACTTTATCTTCAGCATTAATTTGTCCTATTTTAATAGCACACATAGCCTCATAATAATCGGCATCAGTTTTTAAATTATTTTGTTTATCGATGTTTTTAGAAACCGATTCAAATAATTTTTGTGCACCTGCATAGGCTTTATTATTGTATAAAGCAACAGCTCTGTGATAATCGGCTATAGTATTGGTTTGAATTTCTGTTTGTTGTCCCCAAGTTGTCAGAAACCAAAATCCGGCTAATAAGCTAGTTACGAATTTTTTAATTGGTTTTAATATCATAGTAATCGTTATGTAAGGTTTATAACGTAATTTTATTCAATTTGTTGGATAATTTTTATTCAAAAATATAAAATGTACCGATAAATCAATAATAAATAATAGATTTGTAAAAACCGATTATTTTTATGCAAGAACCAATTTTACAGCTAGAGAATGCAGATATTTATCAACGTGATAACTTAGTGTTGTCAAAAGTAAACTTTACCTTAAATAAAGGCGATTTTTATTATTTAATTGGTAAAACAGGAAGCGGTAAAAGTAGTTTGTTAAAAACATTGTACGGTGATATTCCTTTACAACGCGGGTTAGGTAGTATTGTAGGCTTCGATTTAAAGAAATTAAAAGAAAAAGATATTCCTTTTTTAAGAAGAAATTTAGGTATTGTTTTTCAGGACTTTAAACTATTAAATGATCGTAATGTATTTGATAATTTAGAATTTGTACTTAAAGCTACGGGTTGGAAAGATAAAAATGAGCGTAAAGACAAAATTTATGAGGTTTTAGATAAAGTAGGAATGAAAGAGAAGTACTACAAAAAAACTTTTGAGTTGTCTGGAGGAGAACAACAGCGTGTTGCCATAGCACGTGCGCTATTAAATGATCCTGAATTAATTTTAGCAGATGAGCCAACGGGAAATTTAGATCCTAAAACATCATTAGAAGTAATGGAGTTGTTAAACGAAATTCACCAGAGTGGAAAAACAATTTTTATGGCTACACATGATTATCAGTTAATTGTGAAGTTTAAACAAAAAACTGTTAAATGTGAAGGAGGTAAGTTATTTGAAGTAGTTCAACAAGCTACTGTTTAAAAATAACTTGTATGATTTTTTTTGCTGATTCAGTAGGTGAAAAGTTAATCATATTTTTTTTGCGTTTTTCGATGTTCTCTGATGTAAAATCTTGATTCATTAAGTTTTTAACATGATATAAAAACTCCTCTTTAGTGTTCGCTAAGTAACATAAGTTCTCAAGACCAGTATCACTAAGTATTTTTGAATTTCCAATGATATGTTTTCCTTTGTATAAGGCATTTATTAACTTTAGTTTGATGCCTGTTTTTTGGAACGTATACAGTAGGTTTATATGACTATTTTCAAAAAGTTTATCAAAATCTTTATTGTTGTTAATTCTTACAAATTCAATATTAGGGTATCGTTTTATCGTATTTTGAATTCTTGAGTTTATTGTGCCGCTAGCAATTTTTAAAGGATACTCAGCGTTTTTAAAAATATCAATTAAAAATAATGCAGCATTAACATTATCTGAGGTTCTTAAATCTCCGTGCCATAATAAGTATTTGCCTTTTTTGCTTAAATGATTTTTAAATTCAGAATTATGAAAAACAGGTATGTAAGTTGATTTTTTACCATATTTATTAAGGAAATAGTCTTGTTCTGAATGGGAGATGGTTAAAATACCTGTTGTTTTATTTATTATTTTTTCATAAAGTTTTAGTTTCCAAGACTCTGTTATGAAAAATATTTTTTTAATAATATTTTTCTCACTGTAAGCTAATCCTTTGTAATACAGATGCTCAATGTTATGTGTTCTTACATATGTTTTTTTTGATAAATACTTACAATAAAAACTAGTATGTAGGCCTTCAAATAATACAGGATAGTTATCGTTTTGTAAGTTTTCTAAAAGCTTTTTATTAGTTCTAGATTTAACTATGTAAGGAGTAGTGGAGAAAACTAAAAAAGGAGAATTTTTTCTTTTATAGTAGGTTATACTTTTGCAATATTTTTCTAGTTCTGTGCTTTTTTCACGACTGTATTCAAATAGATGTAAATGAATTTTTATTCCAGCACTATGTAAGTGTTTAATTTTGTAATACACATCAATAATACCACCGTAATTTGGAGGATAAGGTATGTCAAATGAAACTATATGTAGCGTTTTATCCAATTTAATTAAAAAATCTAGTAAGTTTTTTAGCTTCTTTCTCCCAAATTAATTCCTTTTTTGCTTTTTGTAATTTTGATAAGAAATTTATAGTACACATTTGGGTAATTTGATTTGCCAATTGTTGAGGTTCTCTTGAATACACAATTTCACCAATATTATACTGTTTAACTATCTTTTTCATTTCGGGTAAATTTGAAACTAAGACAGGAACTTCAGCCTGTACGTAATCAAAAATTTTATTAGGTAATGCATAACGATAATTCAGTCCTAAATCTTCTTCTAAAGAAATACCAAGACTTGCATTTGGGGTGATTTTTTTTAATTCTTTTGGGGTAACTTTTCCATAAAAAAGCACTTTGTTTTCTAGTTTTCTCTTACTAACATGATTCTTTAAATCGCTTATAATGTCACCATCGCCAATAATTAAGAAAATATAATTATCTAAAAACTCCATAGTGTCTATCATAAGCTCCAAACCACGCCCTATGTTTACAGCACCCTGATAAATAATTATGTTAGAGTTAATTTCTATCTTTTTTATATTTAATTGCTTTTGATAGTAAGGTAGGTTTTTTATGGTGATGAAGTTAGCGTTGTAATTTTTTTGATAATAATTGGCGATGCTATCACTCACAGTAATACCATTTTTGATTTTAGGTATTAAAAATGATTCTAGTTTTTTCCAGAACCATTTAATTCTTTTCCTGTAAACTAGTTCAGGTATTTCTGAAAACAACTCGTGGCTATCAAAGATTAATTTTTTATTTTGAATTTTACTAACTAAATAATTAGGGAGTAAGGTATCTAAATCATTTGAGAATAAAACTTCTTTTTTATGTGTTAAGAGATAGCAAAATAACCTAATGTTATATTCAATATAAAAAAGAGGACCTTTGTTGAAAAGTAAATTAAAACGCTTGGTAGTATAGTTTCTTTTTATTTCTGTACTTTGATTTAATAACCTTCCAATTAAAACTACCTCATAATCATTTGCATGTAAAAAATTACATGTTTTCATAACTCTTTGGTCAGTTGTTAAATCATTAGATACAGATACTATAATTCTTTTCAAAATAGTACTTTTTGGCTTAAAAATATAAAGAAAAACCCGCTTCAAATACATGAAGCGGGAAAATTGCTATGAAAAACTATGAAAAAGAAACTAAAAGAATGTTTCTCAATAGTTTAGACGAATATGTTGTTGTATTCTTACAGGAACTTTTTATTTTAACAAAAAATTAGCCTTTTGTGATTGATATTTAGAACTCTAAAGCTTTTTAAGCATCCATACATCACAAGATGAATGTCCTGAATTACCTAGCGGACTACTTAAATACTCAAAACCAGCTTCTTCATACATTTGTATGGCTTTTTTAAACAAAGGTAAACTTTCTAAGTAAATGGTATTATATCCTAACTCTTTAGCAGATTTGATTGATTTTAAAAGTAATTCTTTACCAATTCCCAAACCTCTAGCTTTATCAGATAAGTAAAACTTAACCAATTCTCCACAATCATTATCCAATCCTTCAGTAGGGAAGATGCCACAACATCCAACAGCAATATTATTAACTTCTGCTACCCACATTATTGACTTTTTCGTTTTAAAAAGTTCAAACAAAGCGTCTGTAGAGGTATCAGTATACACTGTACCTTCTTTAGGAGCATCAAATTCATAAAAAACATTACGAATCATAGTGGCTAAATCTTTGTTGTGATTTGGTTTTATAGTTGTGTAGTTAATATTCATTTTTTTAGTTTTAAAAATAATAAAAAAAGCAACCTAACTTCTAGGTTGCTTTTTAAATTTTATAATGAGTTAGTTTTATAATTCTAACGCTTTATTGTTGTTTTTAACTGCTTCAGCAGAGGCTGCTAAGTTTTCTTTTTCAGCATCACTTAAGTTGATTTCAACAATTTTTTCAATACCATTCTTACCTAAAACAACAGGTACTCCAATACATAAATCAGATAATCCGAACTCTCCGTCTAATAACGTAGAACATGGGAATATTTTTTTTGTATCACAAGCAATAGCTTGTACCATTCCAGATACAGCAGCTCCAGGTGCATACCAAGCTGAAGTTCCTAATAACCCAGTTAAGGTTGCACCACCAACTTTAGTATCTTGTTTTACTTGCTCTAATCTTTCTTCTGATAAAAATTCAGAAACAGGTACAGAGTTACGAGTAGCTAAACGTGTTAAAGGAACCATACCCTTATCAGAGTGACCACCAATAACCATTCCGTCAACATCAGAAATAGGAGCTCCTAAAGCTTCAGCTAATCTATATTTAAAACGAGCAGAATCTAAAGCACCACCCATTCCAATAATTCTATTTTTAGGTAAACCAGTTGTTTTGTGCACTAAATACGTCATAGTATCCATTGGGTTAGAAACTACAATGATAATTGTATTAGGAGAGTTCTCAATTAAACTAGCAGATACTGATTTTACAATACCAGCATTAATACCTAATAATTCATCACGAGACATACCAGGCTTACGAGCAATACCAGAAGTAATTACACAAATATCAGAGCCAGCAGTTTTGCTATAATCTCCTGTAGTTCCAACAATTTTAGTATCGAAACCATTTAATGAAGCAGTTTGCATTAAATCCATAGCTTTACCTTCAGCAAAACCTTCTTTAATATCTACTAATACTACTTCAGAAGCGAAATTTTTAATAGCAATGTACTCGGCACAACTAGCACCTACAGCACCTGCTCCTACAACTGTTACTTTCATTTTATATGTTTTTTATTGAAAATTATTTTTAAGAATAACAAAAATAGCTATTTACCCAATGATATAAAAGAAAACCCATTGATATTTCAATGGGCTTTTACTTTAATAGATTAAAAAACTTTTAAAATTTATGAGCAGAGATTAAATGATTTTTCTCATTTAAAAATACTACATTGTCTACCTCATCAATTACATAGTTAGGTGTTTTGTCTAGTAATTTGATTTCGGTTTCTATTTTACCAGTAGCCTTATTTACTTTGATTATTTTATGATAAGAAGGAGCGTCTTCTTTTTTTATTTTAGTAACAATAAACTGACTGTCTTTTGTTTTTTTAGAGTTAAAATAACGTGTATTTGTAACATTGAATAACTCTGTGTTACCTACAGAAGCACTAACAACATTTGAGCTTTCAGATCTACTGTCGTTTTGGTCTGATGAAGTCATATAGGCTCCGTTAGATAAGCTGCTTAATGTTTTTATGTTTTCCATAGAGCCTTTGATGTCAAGATCCACTCCAGCCATGTTTAAACCAAATTGAGCCACACTCATTAAACCATTGATAGAAGAAGCTGGCTTGTAATAGTCAGAATATTTTACAGTACCATTAGGTTGTAGTAATGACATGTGTTGATCTGTATGTAATAAATATCCAGCACCTTTAATGTATTCAGCTTCTAAAGGTGTTTTTCTTTTAACTTCTTTAAGTTGAATATCTTCAGCAAATAATTCAATTTCACCAGTATTTAAGTCAAATTTGTATCCTTTTTTATTTTCAAAAAGAATTACTTTTTTCTCCGTTTCATCAAATGTAACCGCTGGAATAGATTTAAATTTAACATCTCTTCTCCAAACATCTTTACCCTTTTCAAAATCTAAAATATTAGATCTTTCTGTAGAAATATATAAAACTCCTTTATCTGTTGGAGTAATGTAATATGCATATCCTTTAACATCTGTATCCCATATTTTTTTTCCTTCTTCAGATACAAGGGCTATAGATCCTTTCTTTTCATCTTTACCAATGGCAATCATTCCTTTTTCATGAGGGATTACTTCTTGTAAAAAATCGATTTTAAAACTTTTTTTCCACTTAAATTGATTAGTTTCTGGAATAATTATATTAAAACCTTCAGTTTCAACTAAAATTAATTCCCCTGCTTTGTTAGGTCTTACATCAATTAAAGTTCCTCTTAGTTTTAACTTACCAGGAGTGATGTCTTCTCCGTTATCAGGGTTTAAAACTTTTAATTTATTTGATTTTTTTACACCAACATATAAGTTGTTGTTTTTATTTGAGTAAACTAATGCATTTACTCTTTTTTTAGCTTTGTATTTCCAAAGCTCTTTTCCGTTTGTAAAATCAAGTCCATAAATTTCGTCTTTTAAACCAACAACTAAGTTGTTTTTGTTTGTGAAGTAAGGACCATGATCTATAAAAGAGTTTCCTAAAAGTTTTTTAAACAAACCACTCACTTGACCTAAATCTGTAATCCACTTAACGCTACTTGAGTTTAAGTCGAAGTTCATAAGTTTACGATCTTTGTCAGCTAAAAGTTCAAATAAAATAACTCCTTTTTCACGTAGAATAGTGTAATCTTTAATTCTATAATTTTCATCTTTAGTATCAAAAACTACCTCACCATTACTTGAGTTTAATATAAGCCCTCTAGTTTTTCCTATAATTGGACTGTATTCTATATAAAAAAACGGAAGTCCATCAATGTTTATAAATGAGTTTTTATCTACTGCTTTAAACTCATTGTTTTTCCAAATAACTTCACCTGTTTTATTATTTAAAACAACTAATCCTTTTGCTCCAGAAGCAATAATGTTTCCGTCACTACATTGTTCTATCCATCCAACTTCATAAAGTTCTTTTTTTAGGTCTAATTCCCATAGTTTATCTTGTGCATTTGATAAAAAAGATGAGATGAAAATAAATAACAATAAAATGTTCTTTTTCATGTTTGTGTGTGTTTAAATGTTTTTAAAGTGCGAATATATTTATAATTAATTTTATAAAAAAAAGCTCATTGAATAACAATGAGCTTTTGACTTTTTATTTTTTAAAATTATCTAAAACTAAAAGCAATACCTGCGTTTACCGCATTGTATTCTTGTAAAGTATAATCTGCAAATATTTTAAAGAAACCTAAACTTATTCTCGCTCCTAAAGTTGTTCTAAAACCATTAGCATCAAAATCTAAATTTAGTGGATCTTGTAACGTTCTTTCAGTGTTACTTAGGTTGTATCTTACTGTATAAGTACCTAACATATCTAAAGAAGAAGAACCACCAGTATATCCAATACCACCGTATAAGTTAATTACAGGGAAGTTTAAAGATGCAATAGCTTGAACAGTGTATGCGTTTAAGTTGAAATCTACAAGACCATTTTGAATGTCAATATTATCGCTAGGATCGTCATCTGTAATAGTGTAATCAACTCCCATAGTTGTATATGTTGCTAATAACGATACATGCAAAGGTGTTTTATCCATTGGTCCAAACCAATCTGTAATTTCTTTTTTTAAACCGATACCGAACAGGCCTCCTTTAACATCATCATTACCAACTTTTGGAACAAACCTAAGGATTACGTCAGACTTGAACGGTAAGCCTAAGCTTGCTTGAATTACAGGTGTAGGTACAGCGTTGCCTGGTAAATCTTCTTTTATACCACCTGGCATGTCGAAAGTTCCAGTATATTGTATTGTTGTTCCATTAAAATCTTCTTCAAAAGTAACAGTTGCAGAACTACCGTCGTTTTCAGAACCAGCAATGGTGGCAGATGTAATGTTTCCTCCGTTTAACTGATTAACCGAAGTTAAATTTGATAATGAAAACATTTCATCCTCAGAAGGAATAAATGATCCGTTTAAGCTGAAAGAAAAGTCAAATCCAAACTTCTTATGAACTTTAGCTGTATGGTACCATCCGTTATTCATACCGTAAATAAGTCCTTTCATTGCAGGATTCATATATGCATTTGTAAGTCTATTTGCATCTTCTTTACTAGCAAATAATAAACCTTCAGGACCATTTTGAGCAAAAGAGTTTATACTAACTGTTGCTACCAATAAGAATAAAAAAATATTTTTTCTCATAATTTGAGGGGGTGTTTAATTTATAGCTAAAATATAAAAAGTTTTGTTAATGCTTTTTTCATTTTTGTTGTTAAATAAAAAACCTCATCAGTAAAGATGAGGTTTTGGGTTAAGCATCAATATTTGCATATTTTGCATTCTTTTCTATAAATTCTCTACGAGGAGGAACTTCGTCTCCCATTAACATAGAAAATACTCTGTCTGCTTCTGTTAAACTATCAATAGTTACTTGGCGTAAGGTTCTAAATTCAGGATTCATAGTAGTATCCCATAATTGTTCGGCATTCATCTCTCCAAGACCTTTATAACGTTGAATGTTAACACTTCCGCCCATTCTTTGCGCTATTAAATCTCGCTGATTATCATCCCAAGCATATTCTCTTTTTTGTCCTTTTTTAACTAAATATAAAGGAGGGGTTGCAATATAAACATAACCTTGTTCTACCATTTCTCTCATGTAACGGAAGAAGAATGTTAAAATAAGTGTTGCAATGTGAGAACCATCTACATCGGCATCACACATAATTACAACTTTATGATAACGTAATTTGGTTAAGTTTAATTCTCTTGGATCTTCTTCTGTACCAATAGATACTCCTAAAGCTGTGAAAATATTTTTTATTTCTTCATTTTCAAAAACTTTATGTTGCATTGCTTTTTCTACGTTTAAGATTTTACCTCTTAAAGGAAGAATGGCTTGGAAGTTACGGTCACGACCTTGTTTTGCAGTTCCACCTGCAGAATCACCCTCTACTAAGAATATTTCACAAGTAGCTGGATCTGTTTCAGAACAGTCAGATAATTTACCAGGTAAACCTCCAATGCTCATAACTGTTTTACGTTGCACCATTTCACGGGCTTTACGTGCGGCGTGACGAGCTTGTGCTGCTAAAATTACCTTTTGCACAATAGTTTTAGCATCATTAGGGTTTTCTTCTAAGTAATCAGTAAGCATTTCTGATACTGCTTGTGATACTGCTGAAGTTACCTCGCGGTTTCCTAATTTAGTTTTTGTTTGTCCTTCAAACTGAGGTTCTGCAACTTTAACAGATACAATTGCTGTTAATCCTTCACGGAAATCATCACCCGCAATGTCAAACTTTACGTTTTTTAGTAACCCAGATTCGTCTGCATATTTTTTTAAAGTACTTGTTAGTCCTCTTCTAAAACCAGATAAGTGAGTACCACCTTCGTGTGTATTAATATTGTTTACATAAGAATGTAAATTTTCTGCATAAGAAGTGTTGTAAACCATGGCAACTTCTACAGGAATACCATTTTTTTCTCCTTCCATGGCAATTACACCTGCTGTAAGTTGCTCACGAGTGCTGTCTAAATATTTTACAAATTCAGATAAACCTTCGTTACTGTGAAATGTTTCAGAAATAAAGTTTCCTTCATCATCTTTATTTCTTTTATCTGTAATAACTACAGTAATTCCCTTATTAAGGTAAGCAAGTTCACGCATACGAGCAGCTAAAGTGTCGTATACAAATACTGTAGTTTGTTGAAAGATAGATTTGTCTGGTAAAAAAGTAACTTCAGTTCCTGTTTTATCGGTTTCTCCAACAGTTTTTACAGGGTATAAAGTTTTACCTCTTTCATATTCTTGTTCCCAAATTTTACCTTCTCTATGAACGGTTGCTTTTAAGTGGTCAGATAAAGCGTTAACACAACTTACCCCAACTCCGTGTAAACCTCCAGAAACTTTATAAGAATCTTTATCAAATTTACCACCAGCACCAATTTTAGTCATTACAACTTCTAATGCAGATACTCCTTCTTTTTTGTGTAATCCAACAGGAATTCCACGTCCGTTATCTCTAACAGTAATAGAGTTATCTTCATTTATATCTACAGAAATCTGATCACAGTGCCCTGCTAAAGCTTCATCAATAGAGTTATCTACAACTTCGTATACTAAATGGTGTAAACCACGTACACCAACATCACCAATATACATGGATGGACGCATACGAACGTGCTCCATTCCCTCAAGTGCTTGAATACTATCGGCGGAATAATTATGTTTTTTCTCTTCGCTCATTATGTCAATAAATTTTGTTATTGCTATTCAAAAAAAAATCGCTCCTAAAAGCGATCGATTTCTTACAAATTTACATTTTTAAATGATTAAAACTAGCTTTTTAAGAGTTTTTATTAGTTAGTTATCAACATTTGTGGTGTGATTTAAAAGTGTCTTAAAACGCATTAAAATAGTGTTTTGATGCAAATGAAGAGATTTTAAACGTGTGAGTTTTTTTATAGATGAAAAAAATCCCGCAAATGCAGGATTTTTACACAACTAAAATTTAAAAATTTTACCGAGCGTTGTTAATATGCGTCTTCATGAACCATTTTTATTGCTCGGCCACTTGGTTCATTTTGGTTTCTAAAACTTTCATCCCAAGCTAAAGCAGTAGGAGTACTACATGCTATAGACGGAACAGATGGTGCTGTTAAGGCAGCAGTTTCACTAGGAAAGTGTTCTTCAAAAATAGAACGATAATAATATTCCTCTTTAGTTCTTGGTGTTTGAACCGGGAAACGATGATGTGCATTTTTAATCATTTCATCCGTTACTTCTTTTTCTACTAAATCCTTTAAGGTATCAATCCAGTTATAACCAACACCATCAGAGAATTGTTCTTTTTGTCTCCAAGCTACTTCTTTTGGTAAATAGCTTTCAAAGGCTTTACGTAACACCCATTTTTCCATTCGTTCACCATTAATCATTTTATCTTCTGGATTAATTCGCATGGCAACGTCCATAAATTCTTTATCTAAAAACGGTACTCTACCTTCAATTCCCCAGGCCATTAGGCTTTTGTTGGCTCGTAAACAATCGTATTGATATAGTTTATCTAACTTTCTAACGGTTTCTTTGTGGAACTCTTCTGCGTCTGGAGCTTTGTGGAAATATAGATATCCACCAAAAATTTCATCAGCGCCCTCACCAGATAGTACCATTTTAATTCCCATAGATTTAATAACACGAGCCATTAAATACATTGGAGTAGATGCTCTAACTGTGGTGATGTCGTATGTTTCTAAATTATAAATAACATCTTTAATAGCGTCTAATCCTTCTTGTATGGTAAAAGTGATTTCATGATGGATTGTTCCAATATGGTCAGATACCTTTTTAGCAGCTGCTAAATCTGGAGAGCCTTCTAATCCTATAGAAAAAGAATGTAATTGTGGGTACCATGCTTCGTCTTGATCTCCACTTTCTACTCGCTTTGCTGCATATTTTTTAGCAATTGCTGAAGTGATAGAAGAATCAAGTCCGCCAGATAGTAATACTCCGTATGGTACATCACTCATTAACTGACGGTGAACTGCTGCTTCTAAAGCATCCCTTAACTCATCAATACTTGTTTGATTATCTTTAACGGCTTGGTATTCCATCCAATCTCTTTGATACCATTTCTGCAAACCATCCTCACGCGTATAATAATATCCAGGAGGAAATACTTCTATTTTATTGCATACACCTTCTAAAGCTTTTAATTCTGAAGCTACATAAAATGTTCCTTTTTTATCCCAGCCCATATATAAAGGAATAATTCCCATATGGTCTCTTGCTATCAAATATTCGTCAGTTTTTGCATCGTAAACTGCAAATCCAAAAATTCCGTTTAAATCATCTAAAAATTCAACTCCTTTTTTTTGATATAATGCAATGATAACTTCACAGTCTGATTTTGTTTGAAATTCATATGAATCTTCAAATTGCTTTCTTAATTCATTATGATTGTATATTTCTCCGTTTGCAGCTAAAACAAACCTTCTGTCTTTACTAAATAATGGTTGTTGTCCAGAAGTTGGATCTACTATTGCTAGTCTTTCATGAGCCATGATGGTTTTGTCATCACTATAAATACCGCTCCAGTCTGGACCTCTATGTCTGATTTTTTTAGACATTTCTAACAATTGAGGTCTTAAATCTTCTGATTTTTCTTTTAGGTCAAACGCACATACAATTCCACACATGATATTATATTTTTTTAATTATATCCTTATACTTACACTGCAAATAACAATATTTTAATTATTTTTTTAAACTGAATTTTAATTTTTAGTTAAAAAAATAAACTTTTTATAGTTTAATAGTTTCATAATGAAATTAATTATTGAGGTTAGGGGTGTTTTGACTTAAGAATGTTAATTTTAAATTTTTACATTCAAAAACTTGCGCAAAATCATTTTGGTTTTTAAATTTGCTGCATATGAAAATGTTACAATCAAATAACTGGTGGTGGAAATCTCTTAACTTACGTTAGTGAGACCACTTGTTATATATATAAATATTAACTAAAAGGCTTATCTCATGATAAGCCTTTTTTTATTTTACAAAACCAATGACAGCATTACAATTTAAAACACTTTGTAAAGAAAAAATTTCGGATACAGTAACGCCAGTAGGGTTGTATTTACGCTTAAGAGATAAATATCCTAATACCTTGTTGCTAGAAAGTTCAGATTATCATAGTAAAGAAGAAAGTTATTCTTTTATATGTATTGAGCCAATGGTTTCTTTTAAAGCTGATAAAGATGAATTTACTATAGCGGTTGATACTAAAGAAGTGGCTAAGCATACCATTAATAATAATTTTAATGATTTGTTTACAGATTTTTCAAACATGATTAGTTTAGATTGTGATGAAAAATTAAAAGCTTTCAACGGTTTATATGGATATACTACTTATGATAGTGTACAGTACTTCGAAACTATAAAATTATCAAATCCAGATGCGCCTTCTGCAATTCCTATGATGCAGTATAGTTTTTACAGGTTTGTTATTGCAATTAATCATTTTAATGATGAAATGCAACTACTTGAAAATTTAAAAGAAGGAGAGGTTTCTAGAATACATGAAATAGAAACTATTATAGAAGCACAAACATTCAATACTCAAAAGTTTGAAATTAATGGCGATGAAACTTCAAATGTAACTAGTGAAGAGTTTATTGAAAATGTAAAAAAAGCCAAAGCACATTGTAAAAGGGGAGATGTTTTTCAGTTAGTATTATCAAGACAGTTTCAGCAACAATACAAAGGAGATGATTTTAATGTTTATAGAGCATTAAGATCCATAAATCCTTCACCTTATCTATTTTATTTTGATTATGGTAGTTTTAAATTAATGGGGTCTTCACCAGAAGCACAAATAAAAATTAATGATGGAAAAGCTATTATCAATCCAATTGCAGGTACTTTTAGAAGAACCGGTAATATGGCAGAAGACATTAAGCTAGGTAAAAAATTATCTGATGATAAAAAAGAAACAGCTGAACATGTGATGTTGGTAGATTTAGCTAGAAATGATTTGAGTAAGCATGCAGAAAATGTAACTGTAGAGGTGTTTAAAGAAGTACAGTATTTTAGTCATGTAATACACTTAGTATCTACAGTACAAGGACAATTAAAAGGAGATCCTATAAAAATAGTAGGAGATACCTTTCCAGCCGGGACTTTGAGTGGAGCTCCTAAATACAAGGCTATGCAATTAATAGACCAATATGAAAACCAATCTCGTGGATTTTACGGAGGAGCTGTTGGTATTTTAGGGTTAAATGGCGATGTGAATTTAGCAATTGGTATTCGATCTTTTGTAAGTAAAAATAACGTATTGTATTATCAGGCAGGTGCAGGAATTGTTATCCACTCTAATGAAGAAAGTGAACTACAAGAAGTAAATAATAAGTTAGCTGCCTTAAAAAAGGCATTAACGTTAGCAGAAAAAATATAAAAAGTAAAAAACTTGAAACCTAAGCTACTTATAATTTCTGATTTATGGGGATTTTCAAATTCAAATTGGATATCTATGTATCAAAAGTTGCTAGTCAATTCCTATGATATTGTTTTGTATGATGCTCCAAAATTAGCAGCTATCAATGCTACTAATTTAACAGAAGAAGAAATACATAAACAGTTTGTAAATGGCGGAATTAAAAAAGCTGTAGACAAATTAGTAGCTACAGAAACTGAAAAAATAGATGTTTTAGCATTCAGTATTGGCGGAACTATTGTTTGGAAAGCTGCTTTAAAAGGGTTGAAAGTTAAAAGTTTACTATCAGTGTCATCCACTAGGCTGAGAAAAGAAACTAAAAAACCAAAAACAGAAATTCAACTTTTATTTGGTGAAAATGATATGTATAAGCCAGGTAAAGATTGGTTTAAGACCTTAAAAGTAAATTATAAAGTGATAGAAAAATTAAATCACAATATGTATAAAGAACAACAAATAGCAAACCTAGTTTGTGAAAACCTAAACATAACTCATCATGAAAATATTAATATTAGATAATTACGACTCTTTTACATACAATTTGGTACATATGGTAGAAAAAATTACCAATAAATATCCAGATGTATATAGAAATGACGAAATTTCTATTGAAGAAGTAGGTGCTTATGATCTTATCATGTTATCTCCAGGACCAGGTATTCCCGATGAGGCAGGTATTTTAAAAGAAGTGATTAAAACTTATGCAGGAAAAATTCCAATGTTTGGAGTATGTTTAGGTTTACAAGCCATAACAGAAGTCTTTGGTGGAACTATAATTAATATGAATAAAGTTTTTCATGGAGTAGCTACAGATATGAAAGTAACTAAACCAGAAGCTGTAATTTTTGAAGGTGTTCCAGAGGTTTTCCCTGCAGCACGTTATCATTCTTGGATTGCTTCTAAAGAAAACTTACCAACAGCGTTGGAGGTTACTGCCATAGATGAAGAAGGTGGAATTATGGCTATTAGACATAAAGAATATCAAATTAGTGCAGTTCAATTTCATCCAGAAAGTATTTTAACAGAGGTTGGAGAACAGTTAGTACGTAATTTTATTAATTCAGTTTCTAAAAATTAGTGTAAATGAAATCAATTTTAAATGATTTATATCAACATAAAAGATTATCAAAATCTGAAGCAAAACAGGTTTTAATCAATATTGCTAAAGAAACATATAACGATGCACATTTAGCTTCTTTTTTAACTGTTTTTATGATGCGCCCTATAACTGTGGATGAATTGTCAGGGTTTAGAGAAGCATTATTAGAGTTAGCAATAAAAGTTGATTTATCAGAATTTAATACCATTGATATTGTTGGAACTGGTGGTGATGGAAAAAATACATTTAATATCTCAACACTAACTTCTTTTATTGTAGCTGGTACAGGACAAAAAGTTGCCAAACATGGTAATTATTCGGTATCATCTCAGTCAGGATCTTCTGATATGTTAGAGAGTTTTGGTTATCAGTTTACGAATGATGAATCGGTATTAAAAACTCAGTTAGAAAAAGCAAATATTTGTTTCTTACATGCACCTAAGTTTCACCCGGCTATGAAAGCTGTAGGTCCAACAAGAAAAGCATTAAAGTTGAAAACCTTTTTCAATATTTTAGGACCATTAGTAAATCCTAGTTTTGCACAAAATCAGTTATTAGGAACTTTCAATTTAGAAGTAGCACGTTTATATAACTACATTTTACAAGAAGAAGGCACTAATTACGGTATTGTTCATGCATTAGATGGTTATGATGAAATTTCATTAACCGGAGCATTTAAGTTATTTACAAAAAAAGGAGAGCAACTAATTACTCCTGAGAGTTTAGGATTACAAAGGGTAGCACAATCAGCTATTTTTGGAGGAGACTCGGTAGCAGATGCGGCTAAAATTTTTAAAACTATTTTAAATGGAGAAGGCACAGAAGCTCAAAATAAAGTGGTTTTAACCAATGCTGCATTTGCCTTAACAATTATAGATGCTAAAAAAGATTTTTTAAGTGCTTTTGAAGAGGTGAAATCGTCTTTATTTGGAGGGAAAGCGAAAGAATGTTTACAAAAATTAGTGAGTTAAAATGACAATTTTAGAAAAAATAATAAATTTTAAAAAGCAAGAAATTGCTAAAATAAAATCAGAAATTCCAGTTAAAAAACTGGTTGAAAGTCCAAACTTTAAAAGAACACCAATATCATTAAAGGCATCTTTAACAGCGCAAAATTCAACAGGTATTATTGCAGAGTTTAAAAGACAATCACCATCTAAAGGTATTATTAACGATAAAGTTTCTGTTGCTGAGGTAACCAATGGATATTTAAATGCAAATGTGGCAGCACAGTCCATTTTAACAGATACTTCTTTTTTTGGAGGTACCATGGCCGATTTAATGGAGGCAAGAACTATAAATCAAATCAAACCAATTTTAAGAAAAGATTTTGTTATTGATGGCTTTCAAATTGTTGAGGCAAAAGCTATTGGAGCAGATGTTATTTTATTAATTGCGGCATGTTTAACCCCAGATCAATTAAAAAATTATGGGCAATTAGCTAATGATTTAGGATTAGAAGTTTTATATGAGGTTCATAACCAGGAAGATTTGGATAAAATTTCGGATTTAGATAATAAAATAATCGGAATTAATAATAGAGATTTAAAAACATTTAAAGTAGATCTTGAACACTCAATTGCATTAGCAAATCAAATTCCTGATTCGGCAATAAAAGTTTCAGAAAGTGGAATTAGTGATCCAAGAATTGTCACAGGACTAAAAGAATACGGATTCCAAGGTTTTTTAATTGGAGAAAACTTTATGAAAACCGATAACCCAGGAGTTTCGTGTCAAGAGTTTGTTAATCAAATTAGATAAACGAAAGTATTTTGAAAATAGAAAGTTATAAAATAGTTGGTTGGGATAATTTTGAAACAGGAATATTATTAGATGAAAATGCTGATTGGATTTTAATAAAATCCGTCCCTGAAAATTATCAAGTAGATGGATATAAATTCTTAAATAAAAATCATATAGAATCAAGGTTTGAAGCTGAAAACTCTGATTTAACTCGAAAAGTTTTAGAATTAAAAGGAATTGAAATTATAAAACCAAATATATTAAAACTTACAGATACTATTGAAATCCTTCAAAGTATAGAAGAAAAGTATGGTTGTTTTGAGTTTCAAGATGATGTTGAAGATGAATTGTTTTATGGTGTATTAGGAGATTTTAATAAAGAAAGTTTTTCAATAGATTTTATTAAATCGGATGGTACTATCGATTATGAGTTTGATGAAGTTTTTGAAGTAAATGAAGTTCGTACAATTACTTTTGATTCAGATTATTTTAATTCAATAAGACTATTATATAATTATTTTAAAGAGCATAAAAAATGAAGTTGAAAGTATGTGGAATGAAATATGTAGAAAATATAGAGCAAGTAGCAGCTTTAGAACCAGATTATTTAGGGTTTATTTTTTACGAGAAATCAAAAAGAAACTTTGAAGGAATTATCCCAAAAATTCCTAAAAACATAAAAAAAACAGGTGTTTTTGTCAACGAATACCCTGAGATAGTAATTTCATTAGTAGAAGAATATGGTCTAAAAGCGCTTCAATTGCATGGAGATGAAACACCATCATATATAGAAAACATAAAAAAACATTTGCCAAAGGTTGAAATAATAAAAGTTTTTGGAATTAAAGACTCATTTGATTTTTCAAAATTAACTCCATACGAATCTGTTGTTGATTATTTCTTGTTTGATACCAAAGGAAAAGAACGTGGCGGAAATGGTGTTGTTTTTAACTGGCAAGTATTATCAGGATATTCTTCTGAGAAACCGTTTTTTTTAAGTGGCGGAATAGGTTTAGATGAATCTTCGGTATTAACAGCATTTTTTAAAAGGGACGTATCTAAAAAATGTGTAGCCATAGATGTAAATAGTAAGTTTGAAATAGAGCCAGGTTTAAAATCTATTAGCAAACTAGAGGAGTTTAAAAGTAATTTATCAAAAATATAAAGTTACCTACCAAGTGTAACATATAAGAAAAGTAAATTTATCATGAAATATAATCCAGATAAAAATGGGTACTACGGACAATTTGGAGGCGCATTTATTCCAGAATTGTTACACCCAAATGTAAAAGAGATTGAAGATAATTATATTCAAATTATAGAATCTTCAGCATTTCAAGAGGAATATAAAGCATTGTTAAAAGACTATGTTGGTAGACCCAGTCCGCTATATTTAGCAAAGCGTTTATCTGAAAAATATGGAGCAACTATTTATTTAAAGCGTGAAGATTTAAATCATACTGGAGCTCATAAAGTAAACAATACTATTGGTCAGATTTTAATCGCAAAAAAATTAGGTAAAACTAATATTATTGCTGAAACAGGAGCAGGTCAACATGGTGTAGCAACTGCAACAGTTTGTGCTTTAATGGGATTAGATTGTACCGTGTTTATGGGGGAAGTTGATATTGAACGTCAAGCACCAAACGTTGCCCGTATGAAAATGCTAGGAGCAAAAATTATTCCTGCAACTAGTGGAAGTAAAACGTTAAAAGATGCAACTAACGAAGCCATTCGTTATTGGATTCAAAACCCAGAAACGTTTTATTTAATTGGTTCAGTTGTTGGTCCGCATCCACATCCAGACATGGTAGCGCGTTTACAAGCTATTATTTCAGAAGAAATGAAATGGCAGTTAAAAGAGAAAACAGGTAAAGAAAATCCAGATACTATTATTGCTTGTGTTGGAGGAGGAAGTAATGCAGCCGGAGCTTTTTATCATTACTTAGAAGATGAAGAAGTAGAATTAATTGCTGTTGAAGCAGCTGGTTTAGGAGTGAATTCTGGGGAAAGTGCAGCAACTTCTCAATTAGGTGAAGTAGGTGTGATTCACGGAAGTAAAACCATTTTAATGCAAGATGAATACGGACAAATTGTTGAACCTTATTCTATTTCAGCAGGATTAGATTATCCAGGAGTTGGACCATTACATGCTTTTTTACATGATACAAAGAGGGCTAAGTTTATGAATGCAACAGACGATGAAGCATTACAAGCTGCGTATGAGTTAACTCGTATTGAAGGAATTATTCCAGCGTTAGAAACTGCTCATGCTTTAGCGGTTTTACCAAAAATGGATTTAAAGCCAGATCAAACAGTGGTAATTAACTTATCAGGTAGAGGAGATAAAGATTTAGAAACTTATATCAAGCATTTGAAATAGATTGTCATTCCTGCGTAGGCAGGAATCTAAAAAAGGTAGGTTATGTTCAAGACAGTTCATCAATATTACGTGTATTTAATTACAAATAGAAAAGATGGCGTTTTGTATATAGGTGTCACTAACAATCTAGAAAGACGCATGTTTGAACATAAAAATAAATTAGTAGAAGGTTTTTCTAAAAGATATAACCTTACCAGATTGGTTTATTTTGAAACTTATCCTCAAATAACTAATGCTATTTTGAGAGAAAAAAGATTAAAAAAATGGAAAAGAAATTGGAAAATTAATTTAATAAATAAAGAAAATCCTAATTGGAATGATTTAGCTTCTGATTGGTAGAAGTAATAAATAGATTCCTGCCTACGCAGGAATGACAAAAAAACATTGAAAATGAACTCAATTCAACAAATATTTCAAAAACAAGAACATAATTTATTATCTATATTTTTCACTGCAGGATTTCCAGAATTAAATCAAACTGCTGAAATTATAGATAAATTAGGAAGTAACGGCGTAGATTTTATCGAAGTTGGTTTGCCTTTTTCTGATCCGTTAGCAGACGGACCAACAATTCAACATAGTAGTACTGTTGCTTTAAAAAATGGGATGAACCTAGATGTTGTTTTTGAACAATTAATAGCCATAAAAGATACAAATACTACTCCATTAGTATTAATGGGATATGTAAATCAAATCATAAAATACGGAGAAGAAGCTTTCTGTCAGAAAGTAGTAGCTTGTGGTATTGATACGTTAATTCTTCCAGATTTACCAATGGTAGAATACGAATCTCATTATAGAGCGTTATTCAAAAAATACGGATTAACAAATGTATTTTTAATTACACCGCATACCTCAGAAGAAAGAATTAGAAAGATTGATGATTTAACAGAATCTTTTATCTATATGGTAGCTTCTTCTGCAATTACAGGTGCTAAAGGAGAAATTTCTCAGCAACAAATCGATTATTTTGAGCGTATTAAAACCATGAATCTTAAAAGTAAGTTGATTATTGGTTTTGGAATCTCAGATAACAAAACATTTTCAAAAGCTTGTGAATATGGAAATGGGGCTATAATAGGTTCTGCTTTTATTAAAAATTTAGATGAAAATGGTGTTGAAGGCATTGAAGACTTTGTAAAGAAGATTAAAGGATAAATTATCTTCTTAAAAATAAACCTCATCATAATAAATTGATGAGGTTTATTTTTTTAATTCTGGGTGAAATCTGTAAGTATTTTCTTGAAAATTTCAACAGGTTGAGCACCAGTTACAGCTTCTTTTCTGTTAAAAACTATGGTTGGTACTGATGTTACTCCTAAATTTTGCCATTGTTGTCTAACGCTTTGTGTTTCGAAACGAGCATCATCATTATCTAACAGGGCCATTCCCTCGTCAGTATTTAAACCAACATCAGACAAAGCTTGTTTAAGAATAGTACGATCAGAAACATCTTTACGTTCACTAAAGAACATAGTTGTTAAACGCATTTTCAGTTCAGTTTGTTTATTAAACTTTTTAGCATATTCAAGTAAAATATGTGCTTCAAAAGTATTTACCATGCGCATACCTTCAAAATAATCAAAAGTAAAGTCAACATTTTTACCAGCTTCAATCATTCGTTGTCTTGAGGCTTCTTGTTGTTCAATTGTTGATCCATATTTTTGGGCAATATGCTCGGTTAAATCTTGCCCTTCTTTAGGCATTTGAGGATTTAATTCAAAAGGTTGCCATTCAATATCAATTTGATCTTCTATGTTTAGTTCATCTATGGCTTTTTGTAAATGTTTGTAGCCAATGGTACACCAAGGGCAAACAACATCAGAAACAATATCTATTTTTAAAGTTTTTTTCATGTAAGCTTCTATTTTAAATAGAACAATATTTTTTGTTCTAACACATTAGTAGTAAAATGGTCTGTTTTCTTACAAACATTTGTTAGTTTTATAAAGTTATTCAGACAAATTTTTCACAAACTTAAAACCATTAATTTTGAAAAAACATATTACTTGGTCAAACTTAATATTTGTAATAATTATATGCTTATTCTTTTATAAACCTTCAAGAGTTTGGTTTACTAGAAAATTGTCTTTTTCTCCATCAGTAAATAAAATATCTGCAGATAAAAAGATTACTAATTACAATTGGAATTTAAAAGGTTTAAATACAAATGATATCAATTTTGATAGTACAAAAGGTAAGGTAGTTTTTTTAAACTTTTGGGCTACTTGGTGTCCTCCATGTATAGCAGAATTTCCTTTTGTTCAATCATTTTATAATGATTATAAAAATAAAGTTGATTTCATTTTTGTTACTAATGAAAATTGGCCTGAGGTAGCGATTTTTTTTGAAAAAAATGGTTATGATGTTCCTACTTATCAAACGTTAAATGGTTACCCGTTAGGTTTACCTAATGTTAGCTCTATACCTACTACCTTTATAATTGATAAAAATGGAAATATTAGATTGGAAAAAACAGGTTCTGCAGATTGGAATAGTGAAAGTTTTAGAAAACAAATAGATAAAATGCTTAACGAATAAGCTATAAGTGTTAAAAAATCTTAAAAAATTTAACATCCTTTTATAAAACTTTAATTTCGTTAGTAAGAAAAAACAAACGAAATGCAATTAAAACAACTATTATCTGTTGCAGCGCTACTTCTTTCAAGCGTTGCTTTTTCCCAAAACAATTTTGTAGGAAATCCAGCTATTAGTCCAGATGCATCACAAATGGCATTTAGTTATGCTGGTGATATTTGGACTTATAACTTCAATACAAAACAATCTAAAAGATTAACGGTTCATGAGACCTATGATACTAGTCCTGTTTGGCATAGTGATGGTAAAACATTAGCCTTTTCATCTTCAAGAAAAAACAATAATAATATTTTTATAACTACCACATCAGGTGGCGTACCAACACAACTAACTTTTTACCCAACATCAAATGTGCCAACAGCTTGGAACAATAACGATGTGGTTTTTACAACAAAAAGAGTGTACGCAGGTCCAGAATGGGATGCACAGATTTACTCAGTAAATAAAAATGGAGAAACCCCTCAACGTTTAATTACTGCTTACGGAGCAATGGCATCTGTTTCACCAAATGGTAAGTTGATAGCTTATGTAAAAGGAGCTTGTAGAATTGCTAGAGAAGATTACGAAGGTTCTGCTCAAAGAGATGTATGGATTTACAATACACAAACAAATCAGTATAACAGAATAACAAATAGTAAAAAAAATGATCATACACCATTATGGGACGCTCAAGGAAACTTGTATTACATTAGTGCTAAAAGTGGTCGTTACAATATTTATAAACAGAAAATTTCAGAAAACGGAACTGCAGCAGGTGAACCAACTGCTTTAACTTCTCAAAAAGAAGATGGAGTTCAAACGTTTTCTGTAAGTAACAATGGAACTATTGTATATACTGTTGGTGTTGATACTTATAGGTTACAAAATGGAAAAGCGTCAGTTATAGATTTAGATTTACAATCAGACTCTCATTTTAATGAAGAAGTAACTAAAACTACTTCTAAAGGAGCAGATTCTTACGCGATATCTCCGGATGGTAAAAGCATAGCTTTTTCTGTAGATGGAGAAGTATTTGTAAAAGAAAATAATAAAGAGAAAAAAAGAGGAAACAATGTTAGTAAACATTTCTTTAGAGATAAAAGTGCAGGTTGGTTGGATGATAATACAGCAGTGTTTTTATCGGATAGAGACGGAATGTTTCAGTTGTATAGTGTAAAATCTGCTGATAAAAAAGTAAGCTTACATAGAGGATTAAAGTTAACTACCACTAAGTTAACAAATGAGAAAGAAGACGTTGAATCGTATATAGTATCTCCAGATAACAAAAAAATAGCTTATCAAGTTGGTAGAGGTAAGTTAATTATTGCAGATATTACTGATGGTAAAATTAAAAATAAAGTTGTTTTTGCAGATAGTTGGGATGCACCATCAAACGTATCATGGAGTCCAGACAGTAAATGGATTGCTTATTCTCAACAAGATTTAAATTTTGATAGCGAAATTTTTATTCAATCAGTCTCTGATAAAAATAAAAAAATGAATATCAGTATGCATCCAAGAAGTGATAGAAGTCCTGTTTGGAGTAAAGACGGTAAAAAATTAGCGTTTTTATCTAATAGAAGCGGAATTAATTATGATGTTTGGATGTTATGGTTACAAAAAGAAGATTGGGAGAAATCTAGAGTAGATCATTTAGAAGGAGATTATTTTGAGGCAACAGAAGATGAAGAGTCTAAAGATCAACAAGCTAAAAAGGATAAGAAAAAGAAAGAAGTAGTTGTAACTATAGATGAAGATAATATTTACGACAGGTTGGTTCAAGTAACTTCTTTACAAGATGATGAATTTGGATTAGCTTTTGCTAATGATAGTGAATTTTTATACTATTCAGCAACAGATCCATCAACCAAAAGAAGAAGTCTTTATAAAATAAAATGGGATGGAACTAAACCTAAAGCTGTAAAAGGTACAGCAAGAGCAGCTGGTTTAACTTTAACAAATGGCAAATTATACTTTATGTCGGGCGGTGTATTAAAGCAATTAGATACTAAGTCTGATAAAGTTACCACTTTAGCTCATAGTGTAACCTACACTAAAAATTATGCAAAAGAGCGCGAACAAATTTTTGAAGAAGGAATTAGAGCATTAACAGCAGGGTTTTATGATCCAGATTTTCATGGATATAATTGGAGCAAATTAGTAGCTAAATACAAACCTTGGGCTTTAAATGCCTCAACTTTTGAAGATTTTAGTTATTTCTACAACTTATTATTAGGTCAATTAAACGCAAGTCATATGGGGTATAGACCCTCTCGTTTATATGCAGAAGGTACTAATGAAAAAGTTGGTTTATTAGGCTTAGATGTTACAAACGTAGCTAAAGGTGTTAGAGTAAATTATGTATTACCTAATTCACCTGCAGATAAATTAAAAAGTAAATTAAATTTAGGAGATGTAATTACTCAAGTAAACGGTGTTAACATCAATAAAAACAGTAATTTTTATAGTCTGCTTAAAAATACTCAAGGAAATGAAGTTTTGTTAACATTACAATCTGGAAAAGAAGTTGTAATTAGAGCAACAAGAAGTATAAGAACTCAACAATACGAAGCCTGGGTAACTCAAAGAAAAGAATTAGTAAATAAATTTTCTAATGGACAATTAGGGTATATTCATATACAAGGAATGAACATGCCAAGTTTCGAACGTTTTGAACGTGAGCTAAAAGCAAGTGGTTATGGTAAAAAAGGAATTGTAATTGATGTTCGATATAATGGTGGAGGATGGACCACAGACAGATTAATGGCAGTTTTAAATGTAGATCAACACGCATATACCGTTCCTAGAGGAGCTACAAAGTCATTAAATAACAATAAAAAATTTGTAAACAATTATCCGTTTAATGAGCGTGCAATATTATCTGTAAACACTAAACCAGTAGTTGCAATGTGTAATGAAAACAGTTATTCTAATGCAGAAATTTTTTCACATGCATTTAAAAGTTTAGAATTAGGTAAGCTAGTTGGGCAACCTACTTTTGGTGCTGTTATTTCTACAGGAGGAAGAAGTTTACAAAACGGATATATTAGGATGCCTTTTAGAGCATGGTATGTTAAAAAATCAGGTAAAAATATGGAGAATGAGGCACCTGCGGTTCCTGATTATCTAGTTGAAAATAAACCAGGATGGAAAGATAGAGGAGAAGATGCTCAATTACAAAAAGCAGTAGAGGTTTTGCTACAGCAAATTTAATTTTCACTATTTTATAAATTCATTAAAGCGTAGTCATACAAGACTGCGCTTTTTTTATTAGTACTTTTGCCTTATGGAAATGATTTTGGAGAAAGATCTTTTAGCAAGATTAAAGTCGAATTTTGGATATGATAGTTTTCGATTAGAACAACAGAAGATTATTGAAAATATACTATCGAAGAATGATACGTTGGTGATTATGCCAACTGGAGGAGGAAAGTCAATTTGTTTTCAATTACCTGCACTATTTTTTGAAGGAATTACCTTGGTTATTTCTCCGCTTATCGCCTTGATGAAAGATCAGGTTGATAGTTTGAAAGCCAACGGAATTCCCGCAACATATTTCAATAGCAGTCAGTCTGACGAAGAACAAAAAGCAGTTTTTGATGCTGTTGTAAATAAAGAGGTAAAGTTGTTATATGTGGCTCCTGAAAGCTTATCTTTTCTACAAAATATTTTACATCAAAATTACATCAATTGTATTGCCATTGATGAAGCGCATTGTATTTCTTCTTGGGGGCATGATTTCCGACCTTCATACAAGCAATTGGCTTTCTTAAAAAAGTCGTTACCGGAAGTTCCTGTGGTAGCATTAACGGCGACAGCTGATAAAGCTACTCAGGAAGATATTTTAGAACAATTGGCTATTCCAAATGCTACTCGATTTATAAGTTCTTTCAATAGAGAAAATATTGCTTTAGAAGTTCGTCCAGCTAATGACAGAGTACAACAGATTGTGAAATTTATTGAAAGAAGACCGAACGAATCTGGTATTATTTATTGTTTAAGCAGAAAAGCTACGGAACAGTTAGCTGGCAAACTTAGGCAAAACGGAATTGATGCATTAGCTTATCACGCTGGTTTATCATTTGATGAAAGAGCAAAAACTCAGGAAGATTTTATCAAAGATGATGTTCAAATTATTTGTGCTACCATTGCCTTCGGAATGGGAATCGATAAATCAAATGTGCGTTGGGTGATTCATTATAACATGCCGAAAAACATTGAAGGTTATTATCAAGAGATAGGAAGAGCGGGAAGAGATGGATTGGCTTCTCATGCGTTGTTATTTCATAGTTATGCCGATGTAATTCAACTTCGTCAGTTTATTGCAAATACTGGAAATCAAGAAGTACAAGAGGCTAAACTTGATCGAATGAAACAATTTGCTGAAGCAACGGTTTGTAGAAGGCGAATTTTATTGAGTTACTTTGGTGAGTTAGTCGATACGAATTGTGGAAATTGTGATGTGTGTAAAAATCCACCACAATTTTTTGATGGAACTGTAATTGCTCAAAAAGCCTTATCTGCAATTTATAGATTAAAAGGAAAAGAAGCAATGGGAACTGTTATTGATGTTTTAAGAGGAGCAAATAATGCGTCAATCCACGAAAAAAACTATCAGCAGTTAAAAACCTTTGGAGTTGGTAGCGATATTTCTTGGAGAGATTGGCAACATTATCTAATTCAATTGATTAATCAAGGGTTTTGTCAGATTGCTTTTCATTTAAATAATGCTTTACAACTGACATCTTTTTCTGAAAAGGTATTATTTCAAGGTGAAAAAGTTCAATTAACAACACCAGTTGAGGTAACTAAAGAAACTCCAGCAAAAGTAAAAGCTACGAAAAAGAAGAGTGCAACGAAGGATAGTTTATTTGAGCGATTACGAAAGTTACGCTATCGAATTGCACAAGAGGAAGATATTGCAGCTTACCTTATTTTTAGTGATGCGACCTTACGAGAGTTAGAAACGCAACGTCCACAAACAGATGATGAATTTTTAGCGATTAGCGGAGTCGGACAGCGTAAATTGGAAGTTTATGGAGGAGAGTTTATGGAGGAAATTAAATCATTTATAAAAGAGAAGAAAAAGGGAAAAAAGGATACAACATTAGAAACGTATAAATTATATCAAGAAGACTTTACCATTGAGGAAATAGCTATTAAACGAGGATTAAAAGAGCAAACCATCTTTTCTCATTTGGCAAAATTATATTTAGAGGGAAAAGATATTAATCTTGATAAATTTATTGATGTGAATACCTTGAAGCTAATTCAGAATGCAAAGAAAGTCTTACAAAATGAAACAGCGTTAAAACCGTATTTTGAGTTTCTTGAAGAAAAGGTTTCTTACGAACAAATTAGAATCGGATTGACAATACTTCAAAAAAAGTCAATATAAAATACAAAGAAAAACCGTCAGCTTATTTTTTAAGATGACGGTTTTTTTCTCTTAATCTTCTTTTAAATTTTCAATTTCGTGTATTAAATCATTCAGTTTTGAAACTAATGTTCCGTATAGTAACTGATTCGAAACTTTAAAAACAAATAGACAAATAATTGCAATAATTAAGGCTACTGAAGCTCCTATTCCTAAAATTTCAATGAATGTAGTATCAGAAGAGATAAATCGTGATAAGAAGCTTTCTTCCTTCAGAAAAAATCCGAGAATAAAAATGGATAATACTAAAAGCGGTAGCACAAAAATGAACATTCTTTTAGTAGCTTTAGTTACCGAATTCATCACATCTCTATAGTTTTTTAAATAGGTTAAATTATCGGATTTTACATCCAGTTTTTCAAACCTGCTTAATAACTTAGTGTTAAAATAATACAAGCATAAAATTAAGATAGTTCCGTAGAGTCCAATGATAGTTTCATTTAGAAGAATTCCACCAATGGCTACAATTCCGGAAATGGGCAATAATCCTTTATTATCAAATTCATAGGTTCGTTTAATTTTATGAATAATTGATTTTGATTTTTGATTGTAAAGATTATTAATTTTTGGAGCTACGATAGCATTTTCATTGATAAACGCTTCGTTCCATATTTTTTCAATTGATTTTTCCATCTAGTAATTCTTTTAATTGTTTTTTAATTCTGTTTATGCGAACTGCAATATTGTTAGCGCTTGTTCCAATAATAGCAGCAATTTCTTTGTACGGATTTTCCTCTAAATGAAGAAGAATAATAGCACGATCTACTTCTGATAATTTTTTGATAGCATCGTACAGCAAATTCAAGTCTTCATTCTCAAAAGCATGATTGTTTTCTGAGGATTCAGTGAATGAATCACTTGGATACGGTTTGTTTTTGTTCTTCTTAGAAAGTGTCAAGCAAACATTTAAGGTCACTCTGTAAATCCATGTGGACCATTTTGATTTCTCTTGAAACGCTTCTCTACTTTTCCAAATTTGTAAACAGGCTTCTTGATAAAAATCTTCAAAATCCTCCTGTGAATCAGTATAAGCTCTGCAGATTTTTATAATAATTCCAGCATACGGTATAATTGAAGAGGTGTAAAAATCAGTACTCAAAATTTATTGTTTACAGGGTTAGTAAATTCAGAATTAAAAATATTACAGGAAAGGTAATTAAATTTAAAATATTTTATTTTCAATAATTTTTGAAAGTTTAGAATTTAGTTCTATATTTGTCCTATGAAATTAGAAGACGCAAAAATAAAATACATTCATACTTGGGGTAGTTTAGCTACAAGTTGGGGAATTAATAAAACCATGGCACAAGTTCATGCGTTGTTATTAAGTTCAACAAAACCTTTGTCTGCTGAAGAAATTATGGAAGCGTTAAAAATTTCAAGAGGGAATGTGAACATGAACGTTCGTGCATTAATTGATTGGGGAATTGTTCGTAAGGAATTGGTTGTTGGAGAGCGAAAAGAATTTTTCGTTGCTGATAAAGATATTTGGGAACTTTTTAAGCAAGTAACGAAAGAACGTAAAAAAAGAGAGATAGAGCCAGTTCTAAAAATCCTAGATGAATTGAAGAGTGGAGTAGAGGAAGATTCAGAGGAAGCCGAGACTTTCAAAAAGTTAATGAATGATCTATCAACTGTTACCAATACAGTAAATGGAATTTTGGATAAAGCGATTAAGGCTGATGAGCATTGGCTTTTATCGAATTTTACCAGAATGATAAAAAAGTAAAAAAATTTAAAATTAAACTTTCAATAATTTCTGAAACTATGAAAATAATAAATAGAGTTTTAGTGGTGATTTTATCATTTTTAATAATAGCTGCAGTATTTGATCAAAATTATCTAGCAATTGCAGCATTATTAGCTATTCCGTTAGGGTTTCTTCAACTGTTATATTGTATATCGTTAGGACTAAAATGGGAAACGTTAAAGATTAAACAAAAGTATTTTGTAGGAATATATTTACTAACTGTGTTAGCTTATTTTATTTTTTTATTTAAATCATCTAATGTTAATTTTAATAGTACACTTGTAGAAATAATACTTTTAGGTCTACCTATACTTCTAGCTTTTAGTTTAACTGTTTTTTGGGAGTTAAATAATAAAGATGCTTAATATTATGTATTCTGATGAGATATAAGATAGTCTATAAAATTATAAAACTAATAAGTGTTTTAGTTTGGTTTGTAAATGGAATTTATTGTAAAATATTGGATCAAGTTCCTAGGCATCAAGAAATAGTGAAGAAAATTATTAATGAAGAGTATTCAGGAGAGCTTACTTTAATAATAGGTTTACTTGAAGTTGTAATGGTTGTATGGATACTATCAAATTACAAATCAAGATTAAATGTAATTATTCAAATAACTGTAGTAATGATTATGAATATTGTAGAGTTACTATTAGTAAGAGATCTTTTGCTTTGGGGTAAATACAATGTAGTTTTTGCAATCTTATTTACAGTTATACTTTATATAAATGAATTTCAATTAAAGTCAAAATTAACTAAGTATGTTACCATCACTTAAAAATCATCCTTTTTCCGTAGAAGCTTTTTTTGAAAGTTCAATAGTCATAACATTTGCTATTCCAAAAGAGCATCTAGAAAATTTAATTCCAAATTGTTTAGAGTTGGAAACTTTTGATAATAAATGGGCTTTTTTAGCTGTAGCAATGGTTCAAACAAAAGATTTAAAACCTAAAGGCTTCCCAAATTTTTTAGGAAATGATTTCTTTTTAATAGGGTATCGTGTTTTTGTAAGGTATTACAATCAAAAAGGAAAAAGATTTAGAGGGTTATACATTTTAAAATCAGAAACAGATAGTAAAAAAATGAAATTTGCAGGTAATATCTTTACTCATTATAATTATTCAACAACAGATATACATAGGAAAGAAAGTAAACAATTAAATCAGATTTATTCTAAAAAATCTGATTTTCAAATAACTTTTAATAAAAATAAAAGTGATATTTCTTTACCTAAAAATTCACCTTTTTCAACATGGAAAGAAGCAAGAAAATTTGCAGGACCACTTCCTTTTACATTCACTGTAAACAAAGAAAAAAATGAGGTATTGATTATTGAAGGACTAAGAAAAAACTGGAAACCTAAGCCTATAGAAATAATTGATAGTAATTTTTCATTTATAAGAAATTTAGGTTTTACTAATGCAAAAATTGCAAATGCATTTATAATCGAAAATATACCATATTATTGGAAAAAAGGGAAAGTTGAATTATGGAAATAAAAAGAAGGAAATTTCAAGGAGTTTTAAATATACTCAGCTTTAATAGACAATTTTATTTTTTTGGTCTTTTAGTATTAGGTTTAATTATGCTGTTTCAATATGTTTTTAACTGGGAGTTTGAGTTAGTATTATTGATAATCGTTGGTTTTTTATATGGCTTGTTAGCACCACTTTTAGTTTCTGCTTATGTGTATGATTTTTCAAAATTCTATGAATTTAATTGGTTGAATGATTTACAATTAAATAAAAATAATAATTTAAACATAGTGAATATTAATGCTGGGTTTGATGAAACAAGTTTTATTCTAAAAAATAAGTTTCAACAATCAAATTTAAAAGTATTTGATTTTTATGATGAATCAAAGCATACAGAGCAAGCGATAAAAAGAGCTAGAAAAGTAAGTTTGGTCTATCCAAATACCCAAAGAATAAATACTAATGCTATTCCGATAAATGAAAATACAGTGGATATACTTTTTTTACTTTCATCAGTTCACGAAATTAGAAAGAATAAAGAGAAAATTGTTTTTTTCAATGAGTGTCGAAGAGTTTTGAAGCACAATGGAAAAATCGTAATTGTAGAACACTTGAGGGATTTGCCAAATTTCTTAGCCTTTTCAATCGGTTTTACTCATTTCTTTTCAAAACAAACTTGGAAAAAAGTATTCAAAAAAACTAACTTAAAATTAAAAGAAGAAATAAAATTTACACCATTTATGTCGGTGTTTATCTTAAATAAATAAAAAATGGAAATTCATCTAAATATTATTGGTTATATGTTAATGCTTCTAGCTTTTATACATATTATTTTTCCAAAATATTTTAATTGGAAAGAAGAGCTAAAACATCTCAGTTTAATGAATAGACAAATGATGTTTGTTCACACTTTTTTTATAGCGCTAACCGTATTTTTAATGGGATTAGCTTTAGTATTAGAGAGTGACGATTTAATCAATACTAAACTTGGAAGAAAAATTATTTTTTGTTTTGCAATTTTTTGGTCTATCAGGTTATTTATGCAATTATTTGTGTATTCACCTAAACTATGGAAAGGCAAAAGGTTTGAAACTATTGTGCACATTTTTTTTACAGGTTTTTGGGTGTATATAAGCGCAGTTACATGGATGATATGGAATCAATAAAATTTAAAAAGGTATGAGTTTTTTAAAAGCAGAATGGAGAAAATTAATAATGGTTAACTATGAGGTTAATCCTAATGTTATTAGAAGGTTCTGAAATTACGGTCGAAAATAAAATTATATTATAAAAAACAAAAACCTCACAAATCTGTGAGGTTTTGAAGTGATAAAAATATATTATGAAAGTAAAACTTAATTGTGGGAACTATTATATTCCAGAATCCCATTTTTTTATTAAGAACCATTTTCCATTAAACCCTTTAAAATAATACTTTGAATTACCTCCAGATTCAACACCGTACCAATGTAACATTCTCTCGTTTGTTGGTTGAAACTTTAAATCATAATTGTCATAAATTTGAGTTCTTTCACTAGCACTATTAATATAAAATGAATTGTATTTCCATTCGTCTTTGTTAATTTTAATTAAAATTTCTTTCATTGAATCAATGTTAGTTGTACGATATTCTAGAGGGAATTTAACTCGATTCTTTTGAAATATTGAATCTACCATAAATGAGTAAAAAAAATTATTAAAATCTTCATTTTTGTATGTTTTTATGGTTGTAATTTCAATTCTATTTTTTAATTCTTGATTATCCTGCTTTAACAAATTTAGTTGAGTTTTAAGACTATCAATTGTTTTATGATGTTTTCTTTCATTATTTATTCCTTTACATCCTGTTAAAAATGTAAAAAGAAAAATTAAAATCAAATTTTTCATTTTATTATAATTATAGACGGCAATATAGATTAAATATAAAAAACAAAAAACCTCACAAATCTGTGAGGTTTTTAATAATTATCTAAAGGCATTGCCTTTTACATGTTTCGTCTGTATTGACCACCCACTTCAAATAACGCTGAGGTAATTTGACCTAAAGAACATACTTTGGTAGCTTCCATTAGCTTTTCGAAAATATTTTCATTTTGAATGGCTGCTTGTTGCACTTTGGCTATTTCTTTAGTCACCTTTTCTTTATTGGCCTTATTTAGGCTTTCCTTAGTCTTAATTTGGAATTGCTTCTCCTCTTCCGTAGCTCTAATCACTTCCGCAGGCTGAACCGTTGGAGATCCTTTAGAACTTAAGAAGGTGTTTACACCAATAATTGGGAATTCACCTGTATGCTTCAACGTTTCGTAATATAAACTCTCTTCTTGAATTTTAGAACGTTGATACATGGTTTCCATTGCTCCTAAAACTCCACCACGTTCAGTAATTCTATCGAATTCAGTTAATACTGCTTCCTCAACTAAATCGGTTAATTCCTCAATAATAAATGAACCTTGAATTGGATTCTCATTTTTAGCTAATCCTAATTCTTTGTTGATAATTAATTGAATTGCCATTGCTCTACGTACACTTTCTTCTGTCGGCGTTGTAATCGCTTCATCATACGCATTTGTATGTAATGAATTACAGTTATCATAAATCGCATATAATGCTTGTAACGTAGTTCTAATATCATTGAAATCAATTTCCTGAGCATGTAACGAACGTCCAGAAGTTTGAATATGATATTTCAACATTTGTGCACGTGCGTTGGCTCCGTATTTATATTTTAAAGCTTTTGCCCAAATCTTACGAGCAACACGTCCGATTACAGCATATTCTGGATCGATACCATTTGAGAAGAAGAACGATAAGTTTGGTCCAAACTTATTTATATCCATTCCTCTTGATAAATAGTATTCTACATAGGTAAATCCGTTAGCTAAAGTTAATGCTAATTGCGTAATAGGATTTGCTCCAGCTTCTGCAATATGATAACCAGAAATCGATACAGAGTAGAAGTTACGTACGTTTTTCTCAATAAAATATTCTTGAACATCTCCCATTAAACGTAAAGCAAATTCCGTAGAGAAAATACAAGTATTTTGAGCCTGATCTTCTTTTAAAATATCTGCCTGAACTGTTCCTCTTACTTGCGATAATGTACTGGCTTTAATTTCAGCATATACATCAGCTGGTAAAACTTGATCTCCAGTAATACCTAATAATAACAATCCTAATCCATCATTTCCTTCTGGTAAGTCTCCATTATATTTAGGTCTGTCAATTCCTTTATCGTCGTATAACTCTTTTAGTTTTGCTTCAACTTTATCTTCTAAACCGTATTCTTTTATGTATTTTTCACAATTCTGATCAATAGCAGCATTCATAAAGAACCCTAAAAGCATTGGTGCTGGTCCATTGATTGTCATTGATACAGAAGTCATAGCATGACTTAAATCGAATCCAGAATATAATTTCTTCGCATCATCTAAACAGCAAATAGAAACTCCGGCATTACCAATTTTTCCATAAATATCTGGTCTGTGTCCAGGATCATTTCCATAAAGTGTTACAGAGTCAAATGCAGTAGATAAACGCTTTGCTGGCATTCCTAAACTAACATAGTGGAATCGTCTGTTGGTACGTTCTGGTCCACCTTCACCAGCAAACATTCTAGTCGGATCTTCTCCAGTTCTTTTGAAAGGATATAATCCTGAAGTATATGGGAATTCTCCAGGAACGTTTTCCTGTAAATTCCAGCGTAATAAATCTCCCCAAGCTTGATATTTCGGTAAAGCTACCTTTGGAATTTGACTATGTGACAGTGACTCGCTGTGGGTTTCAATTTTAATTTCCTTATCCCTAACTTTAAACGTGTAGATAGGATCTTTATATTTTTGAACTTTAGTCGCCCAGTTTAAAATGATTTCCCAGTTGTATGGGTCTAAATTCATTTTTACGCGATCGAACTCAGCAACTAATAATTTTAAAAAGTCGCTATTATCATCTGTTTTTTGAAGAGAAGTTTCATCAATTCCAGATTTATCTATAGTCACAGTTCCTTCAGAAACACTTTCAATGGTTTTGAAGATTCCGTATAATTTTTGAGCTACTTTCTCTTGTTCATCAACAGTTTTATCATAAGCCCTATTGTTCTCAGCAATTTCTGATAAATAACGAGTTCTTGCCGGTGGAATTACAAATATCTTTTCAGACATTTCTTTTGTAATTTCAAAAGTAGATTTTAAATCAGCTCCCGTTTTCTCAACAACTTTATCCATAATCGCTTTATATAACGAGTTCATTCCTGGATCGTTAAATTGAGAAGCAATAGTTCCAAAAACTGGCATTTCATCCATTGGAATATCCCAAAGATTGTTATTACGCATGTATTGTTTCTTCACATCACGTAACGCATCTAACGCACCTCTTTTATCAAATTTGTTGATAGCCACTAAATCAGCAAAATCAAGCATGTCGATTTTCTCTAGCTGAGTTGCAGCCCCAAATTCTGGAGTCATCACATATAAAGAAGCATCTGAATGTTCGATGATTTCAGTATCAGATTGACCAATACCTGAAGTTTCTAAAATGATTAAATCGAACTCAGCAGCTTTTAAAACTTCAACAGCTTCGTTCACATATTTGGATAACGCTAAATTAGACTGACGAGTTGCTAAAGAACGCATATATACACGTTCATTATTAATAGCATTCATACGAATTCTATCTCCTAATAAAGCTCCACCTGTTTTTCTTTTTGAAGGATCAACAGAAATTAAACCGATTGTTTTTTCTGGGAAATCAATTAAAAAACGACGAACTAATTCATCCACTAAACTAGACTTTCCTGCTCCACCTGTTCCTGTAATTCCTAAAACAGGAGTTTTAGATTTTTCATTTTTTTTATGGATAAGATCCATAGATTCTTTGGCTACTTTAGGGAAGTTTTCTGCAGAAGAAATAATTCTCGCAATACTACCTACATTTTTTTCTTCTAAATGGTTAATCTCTCCATTTAAAACATCACCAATGGCGAAATCAGATTGTTGTACAAGGTCGTTAATCATACCTTGTAACCCCATTTCACGTCCATCATCAGGAGAATAGATACGGGTAATTCCGTAATCCATTAATTCTTTAATTTCTTCAGGAAGAATAACGCCGCCGCCGCCGCCGAAAATTTTAATATGACCAGCGCCTTTTTCTTGCAGTAAGTCATACATGTATTTAAAGTACTCGTTGTGTCCACCTTGATAAGAAGTCATTGCAATAGCATTTGCATCTTCTTGAATAGCACAGTTTACTACTTCTTCAACACTTCTATCATGTCCTAAGTGAATAACTTCAACTCCTGTAGATTGTATAATTCTACGCATGATATTAATTGCTGCATCATGACCATCAAATAATGAAGCTGCTGTTACAATTCTTACTTTATGCTTTGGTTTATAAGGTGTAATTTGTTCCATTCGTAAATTGAGTTGTTTGTAAGACCTGCAATTTACGGATTTATTAAAAAATGTACCGAATTTTAAAAGATTATAAATACTTTATAAATGCCCATTTTTTTCTTTCTTGTAGGTAATTTAAGTTGTTTTCATGCCTATATGCTTCGCGTTCAAAGCTTAAGTTTCTGTAAGCTAGGTCTTTGTTTTTGTATATGATGAGTTTAAAACACCATTCAAAAAAATATAAAAAGTAAAAAAAGACGATAAAAAGTTCTAATTGTTGTTTTAAATGAATCTTTTCGTGGTTAATTAACTTAGCATCTTCCTTCAAATCTTTCCTTTTTAAAAAGATAAAAGGATAAAACGTAAGTCCTTCATAGCCTTTTGGGACGATATATTTTGAGATAAAAATCAAAATTTAGTCATTTTTTATTCAAATATATAAAGATTTAATGGTTTCTATAAGTGATTCTAAAACAGGATTCCGATTATGTTCATCCCAAACTACCGACAATGTTGTATGTTGATTGATGTTATCCAATTCAATAAATTGAACATTCATATTATATCCTAATCGTAAAGATTTCGGTACAATAGATAATCCAAAACCGTTTTCTACTAATTTATATATCGACGCTGCATGTATTGTATTATGTGAAACAATTGGAGCAAATCCACTATCTGTAAAAATTTGCATCACTTTTTCATAATAAGAAGGACTGTAAGAAGGATCAAATAGAATGAAAGATTCATTTTTTAATTCTTGTAAACCTTTAAAGTTTTGAGAACTGATTTGATGATTTTTGGGTAGCACCAAACAAAAGCTCTCTTTAAGAATAGGTTGAATAGTTAAGCCTCTAGGGACGGTATCTAATCTCACAAAACCAATATCTATTTTTTGATGCAATAAATTATCAATTTGTTTTTGGTTGTCCATTTCCGTTAAACCAAACTGAACATTAGGGTGTTTTTCTTTGAATTTTACTAAAACGTTTGGAATAATTTCTTGCATGGCAGATCCTACATAACCAAACTCTAATTTTCCTTGTTTTCCATCATGAATAAGCTTCGCATGATTAATAATGTTATCTAAATTTTTCAAGTTCCGGGTAAGTTCAGACTTCAAATACCTTCCAGAAGGAGTCAAAACAACCTTTCTGTTATGTCGTTCAAATAACTGGACACCTAAATCATCTTCCATTTGTTTAATCTGTCTACTTAGTCCAGGTTGAGATATAAACAATCGATCAGCTGCTTTTCTAAAGTGTAATTCTTCAGCTACAGCCAAGAAGTATTTCAGATGTCTTAATTCTAATTGATAACTCATAATTATTAAATATTGATAAAAATGATATTATTAAGCATCAAAAATAAAGGTAATTTTGTATAAAACGAACTAGAAACATGTTTAAATACGGAATAGATCACCTAACAGTAGATAAAGTTTTAGCTATTGCAAATGGTAATTTGAAAGCAGAAATTACTGATGAAGCTAAAAAGAAAGTGAATGAGTGTAGAAAAAAGGTTGAAACCATGGCAAATTCTAATGCTGCGGTTTATGGAATAAATACAGGATTCGGACCTTTATGTGATGTACAAATTACACCTGAAGAAACAAGTAAACTTCAAGAGAATTTATTGATTACACATGCTGTTGGTGTGGGTGAACCTATTGATAAGTTATTATCCAAAATCATGATGATTTGTAAAGTACATGCATTGTGTCAAGGGTTTTCAGGTGTGCGTTTAGAAATGATCAATCGTATTATTTATTTCATAGAAAGTAACATTTTACCGGTAGTTCCAGAGCAAGGTTCAGTTGGTGCTTCTGGAGATTTAGCTCCTTTATCTCATTTATTTTTACCATTGTTAGGAGAAGGAGAATTTTGGGTTGAGGATCAGATTTTACCTGCAAAAGAAGTTTTAGCTAATCATAATTTAGAGCCTTTAACCTTAATGGCTAAAGAAGGATTAGGATTAATTAACGGAACCCAGTTCATTTTATCACATGCAATTATTGGGTTAAAGAAGATGGAGTATCTTTTAGATTTAGCTGATGTTGCTGGAACAATGAGTTTAGAAGGGTTTCAAGGAAGCGCTTCACCGTTTAGAGCAGAGCTTCATACTATTCGTCCTTTTGAAGGAAATATAAAGGTAGCAGAGCGAATTCGCATGTTATTAAAAGATTCTCAAAATGTTGAAAATCATTTAGAATGTGATCGTGTGCAGGATCCATATTCTATCCGTTGTATGCCTCAGGTTCATGGAGCATCAAGAAATGCATTCAATCATTTGAATGAGTTAGCTGAAATAGAAATGAATTCGGTGACAGATAATCCAATTGTATTGAGTGAAACAGAAGCAATATCTGGAGGAAACTTTCACGGCCAGCCTTTAGCAATGGTTTTAGATTATGTTTCTATTGCTGCTGCTGAATTGGGTAATATTTCAGATAGAAGATGTTATTTATTATTAGAGGGAAAGTATGGTTTGCCAAGATTGTTAACTGAAGCGGGAGGTTTGAATTCTGGATTTATGATTCCTCAATATACTACAGCAGCTTTGGTAACAGAGAACAAGTCTCTTTGTTTTCCGCCTTCGGCTGATAGCGTTCCAACTTCATTAGGACAAGAAGATCATGTTTCAATGGGAAGTATTTCAGGAAGAAAATTCAATCAGATTTTAGGTAATTTGGAGAAAATATTAGCCATAGAATTAATGTATGCAGCTCAAGCTATGGAATTCAGAAGACCGAATACATTTTCAGAAATTATTGAAGAAAATTTCAAATTAATTAGAAGTAAAGTTGCTAAGTTAGAAGAGGATCGCGTATTAAAAGATGATATTAATGCAATGATTAGTTTAGTGAAAGAAAAAGTATTTATTGTAGCATAAAAAGTAAGTAAATCATGACATTTAAAGAACAGATTAAACAAGGAATACCAAGTGTTTTACCATCAAAAAAAGAGTATGATACAACCATTAATCATGCTCCAAAAAGAAAAGAAATACTTACTAAAGAAGAAAAGCAATTAGCTTTAAGAAATGCCTTACGCTATTTCGATAAAAAACATCACGAAGAATTATTACCTGAGTTTTCTGAGGAACTAGAAAAGTATGGTAGAATATACATGTATCGATTCCGTCCTGATTATGAAATGAAGGCGAGAGCAATTGAAGAGTATCCAGGAAAATCTACGCAAGCAAAATCTATTATGCTGATGATTCAGAATAACTTAGATTATGCAGTTGCACAACATCCTCATGAATTAATTACGTACGGTGGAAATGGTGGAGTTTTCCAAAACTGGGCTCAATATCTATTAACAATGCAATACTTATCTGAAATGACAGATGAGCAAACGTTAGTAATGTATTCTGGTCACCCAATGGGATTATTTCCATCTAATAAAAATGCTCCGAGAGTCGTAGTTACCAATGGAATGATGATTCCTAATTATTCTCAACCAGATGATTGGGAAAAGTTCAATGCGTTAGGTGTTACTCAATACGGACAAATGACAGCGGGAAGTTATATGTACATTGGCCCGCAAGGAATTGTTCACGGAACAACAATTACTGTTTTAAACGGATTTAGAAAAATTGGTAAATCTCCAAAAGGAAATGTATTTGTTACAGCTGGTTTAGGAGGAATGAGCGGTGCACAACCAAAGGCAGGAAATATTGCTGGGTGTATTACGGTTTGTGCGGAAGTAAATGAAAAAGCAGTTCATACGCGTCATTCTCAAGGATGGGTTGATGAAGTGATTTCTGATGCAAATCTTTTAGTTGAAAGAGTTCAAAAAGCCAAAGAAAATAAAGAAGTAGTTTCCATTGCCTATTTAGGAAATGTTGTAGAGGTTTGGGAAAAGTTTGATGAAGCAAATGTGTATGTTGATTTAGGTTCAGATCAAACTTCTTTACATAATCCTTGGGCAGGAGGTTATTATCCGGTTGGATTATCATTCGAAGAAGCAAATGATATGATGGCGAATAATCCGGAAGAATTCAAATTAAAAGTTCAAGAATCTCTTCGTAGACAAGCAGCAGCTATCAATAAGCATACAGTAAAAGGAACCTATTTCTTTGATTACGGAAACGCCTTTTTATTAGAGTCGAGCAGAGCAGGAGCAGAGGTAATGAATGACAACCCAACATTAGGAAGGGAATTTAAATATCCGAGTTATGTTCAAGATATTATGGGTCCAATGTGTTTTGATTATGGGTTTGGTCCATTCCGTTGGGTTTGTGCTTCAGGAAAACCAGAAGATTTAGCAAAAACCGATCAAATTGCATGTGAAGTTCTAGAGGAAATCATGAAAGATTCTCCAAAAGAAATTCAGCAACAAATGGCGGATAATATTCAATGGATTAAAGGGGCTCAAGAAAATAAATTGGTTGTAGGTTCTCAAGCAAGAATTTTATACGCTGATGCAGAAGGGAGAATTAAAATTGCCAAAGCATTTAATAAAGCAATTAAGAAAGGAAAAATTGGTCCAGTTGTTTTAGGTAGAGACCACCACGATGTTTCTGGAACCGATTCTCCTTACAGAGAAACTTCTAACATTTATGATGGTTCTAGATTTACCGCAGACATGGCTATTCATAACGTAATTGGAGATAGTTTTAGAGGAGCAACTTGGGTGTCAATTCACAATGGAGGTGGAGTTGGCTGGGGAGAAGTAATTAACGGAGGATTTGGCATGCTTCTTGATGGTTCTAAAGGAGCGTCAAAGCGTTTAAAATCGATGCTTTTTTGGGATGTAAATAACGGAATCGCAAGAAGAAGTTGGGCTCGAAACGAAGAAGCTGTTTTTGCAATTAAACGTGCTATGCAGGCAGAGAAAAAACTTAAAGTTACTTTGCCTAACCTAGTAGACGATTCTTTGTTTAACAATTTTTAAAAACTCTATTATTATGAAGTATGTAAAAATCTTACCTATTTTATTGGTGTTAATTACTTCTTGTAGTTCTGTTAAAGTAGCTACAGATTATGATACAAAAGCAAATTTTAATAAATATCAAACATTTGCTTTTTATAAACCTGGTATCGATAAAGCTCCTATTTCAGATTTAGATAAGAAAAGAATTATGAGAGCTATTGAGGCTGAATTAATTGCCAAAGGAATGCAAAAATCCTCAACTCCTGATGTATTGGTAAGTATTTTTACAAAGTCTAGAGAGCGTGTTAATATTAACGATAATAACTGGGGGTACGGTTATGGTTGGGGATGGAACCCTTGGATGTGGAATGGAGCTAATAGATTAAATGTAAACCAATATACTGAAGGAACTTTATTCCTTGATGTTATAGATGCAAATAAAAAAGAACTAGTTTGGCAAGGTATAGGAACTGGAGCATTATCTCTTAGAGATGTAGAAAGAAAAGAAGAAAAAATTAAAGAATTTGTGAAAGAAATTCTATCTAAATATCCTCCAGGATCAAAAAAATAATTTGACATAATAATATAATTACAATAAAACGCAAGATGTATATCTTGCGTTTTATTGAATATTCTAAAAATTCATGTTTTTAAAATATATTAGTCTTGATATATTTTAATAACGCTAATTGTATTTCCAATATAGTTTGATACAAAAGCATGAGTACCATCAGGGCTGATAGAAATTGCTCCAGGAGCTTGTCCTACATTGATTGTTTTAGCATATAGTTTGTTAGTGGCTAAATCAATAACATTTACAGTTCCTTGGCCTGCTGTTAAACCAGTAAAACTTGGTGCTCCATCTCTGTATAATGTATTATAATTAGATACAAGACCGTATTTACCATCTTTAGTAATAGCAAATCCAGAAGGTTGTATACCACTTGTAGAGATTTCTTTTATCGTATTACTTTCAAGGTTTAAAACACTAACTGTGGTACCGTAAGGAGCAAAATTATTACTTCCGAAATTTGTAATATATGCGTTTTTACCTTTAGCATCAATTTCAATAGAAAAAGGACCAAAAAAGCCTTTAATTTCATTAACAATTTCATTTGTATTTGTAGATATCTGTAATACAGTTCCTGTGTCTGGGTTACCAGTAACATAATTTGCTACATAAATAGAATCTCCGTTTGGAGTAATTGCTATAGAGGCTGGAGCAGCAGGGAATACTCCATATGGATGTAGTTGTATTCTTTTGGTAATAACCTCATTGTCTAAGTCAACAACAGAAACTGTATTTCCTTCACCAGAAGGTCTAGTTGAAATAGCTCCGTAATTTATAACATAGCCAGTACTTCCGTTAGGAGTTATAACCATTGCAGAAGGACCGTTAAATCCATCAATAACATTCATAACTTTATTAGTATCTGTATTTATTACACTAATAGTTGTGCTGTTTGAATTTAGTACGTATAACTTTTTTTCGTTTTTTGATAAGGTAAGGCCAAAAGGTTGATTAAAAGATTCATCGGCTATTGTTTCTAAAGGCATGAAGTTCTTTGCATCGACGAGTGTTACAGTATCACTACCGTCTATAGAGTAATTGTTACTATTTGCTACATAAAGATTTTTAGAGTCAGATGTGATAGCCATAGCAGCAGGGCTAACACCTACATTAGTAGTGCCTATAACTTCTCCACTTAAATTATCGTCAATAATAATGATTTCGTTTTTACTCATTTTAAAAAAGTTTAGTTATTCATATTCCTTATGGCTTTTCAGATTTCGCCATGTAATCAGAGATCTATTTGTGATTACTATCCAAATTTGAAAAAATTAAAGATTGAATTATTTAAAAAGATAATAAACGCTACTATTAAAAGTATAAGAGATGTTAATTAAGGTATAAAAAAGAGAAGGAATCGATTTTGTATAGTTATTTTAAAGATACAGTATATAAATTTTTAGTTTTAGCGTATCTTTTTAATATTTGTAATATGAAAAAAATCTTAAAACCAGAACCCCACGAATATTATGTAAATGAACAAGGTTATAGGGTTTTTAAAGAAGAATATCATTTAAGACGAGGATATTGTTGTAAAAGTGGTTGCAAGCACTGTCCATATGGTTATGATAAAAACACAGATACCTTTAAAAAATAATACATATCATGAAAAAAATTACAGTAGTTTTAACTTTATTACTTTTTGTAGGTTGTAATGAATTGCAACAAATTGTTAACCAGTTACCTCAAGGAGGTTTGTCCCAAGAGCAAATAGGCCAAGGTTTACGTCAGGCTTTAAATAATGGTATTGAGCATCAAGTAACAAAACTAACCGCTAAAAACGGTTTTTATAAAAACAATCTAGTTAAAATATTATTACCTAAAGAATTGAAAGTGGTAGATGATGGTTTGCGTAAAATAGGTTTAAGTAGTTTGGCAGACGAAGGTATTAAAGCCTTAAATAGAGCGGCTGAAGATGCAGTTAAAACAGCAACTCCAATTTTTGTGAGTGCTGTTAAAGACATTACCTTTACAGATGCTAAAAATATTTTATTAGGAGATAAAAGAGCAGCAACTTCTTACTTAGAGAGTAAAACTACTACGGCGTTATACAATAAGTTCAATCCTGTAATCAAAAATTCTTTTTCAAAAGTAGGAGCAGATAAGATTTGGGCTAACTTAATAAATAAATACAATAGTATACCTTTTGTAACTAAAGTGAACCCCGACCTAACAGATTATGTTACTAATGAGGCTTTAGATGGAGTATTTACAATGATTGCAGTAGAGGAAGAAGGTATTAGGACAAAAGTTGGTTTAAGAGATACAGATTTATTAAGAAAAGTTTTTGCACTTCAAGATAAATATTAATTATAGTTAAACACTTGGTTTTCAATTAAATATTTTATTATATTTATATGAAAGTTTAAGTTTTAACAGTATGTCACGTGTAAATCAATTAAGTAGGTACAGAAAGCATCTAGAGGAGCGCTACCATAAATTGGTAGAGCGTTCAAATGAATATAGATATATTGATGAAGTTCAAAGTGATTTGGCTTCCTACAAAGCAATGAAAGTTTTAGAAAAAATTAACAGAGTCAGGTATTTAGATAATTCTGTTATGTAATTTTTTGAAATAATCAAATGCTTTTAATAACCTAGATCCATACCATGAAAACATTTCACCATCAACAAAAATAGTTTTAGCATGGTGTGTGAATCTGCCTATTTCAAAAGCATGTTCTTCTTTAAAGGGATAAGGCTCAGAAGATAGTAATACAAAGTCGGGATCTCCTTCTAGCCTAATTTTTTTTAACTCAATTTCAGGATATCTACTTTTTGAATTATAAATATTATCAAAGTTATTTAAAGTTAATAAATGATTGATAAAATTATTATTTCCAGCAACCATCCAAGGATTTCTCCAAATAAAATATGCTACTTTCTTTTTGGGCATGTTATGGATGAATGTTTTAAAATCGTTAAGTTTAAAGTTTATTTTCTGAGTAATTTTATCAGCTTCTGTTCTACAATTAAATAAGTTTCCATATTGATGAATAAGCTCCAAACAATCATCCAAAGTGTAAATGTCGGAAACATGAACAGGTGCAATTTTTTCACATTCAGCTACAATTTCCTCAGTATTTTCTTCTTTGTTACATAGAATTATATCAGGATTAAGTTTTTTTATAACATTAATCTTAATATTCTTTGTGCCACCAACAATTTTTTTATTTTGTTTCAGGTAGTATGGATGAATGCAAAATTTAGTTATCCCCACAACTTTTTCTTCCAATCCTAAGTCAATTAGTAGTTCTGTTTGACTGGGTACTAATGAAACAATTCTTTGAATAGGTTTTTTAATAATTAATTTTCTTTTTAGCTGATCTGTATACATATTGCAAAAATAGCAGATTATTGCAATTAAACAGATTTACTTAACCCCCATGTATTCTTGAAAATCTTTTTTGTAACCTTTACTTACTCTAAAAGTAGCTTTAGTATCTTTAATTTTTACATCTGTTTCACCATAGTTAGAAGATATAATTTCTTCTATAAAATCAGAATTAATAATTGTAGACCTATGAACTCTAATAAATTTATTTGAATTTATCCTAGAATGGATACTCGCTAGCGATTCACGTAATAAGAATTTTTTATTATCTTCTGTGAAAATTTCAATATAATAACCTGATGCTGTAATATATTTGATACTATCAGGTTCAAGAAAATATATTTTATTTCCAGATTTGATATTAATTTTTTTGCATTCAGAGTTTTCATTTCCCTTTACAATAGATAAAATGTCTTCTAAACTAGATTGAACCTTAATGAGTTCTTCTTTACGTTTATATTCTTGAATCTTTTCAATGGTTTTATTCAAACGTTCTTTTTCAAAAGGTTTGGTAATAAAATCAAAAGCAAAATAATCAAAGGCTTTAGATGCGCACTCATTATTAGAGCTAACGAAAACAAATAAAGGTTTTATAGTAGCAGATATTTTGTCGATTATATCGAATCCTGAAATATTTTTAATTTCTGTATCTAAAAAAACTACATCTGGTTTAAGATAATTGATGTAATCTATCGCTTCAACACCGTTTGAAAATTCTCCAGCGATTTCTATAAAACCATAGCTATTTAATATTGTTTTAAGATTTTTTTTAGCGATTTCATTATCATCAATAATAATGCATTTAATATTCATTTTTTATGGGGTAAAAAAGTTGATTAAAAGTGCGCTAATGTACTAAAGAATGGGGGTTTGAGCGATATACATAGTTTTATTTAACATTCCAATAACTAATAATTAACAAGCTTTTTGTTTAACTGTTAAAGTTAGTTTTCTGCTTCAAAAAACAAGTTGTTTGCATCAAAGTAGTGTTAATATCAATTAGGTGAAAATATATTTAGAACCTCTTAATCAATAAAAACAAATAATTTTATGAATTTATGTATTAAAAAAGCAATGCATTTGCTGTTTTTTTTAGGTATTATACTTAAAGTACATGCACAAGAAAAAACGGTAAGCGGAACTGTATCTGACGTTGCGGGTCCATTACCAGGTGTAAGTGTAATAGTTAAAGGAACCACCAAAGGTGTTGAGTCTGATTTTGATGGTAGGTATACTATTAAAACACAAGTAGGAGCAACATTGGTATTTAGTTTTGTAGGAATGCAAACTACAGAGGTTGTTGTTACAGAAAGTAATGTAATTAATGTAGAGTTAAAGGAAGATTCAAATGTTTTAGATGAAGTTGTAGTAGTAGGATATGGAACTACAACTAAACAGTCATTTACAGGTACAGCTAAAGTTGTTAAAACCGAAGATTTAGAAGCAAAAAGTGTTTCTAACGTTTCTCAAGCATTAGCTGGAGAGGTTGCTGGTGTAAATGTGATTAATACATCTGGACAGCCAGGAACTGTAGCTACAATTCGTATTAGAGGTTTTGGATCAGTAAACGGTAACAGAGATCCTTTATATGTAGTTGATGGTGTTCCTTTTTCTGGTTCAATAAATTCAATTAATCCATCAGATATTGCTTCTACTACAGTATTAAAAGATGCATCTGCAACGGCTATTTATGGTTCTAGAGGAGCGAATGGTGTAATCATGATTACTACAAAAGCTGGTAAATCAGGCGCTACTTCTGTTGAGGTTGATTTAAAAACAGGTGTAAACTTTCAGTTTTTACCAAGATATGATGTAATTAGTTCACCAGATGAGTATCTTGAATTATCATGGCAAGCAATGGCAAATAGAGGTTTAGATATTGATCCTACTACAGATCCAGTAGCTTATGCTAACGCAAATTTATTTTCAGGTAACACGGGAATAGGAATCCCAAGAACTTTTAACTATTTTACATCTTCTGATGTTTCAGAGATTATAGACCCAGTAACTGGAAAGATTAGACCTCAAGCAAGAAGAAAATATACACCAGAAAATTGGAATGATTATGCATTTCAACCTTCTATAAGAACAGAGGCAAATATAAAAATGAGTGGTGGTGATGAAAAAACTAAATATTTTAGTTCTTTTGGTTACTTGGATGATAAAGGATACTCTATTAACTCAGGATATAAGAGATATGCTTCAAGATTAAATTTATCACACAAACCAGCTGAATGGTTAACAGCTAAAGCTAATATAGGATATACTTTAGGTAAAAGTATTCAAAATGGTCAATCAGAAGATTCAGGTAGTATTTTCTGGTATGCTGATAATATTCCTTCAATTTATCCACTATTTTTAAGAGATGCTGATGGGAATTTTGTGGAAGACCCTAAATATGGAGGAAATCAATATGACTATAGAGATAGAGGCTTTGGTGGAGGTACTAATGCTATTGGAAATGCTGTTCTTAACTATATTGGGTCTGAGCGTCACTCGTTAAATGGTAACTTTTCATTTAAAGTTGATTTAGCGGAAGGTTTAGAGTTCGAAACTCAATATGGAGCTCAGTACTATAGTGATATTTACAACAATGTTCAAAATCCTTTTTATGGTTTTGCTGTACAACAAGATGGTTCTCTATACCAAGAAAAAGCTAGTGCTTTAACACAAAACTTTTTAAATATCTTTAGGTATAATAAAACTTTTGGAGACCATAATATTTCAGCTTTAGTTGCTCACGAAACAAACCAAACAGAATATGAGGTAAGTACGTTGAGTAAAAATAAGATAGTGAATTTACAAGGTGGGTTAACTGATGCTAATAATTATGTAGTAACATCTTCACCTTCAACTGGTTTTTCAACTAAAACAGCATTAGAGAGTTATTTTGGACAGGTTTCATATAACTATTTAAGAAAATATTATTTTTCGGGTGCTATTCGTCGAGATGGTTCTTCTAGATTTTTTACAGATAAGTGGGGGACATTTGGTTCTTTAGGGGCTTCATGGGTAATTTCTGAAGAAAGCTTTATGTATGATGTAAAGTTTATAAACTTTTTAAAGTTAAAAGCTAGTTATGGTATTTTAGGAGACCAAGCAGGGGTAGACATTTACTCTGGGCAAAATACGTATACTATGGGTAATTTAGGAGGTGAAATTTCTTTAAGACCTAACGCTGTTCAGAACCCTAACTTAACATGGGAAACTTCAAAGATGTTCCAAACTGGTTTAGAGTTTACTTTATTTAATAATATTATTGATGGATCTGTTGATTACTACATTAAGAATACAGAAGATTTAATTTTTGAAACAAGATTATCACCATCTACTGGAAACGCAATTTTGGATGTTAATGATGGTAACCTAGTTAACTCTGGATTTGAATTTGATTTAACAGCTCATTTAGTTAAAAAGGAGAATTTTAAGTTAGATTTTGGCGTAAATGGAGAGATGTTTAACAACGAATTAAAAGAAATGCCTATTGATCCAGCTAACGGAGAAAGAAAAGTATTGGATATTTCTGGTGTTTATGGTAGAGCTAAAGGTAGAGGTATTTATGATTTCTACATGAGAGAGTGGGCTGGTGTTGATCCTCAAACTGGAAATCCTTTGTGGACTCAATATTATCATGATGCAAATCGAAACGAAGCCTATGATGAAGGAGAAGGAATAGGAAGTTTGTATGAATATCAAGCTTTAAACCCAGGTAATGCTATTAGTAAAACCACTACTAGTACCTATAGTGATGCAACTCAAAAGTTTTTAGATAAATCTATTATTCCAACAATTAGAGGTTCTTTTAGATTTAATGCTAAAATTCACGATTTTACAGTAAGCACCTTATTTGGATATAGCTTAGGAGGTCACTCATATGATGGGGTGTATGCAGGTTTAATGGATAATGATCAAATAGGAGCTAATAACTGGCATACTGATATTAGAAACAGCTGGCAAGAACCAGGTGATGTTACAGATGTTCCTAGGTTAATGAGTGATAGAAATGTACAGGTGAACTCTACATCGTCAAGATTTATTACTTCTACAGATTACTTATCATTGAGTAATGTTAGAATAGGTTATACAATACCTTCTAATTTTATTGAAAATTCTGGAGTTAAGTCTTTAGATTTATGGGTTTCTGGAGACAACTTGTTCTTATTAAGTGCTAGAGATGGATTTAATCCTACTACATCAGAAACAGGTGCTTCTGACGTATATCGTTACCAACCTTTAACAACTTTAACTTTTGGAGTTAGAGCTAAATTTTAAAATAAATGAAAATGATTAAAAAGTATATAAAATCAATAGTTTTAGCAACTTTTGCCTTAACGGTTTCAAGTTGTGGGGACGAATTGCTAACAGAAACTCCTACAGAAAACGTTTCTGTAGATGATGTTGTTTCTAGTGGTGAAATTTATCCAGATGTATTAGATGGAACTATTAGAGGTATTTATGAAATGATGTTCCAAACAGGAACAGGTGGTACAACTGCTCATGAAGATTATGGTCAAAAAGGTTATGATGTAATTTCTGATTTATTATCAGGAGATGTAGCTTTAGCAAGAAATACATATAATCGTTACAGTAGAGTTGCTCAATTAATAGCAACAGAAGACTTTACCATAAATACCCCTAATTATATTGCTTGGAGATATTATTACAGAGTTATAAATGCGTGTAATTTAGTAATTGAATCACTAGGCGGAAATGAAGCTGTTATCACAGATGTAAATAGAGAACCTATTGGTCAAGCGAAAGCAGTAAGGGCTTATGCGTATTTTTACTTAAGTCAGTTATATATTAATGAATATTCAGCAGCATCAACAGTATTACCAGTTTATATTGAAGGTAATGATAATGCAAAACCTCAAAGTACAACTCAAGAGGTTTATGAGTTAATGATTAGTGATTTGGAGCAATCAATTGTGTTGTTAGATTCTTATTCTAGAAGCTCATTATATCAAGTTAATAAAGATGTTGCTAAAGGTTTATTAGCTTATGTATATGCATCAAGAGGTGAAGGAGAGGATAATTTAAAAGCTAGAACTTTAGCAGAAGAAGTTATTAATTCAGGAGCTTATCCTATAACATCTAGAGAGAATGTAGTAGGAGGTTTTAATAATGTAGAAGAAAACCCGAGTTGGATGTGGGGAGTTGACTTAACCATAGATAATGGATTAGATTTAATTTCTTGGTGGGGTCAAATGGACTATTTTACTTTTAGTTACCAATCATTTGGAGATAGAAAAGTTATTGACAAAGGATTGTTTGATGCTATTAGAGATAATGATATCAGAAAAACTCAGTTTTATAACGATGCTACATCTTCAGCTTATTTAATGCCTTTAAATAAATTTTATCATGAAGATAGGACTTTTAGAGGTCAGAGAAATATAGAAGCTGATTATATCTACATGAGAGTGGATGAAATGTATTTGCTTTCTGCAGAAATGGCAGCTAAAGAAGGTTTAGAAACAGAGGCTAAAAATCGTTTAAAAGATATTTTAGCTGAAAGATTTGAAGATCCTGCTGATTATGCTTACGTAGATGCTTTATCTGGTCAAGATTTATTAGACGAGATTTATTTACAAACTAGAATTGAGTTTTGGGGAGAAGGGAAAAGTTATTTAGCTTTAAAACGTAACAAAGAAACTTTAACTAGAGGTGAAAATCATATCTATTTAAGTGGAGAGTCGATTGAATATAATGACGATAGATTAACGTTAGAAATTCCTCAGTCGGAAGTTCAAAACAATCCATTCATAAATTAATTTTGCAGTATTAATTGCAAGAGATAATCCCCCAATACTAATAAAAAGCCGAGATTTAATCTCGGCTTTTTTTATTCGTATGTTAAAAATGTTTGCTTAATTCAAATTATAGGTAAAACAAATCAAATTGAATGGCTTGAGCACAAAGTCCTAGTACTTTTGAAGTAGTTAAAACCATTAAACTTTTGTCTTCATTGGTTTAACTATTTGAATTAATTAGGTTAAGTCAAGGTATTCTCATGCTTTGACTTTTTTTATTCTAAAATAGTCTGCATTTGCGCTTGTAGTTGTTGTGCGTTTTTAGCAGCTGCCTCGGCAAAATCATCTTCATTAGAGGCGTAAATTATACCACGAGATGAATTGATTAATAATCCTATAGAGTCATTCATTCCGTATTTACAAACTTCTTCTAAATTACCACCCTGAGCACCAACTCCTGGAACTAATAAAAAGTTATCTGGAATAATTTGTCTGATTTCTTTAAAGTACTTAGCTTTTGTTGCGCCAACAACGTACATTAAATTATGTGCGTTTTTCCAGGTTTTTGAGGTTTTTAAAACTGTTTTGTAAACTTCCTCACTATCAATTTTTTGAGTCTGAAAATCAAATGCACCTTGATTTGAAGTTAGTGCTAATAAAATAGTATGTTTATCTTCAAAAGCTAAAAAGGGTTCTACAGAATCTTTTCCCATATATGGTGCTACTGTAACAGAATCAAAAGAAAGATCTTCAAAAAAAGCTTTAGCATACATTGTTGAAGTGTTACCAATATCACCTCTTTTTGCGTCAGCTATTGTATAAATTTCAGGGTATTTATGGTTAATGTAGTTAATTGTTTTTTCTAAAGATTGCCAGCCTTTTATACCGTAAGCCTCGTAAAATGCGGTGTTTGGTTTGTAAGCGACACAGAGATGATGGGTAGCATCAATAATGGCTTTGTTAAAAGTGAAAATAGGATCTTCTTCTAAAAGTAAACGTTTGGGTATTTTATTAATATCTACATCAAGTCCTATGCATAGAAATGATTTTTTTCTATGAATTTCATCAATTAATTGTTGTGTTGTCATGGTTGTTGTTAAAAGTTGAACAAAGGTAATTATTTTAAACTTTCTACTATATTTGTTTTTAATGTTTCAATTTATACTTAATAAACTTTTTTACGGGTTTTTAACACTTTTTGGAGTGGTAACGGTTGTTTTTTTGTTGTTTAACGTTTTGCCGGGCGATCCTGCGAGAATGCTTTTAGGACAAAGAGAAGATTCCGAACAATTAGAAAATATTAGAAGAAAATATGGATTTGATAAACCTGTATTTACGCAATACTTATACTATTTAAATGATTTATCTCCACTTTCTTTTCATAGTTCGAATATTGACGATTATACACATTTATCTACTGATAAATATAACTTTATCTCGCTTGTTTCTGTAAGTAATGTTGATGTTGTATTAAAATCCCCTTATTTAAGAGAGTCTTTTCAGAAGAATGGAAAAAAAGTAAGTTCAGTAATATCAGAAACTTTACCCAACACAGCAATTTTAGCATTTGTTGCTATTGCTATAGCTATAGTTTTAGGGGTTATATTAGGTGTTTTTTCTGCATTGTTTAAAAACTCTATTTTAGATAAGTTAATTGCAGTTTTTAGTACGCTTGGTATGAGTGTTCCTTCCTTTTTTTCAGCCATTTTATTTGCTTGGTTTTTTGGTTTTGTGCTTCATGAATTTACAGGCTTACAAATGACTGGAAGTTTGTATGAGGTTGATGATTTTGGAGAGGGAGTTTTTATTCAATGGAAAAATTTATTATTACCAGCCCTGGTTTTAGGAATTCGGCCACTAGCTGTCATTATTCAATTAATGAGAAACTCATTACTAGAAACCTTGTCTCAAGATTATGTAAGGACGGCAAAAGCAAAAGGACTAACGCCCTATCAAATTATTAAAACACACGCTTTAAAGAATTCTTTAAATCCAGTTATTACCGCTGTTTCTGGATGGTTTGCATCTATGTTAGCTGGAGCTGTTTTTGTTGAATATATTTTTAATTGGAATGGTCTAGGTAAAGAAATAGTAAATTCGTTAAATATGCTAGATTTACCTGTTATTATGGGAGCTGTTTTAGTAATAGCAAGTCTTTTTATAGTTATTAATATTTTAGTAGATATTCTTTATTCTTGGTTAGATCCGAGAGTAAGATTATAAACAATCAATTTATTTTATGAAACAAATTTTTATGTATCTGGTAATGGCTTTAACAAGCTGTTCAACAGAAAATCCTGTTGTTTTTTCAGAAAAGGCATTAAACGATACTTTTATTACTCAAGACAGTAAAAAAATAAGGTTTGAACAAATAATTAACCAATACAAAGGAAAAAAAGTAGTAATTGATGTATGGGCTTCTTGGTGTGGAGATTGTATTAAAGGAATGCCAAAGCTTCAACAATTACAGCAAGATTTTCCAGAGGTAGTTTATTTGTTTTTATCATTAGATTATACGATAGATGAATGGAAGTTTGGAATTAAAAAATATCAGGTTCAAGGAGCGCATTATTTAATGCAGTCTGGCTGGAAAGGAGATTTTGGGAGTTTTTTAGGTTTAGATTGGATTCCAAGGTATATTGTGATAGATGAAACTGGGGAAATAGCAGTTTTTAAGGCTGTTCATGCCGATGATGAAAGAATACTTGGTGCTTTAAAAAATTAATGTACATTAGTACGAAACACATAAATCCCTTAAAAATGAGAAAATTATTAGCAATTGTAACCATTTTTGTTTTGGTAGGCTGTATCAATACAAAAGAAGAACCAGTACCGTTTTCTAGTGAAGCATTAGCAGATACTTTTATTGGAGAAGATGAACAACCAATTACACTTCAAGAGGTGTTAAACAAGTATAAAGGAAAAAAAGTAATGCTAGAAGTTTGTGCTTCTTGGTGTAAAGACTGTATTTTAGGTTTACACTACGTAAATAAATTAAAAGAAAAATACCCAGATGTAGCCTTTGTATTTTTGTCGTTAGATAGAACTTTACCAAGATGGAAACGAGGTATTGAACGATTTGATTTTAATGGGGATCATTATTTCTTAAAATCTGAATGGGACGGAGCTTTTGGTGAATTTATCAATTTAGATCAAATTCCTAGATACATGGTAATTAATGAAGTTGGTAATATATCATTAATGAGAGCCCATAAACCACAAGATCCTAAATTAGAGAAAGCCCTTCAATAAACAAAAATATATATCATGAAAAAACTAACCATCATAAAATCAATATTAGCAGTATTAACAATTTTCGTATTTACAGCTTGCGGAACTTCTTCAAAAGGAGAAAAATTACCAACAGGCGCATTAAAAGGTAAATTTTTGACTTTAGATGAAGAAGAAATTCAGTTTAAAGAAATTATGCAAAAATACGAAGGTAAAACTGTTTTTGTAGAAGTATGTGCCTCTTGGTGTAAAGAGTGCATACTAGGTTTACCACATATTAACAAGTTAAAAGAGAAGAATATCGATGCAGTATTTGTATTTTTGTCGATAGATAGAGATGTAGCACAATGGAAAAGAGGAATTGAGCGATTTGATATCAAAGGAGAGCATTACTTCTTGCCAAGTGCATTAAAAGGAAGTTTTGCTCAAAGTCTTCAAATTGATAAAATTCCAAACTACATGGTCATCAATAAAAAAGGAGAAATTGTGGTTTCTGGAATAACAGATCCTACTGATACTCAACTTAAACAAGCTTTAGAAAACAACTAACTATGAGACATAAAATTGTTGCAGGTAACTGGAAAATGAACAATAACCTTATTGAGACAGAAGAACTTATTAAGGATTTAAAAAATGAATTAAAAACAGTAAAGCTAAGTGAAGAAACTAGGGTAATTATAGCGCCAAGTTTTGTAAACTTACATGCAGCAACAAAAACAACAGAGGAAAGTTTAATTGAGGTTGCTGCGCAAAACATGCATTTTGCTGAAAATGGAGCCTACACAGGAGAAGTGTCTGCAGCAATGTTAACCTCTCTAGAGGTAAAAACTGTAATATTAGGTCATTCAGAAAGAAGGTCTTATTTTAATGAGGCAGATGATATTTTAGTTAAAAAAGTAAATACTGCATTGAATAATGAATTAGAAATTATTTTCTGTTTTGGTGAAAGTTTAGAAGATAGAGAGCAAGATAATCATTTTAAAGTAGTAGAATCTCAGCTTAAAAATGCATTATTTCATTTAAAATCATCAAATTTTACTAAAATAGTGTTGGCTTATGAACCAGTATGGGCTATTGGAACAGGTAAAACGGCGAGTGCAGATCAAGCTCAAGAAATGCATAGTTTTATCAGAAAATTACTAGCAACTCAATACAATCAAGAATTAGCAAACAGCGTTTCTATTTTATACGGAGGTAGTGTAAAGCCTGCTAATGCCGAAGAAATTTTTTCTAAACCAGATGTTGATGGAGGTTTAATAGGAGGAGCATCATTAAAAGCAAAAGATTTTACAGCAATAATAAAAGCAATTTAATTGGATAATATTTACATAGAGTACAATTTTACAGTACAACCAAAAGAGCCAGCAACCGAAATTTTAATAGCAGAACTAGGTAATGTTGGTTTTGAAAGTTTTGTAGAAAATGAAGAAGGAGTAACAGCTTATATTCAAAAAAACGAATGGAGTGAAGCTGTTTTAGATGATATTTTTGTGTTAAACTCACCTGAGTTTACAATTGAATTTACATTAAAAGAGGTTGAACAAACCAATTGGAATGCAGAATGGGAAAAGAATTTTAGTCCTATTCAGGTAGATAATATTGTAAGTGTAAGAGCACCCTTTCATGAAAATCCAAACTTACCCTATGACATTGTTATAGAGCCAAAAATGAGTTTTGGAACTGGTCATCATGAAACTACACACATGATGTTGCAACATTTAATCGATTTAGATTTAGAAGGTAAAAAAACATTAGATATGGGTTGCGGAACAGGTATTTTAGCAATTTTTGCTGAAATGAAAGGTGCTCAGCCAATAGACGCTATTGATATAGATAATTGGTGTTATATCAATTCATTAGAAAATGTTCAACGTAATAAATGCAATCAAATAAGCGTTTATGAAGGAGACGCAGCTTTATTATCAGAAAAAAAATATGATGTTATTATTGCAAATATTAACAGAAATATTTTATTGCATGATATGCAAACATATACCAATTGTTTAAATAACAACGGGGTTCTTCTATTAAGTGGTTTTTATAAGGAAGATATTCCTATTATAGATGAAGAAGTAAGTAAATATAATTTAACACAACATAAAGTTATTGAACGTAATAACTGGGTTGCTGTTAAATATGTTAAATAAGATGAAGATGAGTACAATTGAAAAAATTCAAGAAGAATTAGATGTTCTTTTACAAGAAGAAAAAGAACATGAAATCATTTTGTATAATGATGACGTTAATACTTTCGATTTTGTAATTGATAGTTTAATAAGTGTGTGTGAACATACCTTAGAGCAAGCAGAGCAATGTACAATTTTAGTACATTATAAGGGTAAATGTACTGTAAAAACAGGATCTTATAAAGATTTAGAACCTCGATGTTCTATGTTGTTAGATTTAGGATTATCAGCAGAAATTCAATAATTAAATGGAAAATGTTTTAAGATATTATGAGTTTTCTGATTTTTTTAAAGATGAATCTGGAACTTTTTCAGGAAATAATATAGCGTACACAGAGCTTAATAGTGAACATTTTTTAATTTTTGAGCAAGAAAATGAAAACTATAACCTATATGTATCAAAGTTTTCTTCAAAAAATGAAATTGGTAAATCTTCACCAGAAATTTTAGAAACACTTGTAAATAAGTATGATAAATCTAAATCTGAACATAGGGTTGTTTTAAGAAAGTACTTATATTAAATTTTTAAAACGTTTTTTTGAAAGTTTTTTACTTTTTATGTGACCAATTAAAAAATATGGTGTCATAATAGTGTAATACATTAAAAAAGACGTTCATTAAAATACATAATCCCCAAGGCAAGCTTCTTTAAGTAAGTGTCTTAGATAATACATATTCTGAACAAAGAAGCTTTTTAAAAAGACAAAACAATATTTAAAATAGTAGTAGTTAGTTTTTATACTAAGTTTGGTTAGACGAAGGGCCTTGAGCGAAAGTTCAAGGTCTTTTTAATTTATTTAAATATTGTTGTGACCAATTAAAAAATAATGTGTCTTACTAATGTAAGAGAAAAATAAATGTTCATTAAATAATATAGTATTTCAAATAATCCCCAATTATTTAAATACACACAATCCCCAAATCAAGCTTCTTTAAGTAGGTTACTTAGATAATATATATTCTGAACAAAGAAGCTTTTAAAAAGACAAAACAATATTTAAAATAGTAGTAGTTAGTTTTTATACTAAGTTTGGTTAGACGAAGGGCCTTGAGCGAAAGTTCAAGGTCTTTTTTAGTTTATTATAAATATTGTGACCAATTAAAAATAATGCTTCTTATTAATATAAGAGATGATAAACGTTCATTAAAATTATACCATTATAAAGTTTAGACAAGAAACTTTTACATTAATAGAAATTATTTTTATTATAATTAATCTATGTGACTTTTTAAAAATTAATGTGTCTTAAAAGTGTAATAATATTGTAAATGATCATTTGAATTATTTGAATATATGTTTTTAATAATCCCCAAGAACTTTAAATGCATTTATTTCCCACTATAAGCTTCTTGAAGTGAGTAAGTTTTTATGAAGAAGAGTAAAGAAGCTTTTTTTAATTGAATAGTTATAGTAGATTTAAAAATAGTAGTAGTTAGTTTTTACACTAAGTTTGGTTAGATAAAAGATCTTGATTTTTTTTTCAAGGTCTTTTTTTGTGACTTTTTAAATATTTAAGGGTCTTAATTATGTGATGTTACTTTAGTGTTTTCATAAGTTTAAAATTTTATCATCATATATCTCCATATATTAGCTTCTTTTAGTAGGAAACCCCTTGGTTGGTATATTATTTACTACCCTCTGAAAAAAGAAGCTTTATTTTTTAAATAAATTTTTATACTTAATTAATGAGAAGGGTGTGTACATGTATTTTAAATACCAAGGAATAGTTATTTAACTTGGTAGTTATTATTCAGTTTTCATTGCGTATAATTTCTGTTTGTTTTTTAACAAAACTTTAATGTTTAATTTTTTAGTAATTAATGTATGTTAATTTATTTTAACAAATATGTTATGTTATTTTTTATTTTTTTAAATATTAGGGTGAAAATTGTTATTAGTATAAAGTTTGCATTTTGAATTTATAAAATTATTGGTCCTTTTGATTTTTGGTAAGATAATTTGTTTGGAAATATTATTCTTTTAAAGCTCTATTAAGTTTATTTCATGTTTGTATTTTTTAAATTCTGATTATTAGTTTTTTAAATGTGTTGTGTAGGCTTTTATTACAGCTTGCTTTATTTGTTGTATGATGAGTTAATTTTTTTTACAAGTTTTTTTTATTTCCTTTTTGTTGTAATATTAAACAATTAAGTTCTATTTTAAACATTTATCATAAATATGTTAGTATTTTAACTTATGTTAATTTGTTAATATATTCGTAATATATTTGTTAAAATTCTAATTATTAACAATCAAATATTTAAAAACAATGAAAAACTTTAGAATTCCCCGAGTGGCGCTATTATTATTAGGAGCAAGTTTCTTTGCTTGTCAATCTGAAAAAACAGAAATGCAAGAAGATTTGCAAAATGGAATTTCTCCAGAAATTGTATCTAAGTTAGCTGATTATGACATGAACACTAACGGTGTTACAAAGGTAGACTTTTTGTTACCTGACGGAAGTACTCAGCCAATGTATCAAGTAGAAGGAGATATTCACATGACTGAAAAACAAATCAAAGGTTTAAATTCAGTACAAGGATTATCAGCTAGAAACTACCATACTAATAACTTAGTAAACCAAAACACAACAATCAATATAATTGGTTACACTGGTGGAGGTGGTTATGGTTTATCTAGTAAAGAGAGAACTGCTTTACAATGGGCTGTAAACAATTATAATAGATTAAACTTATCTATTAGTTTTAACTTAACTTATGGAACAAATTATGGTCCACAAGATATGGTTGTGTATCACAATCCAAATCAAAATGGTGCTGGAGGTTCTGCTGGATTCCCAGAAGGAGGTAAGCCTTTTAAGTTTGTACAAATTTATGGTTTAAACAATTACGACACTAATGTTGTAGAGCACGTAATAACTCACGAGATTGGTCACTCTGTAGGTTTCCGTCATACTGATTGGTTCTCTAGACAAAGTTGTGGACAAAACGTAAACGAAGGTACAGCAGGTGTTGGTGCTAACCCAATTCCAGGAACTCCTTCAGGTTACGATCCAACTTCTGTAATGATTGCTTGTTTCAATGGTTCTGATGATGGAGAGTTTGGTCAGTACGATATTGTAGCGTTAAACTATTTATACTAATTAGTTTAGTTAATTTAGAAAAGAAATCCCGAGCAATGCTCGGGATTTTTGTTTTAATAGAAAACTTTTTGAGAAAAATCAACTACTTGATAGTTTTTATCTAATAATTTTACCTTAATCATTGGGTATTTTATGGAGTTGTCTGGGTTTTCAACACTTAAATTAATGTCTTGCGTATTTACTTCAGTTTCTTCTTCGTTTTTAATTAAATAATATTTGTTGTTTTTAAAACGAAGAGTCACTAAATTAGAAGCTAATTTTACTTCATCTTCATTAAATAATTCAACTTCAATGTATTCTGTGCCATGCATTTCATAAATGTCAACCTGAACATTATAACTTTCTTCGGTTCTTTCTACATAAGAATAAAAAATAGTTCCGTCTCTATCTTGAGAAAAGATACTTGTTATTGAGGTTAGGGATAAAATTAATAAAAGGGTAATTTTTTTCATTATTAAATTTTTTACAATGTTAGTAGAAAAATTAAAACTAACAAAAGCATTTGTTTTATAATTACAAATAGTGTTCCAAAGTAGATGCAAAATATTTTTTTGGAAGAGTTGAAGAAATTAAAAACTTAAGGGTTTGTTGAAAATAATAGCTTAAAGTAAATTCTTAAACCAAAAAAACCATACAATTTATTGTATGGTTTTTGTAATTTGTGACCTCGGCAGGATTCAAACCTGCAACCTCTTGAGCCGTAATCAAGAGGATTGATATTATTTCTTTATGTTTTTTGTTTGATTCACTTGAATAAGCCTTGGTTTTAAAGGGTATAATTGTTTTCAAATATAATTCTATTATTTGTTTGTTTTGTAGTTTTTTGTGCAAATGTTATGCAAATTTTGTGCAAATGGTTATTTTTATAGAAAATGTAAAGCATGGTTTTAGCACGAATATCAATTGTTTTAGATACTAGAAGAAAAAAACTAAATGGAGTTTATCCTGTAAAAGTTAGGGTTTATCATAAAGCAACCCAAAAAACAAGACTTTACAGCTTAGGGATAGATTTAAACAAAGATGATTTTGAAGATATTTGGAAAAAAAGAGATTCAGTTAGAGGGCGAAAAAAGAAAATTAGAAGATTATTTCAAGAGGCTGAAAACAGGGCAAATGATTTAATTGATGAAATGGATGTTTTTGATTTCGATATATTCGAGATGAAGTATTTTAGAAAATCAACAGATAAGAATAGTGTTAAATACCATTTTGAAAGAATAATTCAAGGTAAAAAAGAACTAAATAAGATTAACACAGCAGATTCTTACAAGTACACAATAGCATCATTAAAAGAATATAGTGAAGAATACGCAAAAAATAATGTAGGTATTGAAAAGCTTACTTTTAATCATATTACGGTAGATTGGTTAAAGGGGTATGAAAAATCAATGTTAGAAAGAGGAAAGTCAATTAATAGCGTTGGTATCTATTTAAGAACCTTAAAGGCTGTTTTTGGCTATGCAGTAGATTGTAAAGATATAAGTGAAGATATAATTCCTTTTGGTAGTGCAAAAAAAGGAAAGTATCAAATCCCAAAAGAAACTAAAGTAAAAAAGGCATTAACTTCTTTACAATTAAAAACATTTTTTGATGCTGAGGTGTTAAATGATAGTGAGCAGGAGGCAAAAGATTTTTGGTTTTTTAGTTACTTTTCAAATGGTATGAATTTTAAAGATATTCTATTACTTAAACATTCCGATTTAGATAGTGAAAAATTTAGTTATTACAGAGCTAAAACCATTGATAGACTAGCTGAAAAACAAGCAATAAATGTGTATTTAAACGACTTTACCAAGCAGGTTATAAGTAAGTATGCTAACAAAAATAAAAACGGCTATTTGTTTAATATAGTAAGCTTAAAAGATGATGTAAATGAAAGTCATAAAAAAGTTAAAAACTTTACTCGAAAAGTAAATACATACATTAAAAGAATAGCAAAAAGAAACGGTTTACCAAATGATATTTCGACCTATTGGGCAAGGCATTCTTTTGCAACTAATTCTATTAGAAAAGGCGCATCAATGGAGTTTATGATGGAAACATTAAATCATAGTAGCTTAGATGTAACCAAAAAGTATTTTGCAGGGTTTGAGGATGAAACCAAAAAAGAGTTTGCAAAACGATTGTTAGATTTTTAAAAGTATCAATATCTTTATTGCTAAAGAATAAAAGACGTTATGAATAAGGAGATTTTTAAAGATGGTTTTATTAATTGTCTAAACTTATTTGAAATACCAGAAAAATATAATTTATGTTTTTTAGGAGTACAAACTGAAATATTTGAACAGTTTGAGCATTATGATTTTTTAAGTGTAAAAGAGTTATTAGATAAAGAGGTAAATGTTGTTAATGAAATTCGGTATGTTAATAATTTATCTATTCGTGATTTATTAAATGAGTTTATAGATGATGAGGATTTGATAAAGAATATGATTAACAACGATACTGGATTTGTAAAGTGCTATTTTATTACTGGCGTAATACAAGATTTATTAATTGATATTTATAAAAAAGGTAAAGGTTTAGCAATTTTACCTTTTAAAATGTATGAAAATGAATATTCTAATTTATTAAAGGGGTATTTAAAAAATAGTTTTGATAATGACGAGTTAGATTTTATAAAACAAGAATTAAGTAAGATTGATTTAATAACTGTAGAGTTAGATAAATCAATTTATAATAAAGTTTTTATTAATGGAGTAGGAGATGAGGATTGTGATTTTAAAATCATGTTAAAGTCTAGTTTAGAAAAAAGAAAAAGGTTTTTAAATAGTAGAAAAGAATATGTCTTGAATATTGTTAAAAAGGAACTTTTATTAAAAAATGATAATAAAAGAAACTATCTCCAAAAAATAGAACATTATAAGGAGTCTTACAGTTTTTTTGCTTTAGAAATAGTTAAAGATAAATTCAATGAAGATAAGCAGATTAATAGTTTATACTATTTGGATAATTTAAATCATTTCAAATCCGATTTGTTAAAAAGGATTGAAGTAAATAAGGTAATAAATGTTCAAGTAAAAACAGAGCTAAAATTCTTTTGCAATGATATATTTAAAATATTTAATGATATTTTCAGTCTTTTTAACATTATAAACAATTATTCTTTAAATGAAGATAATAGCCAAAACTTAAAAAATGGGATTAATAGGTATGAAAGTTATATTGAAAATGATTTCAATGATTTAGAACGATATGTTAATTACTTAAAATCATGTTTGTTTTATTATTCTAGTAAAGAAGTATTGTTTATAAAGGGTTTTTTTACTACTTCAATTAATGAATTGATTTTCTTTTTTAAAACTGAATTTGGTATTCGATTAAATGATTCTCCATTAAAATTAAACATAAGTAACTTTTTAACTGCTGTTGAAAATAGTGTTTCGGTTAGTGAATTAAAGCTGTTAGATAAAGATGTGACAATAAGTAGTAATAAACCAAGTGAAAAACAAAACAATGTTTTGGAGTCTTTAAAAGATGTGTCAAGTATTGATTTAAGAAAAAAGATAGAAGATTATTATAGCTTTTTGTTGGAGGAAGATGAGAATAAAAAGAGACAAAGATTATCAGATTCAGATTTTAATAAATTTGTTAATTGGTTAGTTTATTTTTATGAAAACGATTGTAAAGTGCCTGAAATAGACGAACCAATCAATGATATCTATGCTAATAAAGGACTTATAAGATTCTCGTTAATGGACTTTTACAAAAATAAGATGGCTAAAGGTAACTATTGTGATGCTTTATTTGATTTTTATAGGTGTGTCTTTTATCCTTATCGTAATGAAAATACGGATACTATAAAGAAAAACAGAGTGCTTCCCGAATACAGAAAAATAGTCAATAGCTCTAATTAATTCCAAAGGTTACGTAAAACCGTAAACTCGTATAATTTAACCGTATTTACGTTTTGAAGCTTTGTGTTATAACATTTAAAACAATAACACATGAATTTAGAAACGTTATCTTTTGAAATGCTACCACAGGCAGTAGCAATCTTACTTAATGAGGTAAGTGAATTAAAAGGTTTATTAAAAAAAGAAAAAGAAACTAAGCCAAGTCAAGAACCCGAAGAACAATTTTTTAATGTTCAACAAACTGCTAATTTTTTAGGCTTAACCACAGCAACCATTTACTCAAAAGTTTCAAGAAATGAGCTGCCAGTAATGAAAAGAAACGGACGTTTATACTTTTCAAAATTGGAGTTATTAGCTTATTTAAAAGAGGGGAAAGTAAATCAAGAAAACTCATCAATTACAGATGAGCTTGAAGAATTATTTAACTTAAATAAAAAAGGGTTGCGCAATGGAAAATAACCAAATGAACAACCCGAATAAAAGACAGGGTAAAGTTAGTGAATTAAAAGCAGTTTATAAGGCTTTTTTAGAGAAACCCCGCACGATGAAAGAGGTAACTATTGTTACTGGCATTGTAAGAGAATCAATATGTTGGTATTGTAAAGAATTAAGGGAATCAAGCAGGTTGTTTTTTTTAAGAAAACGTAGGTGTACTATTACAAAAGAATTAGTTAATGAGTATACTACAAACCCTGATTTAGTTGAAGATGATAATCAATTAGATTTGTTTGATTAGTTATGCCAGTAGATTATACAACCTTATTACTAAGGGGGTGTAACGCTGATGAGGTATTAAATAACCCTTTGCTCGATTTTAGTTTGAATTATAATGAGCATGGGGTTGTTATTGATAATAAAAGAGTTGCAAAATATCATTTTTGTAAAGTAATTGTTTTTGATAATGGTACGGTATTGTTTAAAGGTAGTTTGCATAAAATGTATAACTCAATAAAAAATATACGTGCGCCAAATTTTAGTTTAAATAATACTTATAATGGTTTTAATGGTAATACATTTACCTTAGAAAATATCAATTTTATTATCATGCACCTTGAAGTGTTATTTCAGTTGTCAAGGCATAATTTTGTAATAAGAAAAATAGAAATAGGGTTGAATATTCAAGTTTTTTTCAATCCTAAATTATTAATAGATGGACTTTTAGAGATAGGAGGTAAACCGTTTGAATTTAAGTATAATAATCATTTTGCAGTTTGTGAAAAAAGTGAGTATTACTTAAAAGTTTATGATAAAAGTAATCAATACGGTTTAGAAACCTCAACTATAAGAATAGAGCTTAAATCAAGAAAAACAAGGGTATTTCAAAAGGCTAACTTTAATACATTGGCAGACTTAACGGCTTGTAATTTAGATGTTTCTTTAAATAAGCTTTTAGATTGTTGGAATAAGGTTTTAATGTATGATTTTACAATAAATGAAACATTATTAACTACAAGACAAAAAAACGCTTTAAATAATAAATTTCAGCACGTTAAATACTGGCAAAGTTTATCATCAAATAATAAAGATAAGCCAAGAAAAGCCTTTAATGATATAGTAAAAAACTATTCAGATAATATTCAAGAACAAATAGCTCAAACAATAAAAATGACTAAGATTTCACACTTCAATTAGATAGTGATTTCTTAGTCTTTTAATGCATCCTTTCTGTATAAATTAGAAAATAAATAACTCCTATTATACTTGGGATTACAATTAAAAAGGTAACAAGTAAATTAGTGTTTCTTCTTACTTTTTCCATCTTACTAACTAATAATTGATTAGTAAGTAAAATTTCTTTTTGGATTTCGGTTTCAGTATAATCTTGATATTTCTCAAGAAAAACTTTTTTTCTAGGGCTTAATTTTTCTTTCCCTTTTTTATATTCAACTTTTTTAGAATTTTCCATAGTTATATTATTAGTTCGTTTTGTTGCTAATTTACAAACTAAATAATTGATAGTTAATAGGTTTTTCCCTTTGTTTTTCGCACTATAAAAAGATTAAAGATTTTTTTCAGATACCTTATGCGTGTAAGAGTGGAAAGGTTTGTTTTAAAAAGCTAAAAAATGCTTTTTGTGTCAAATTTTGTGCAAATGGAAAATAAAAAAAGGGCTTCAATCTCTTGAAACCCTTGTAAACGTTAGTGACCTCGGCAGGATTCAAACCTGCAACCTCTTGAGCCGTAATCAAGTGCACTATTCAGTTATGCTACGAGGCCGTTTTGCGGGTGCAAATATAAGAATGTTTTTTAAAATGTAAAATATAAATTAAGTTTTTTTTAATTTTCTACTTCTAATTTAAAATCTTCAACAGTTTTTCTAGCTTTTTCAAGGTCTGAATCTAAAATAAACACTTCTACAGATTCTTCTAAAACCCCAAAACCAGCAAGTCTACCAGATTCTTTTTTATCTTTAATAATACTTTTTACACCTATTTCGTCTAACATTAATTGTAGTTTGTTTACTAAAATGCCAGACCCTGTATATACTTTTATATGTTTGCTCATAATTATAATTTTTAATCTAAAGCATTCATAGTTACATACGCACGCCAACCAATAAGGGCGAGTTGTAGTTTTGAAGCTTTAGCAATGTCTATTTCTTTTTTAGTTAAAGAAGGCAGTAAGCTTTTATTTAACTTTGCAATCAATTTAAAGATTTGTTTTTTCATCTTACTTTAAATTAATAACAATAACTCCATTTTTGCCTTTTTCACCATATTTATCTGTTGCTTTTTTATCTTTCAAAACAGTAAGGCTGCTAATAGCCTTAGGATTGATTTTTTTCAACCTTTCATATGGGTATTCAATACCGTCAACAATATATAATACCTCATTAGCATTTTTAATACCGCTATTTAAAAGTGTTTTTTGATGTTTATCGGTTTTAATATTTTTAATTTTTAAGCTGTCAATTTCTTGCCCATAAAAAGTAAAAGAGGTTAGTAAAAGCGCAATTATAAATATAGATTTTTGCATAAAAATTCATTTTATATAAAGTTACACAAAATGAATTAAAGTACGAAGAAAAAGACTTCGTACTTTTTAATTCCAAATAATTAAACGTTTGTTTTTTAAAATATACTGGTAATAAAATCAACAGTAGCATTAGCAATTTCAAGTATGATAATAATCATGTTTTTAGTAGTTTTTAGTTAGTAATTTAGTTTAATTCCGGAATTGTTTTTTCAATATATAATTTAGCAAGCTTAGCGTCCAAATATTTATATAAAAATTAATTATTTTGAGTTGTTTTCTGAAGTGTAAAATGAGTATATGGTTATAATTTAATACTATTATACCTTTATTTATGTTTTATTTTGTAATTGTAAAATTTAATTTATATATAAAAATGTAATATTCTAAAGGGCTTTTTTTAAGCCAGATTAAAAAGTAAAGGGATTTATATTATTAAAAAGTGTTTTTTTGCCAAATTCATCATTTATATTTTTAAAAATGATATAAATTCAGTTTGTAATTTGGGTACTTGGCTTTGGTCAAAAAAGTTATCTTCGCAAAAAATATTTTTATGAGTATTGTATATATTATTGGAGGTTTAATTTTATTAGTTTTAGGAGGTAATTGGTTGTTAAAAGCAGCTGTTGGATTATCATTAAAATTAAATATTCCAAAAATTGTTATTGGTATGACGGTAGTTTCTTTTGCTACCTCTGCTCCAGAATTAATAGTAAGTGTTAAATCAGCTCTAAACGGAGCTACAGGTTTAGCAGTGGGGAATGTAATAGGTTCTAATATTGCTAATTTGGCTTTAGTTTTAGGAGTCACTACCATCTTGTCTAGTATTGATGTAGAAAAAAGTTTTTATAAAACAGATTGGCCAGTAATGATGATAGCTTCTTTAATGCTGTATTTTTTCATTGTATTTGATCGAACAATTCAGCAATACGAGGGAATTATTTTATTTGTAACATTAATCGCTTTTTTAGTGTATTTATTAAGATTTCAAAAACAAGCGGTTGTTGATGAAATGCCAGAAGATGATGAAGCTTTGCCATTATTTAAAATAGTTTTGTTTTTAGCAATAGGAGGTTTTGGCTTATGGGCTGGTTCTGAATTATTAATTAATGGCTCAACAACACTTGCAAAAAAAATGGGTGTTTCTGATGCTGTCATTGGTGTAACAGTTGTTTCTGTAGGGACAAGTATACCTGAGTTAGCAGCTTCTATTATAGCGGTTCTGAAAAAAGAAAAAGCAATTTCTTTAGGAAACCTAGTGGGATCAAATGTATTTAATATTTTGGCAGTTTTAGGAATTACAGCCATTATTACACCAGTAGAAGTAAAAGAAGATGCTTTAAGCTTAATAAATAATGATATTTATTGGATGTTAGGAATTTCATTTGCAGTATTACCATTGGTTTTCTTTCCGAGAGGTATGCGTTTAGGTTGGCGTGATGGAATTATTTTATTAATATCTTATGTTATTTTTGTATCACTTACCATTATGTAACATCTTGTAAAGTTTAAACATAAAAAAAACCTGCTGAAAGCAGGTTTTTTTATGTTTATAAGACTAGCTTATTTAATGTTTGCACTTTTTACAGTTTCAACAATTCTACCAGCTACTTTATATGGATCAGCGTTAGATGCTGGACGACGGTCTTCTAACCAACCTTTCCAACCTTTCTCAACAGTAATAATAGGAATACGGATTGAAGCACCTCTATCTGAAATACCATAACTAAAATCGTTAATAGATGCAGTTTCATGTAATCCTGTTAAACGTTGGTCGTTATATTCACCATAAACAGCAATATGTTCTTTCGTAACAGGTCTAAAAGCTTCGCATACTTTCTCATAAATTTCTTGGCTACCACATGTTCTTAATAATGTGTTAGAGAAATTCGCGTGCATACCAGAACCGTTCCAATCACCTTTAACTGGTTTTGGGTGGTATTCAATATAATAACCGTATTTTTCTGTTAATCTATCTAATAAGTAACGAGCAACCCAAATTTCATCACCCGCTTTTTTAGCACCTTTAGCGAATAATTGGAATTCCCATTGTCCAGAAGCAACCTCTTGGTTAATTCCTTCAAAATTTAATCCAGCAGCTATACATAAATCAGCATGCTCTTCTACAAAGTCTCTTCCGTGAGTGTTTTTACCACCTACAGAACAGTAGTACATACCTTGTGGTCCTGGATATCCTCCAATAGGGAAACCTAAAGGTAACTGAGTATCTTTGTCCATGATAAAATATTCTTGTTCAAAACCGAACCAGAAATCATTATCATTATCATCAATTTTAGCTCTTGCATTAGTAGGGTGAGGAGTTCCATCTGCACTTAAAACTTCGGTCATAACTAAAAAACCGTTTTCACGTGCAGGGTCTGGATAAATGGCAATTGGTTTTAATAAACAATCAGAATCATTACCTTCTGCTTGTTTTGTAGAAGATCCATCAAAAGACCAAATCGGACAGTCTTCTAATTTACCACTAAAGTCATCAATAACTTTAGTTTTACTTCTCATGTTTTGAGTTGGATAGTAACCATCTAGCCAAATGTACTCTAATTTAGATTTACTCATTGTGTTGTTATTAGTTTTATTAATTGACAAATATATGTTTTTAACTTTTTATATGATTCGTTTTTTTTTTGATATATCTGATTTTTATGATTTTACAATAAAAACTTTCTAAAAATTAAAATCCTTTTAAAAAGGTGGTATTTTTTAATTTTAATATTGAATTTTTAATGATTTAATTACTTCTTTTTTAAATAATAAGGAATTTTACCGTAAATGAATAAGGGGGATTTAAAGGGGATAGTACAGGAAAAATCCCCTTTTTATTTTTTTTAAAAGCAATCATAAAAATGAACGAAACCTCTTGTAAATACAACGAAAATGTACTTATTTAAAGCATTTTAATAGATGTTAAACCGCATGGTTATTAAAATGAAAAGTTAAAACATAGGAAAACTTTTATATTTTAGCAGTGTTATAACAAACAAACTATATATAGTTATTATAGTACAGTTTTGTAAACTGATGAAAATGTAATAGATACTCCTTACCATTACATTTTTTTCCCTTTAATTTTATTTTACCCTTCAAAATTTATTAAAAGCATTCCCTTTGAGTCATGTTATAAAATCGCATGGTTTAAGTTTAATGGTATGCCAAATTTTTAACTAACGTATTTTAAAATTATTTAATCATGAAAAAAATTTTATTTATAGCTTCATTTTTAGCTACAGGAGTATTATTAGCTCAATCAACTACACCAGCACCAATATCAATCGTTAAAGATGGAATTTCTAGCGTAGGAAGAACACCTATAGACTGTGCAGATTGTACAGTAGACCAATTATCAGGTAAAGTAATGGCTGTTAACCCAGGAGAAAACAAAGTGAATATCGAACAAATGGGATTTGATAATGCTGCTGTTGGACACCAGAATGGGGGAACAGGCAACGGATCTATGATTTATCAAAACGGAACGTATAATTCATCAAGAGTTACTCAATATGGTAATGATAATAGAGGGTTTGTTACTCAATATGGAGAGGGGAATTCGAGTGATTCTTATCAAGCAGGAAACGGAAATTATTCTGATCAGAATGCATTAGGTACTGATAACAGTGCTAGAATTGCTCAGGTAGGAAACGGAAATGCTGCTACTCAAAACCAAACAGGGATGTCAAATGCAGCTTCAGCTAGCCAAGGAGCTGTTGGAAATATTTCTGTTCAAAATCAAAATGGTGAGTATAATAGTGCTGAAGTTGTACAATTAGGGTTTGACAATCAGGCACAACAAAACCAAGTTGGTTCTTTAAACTTTGCAAACGCATATCAAACAGGAGCTAGCAATGTATCTGTTCAAAATCAAGAAACAGAAGACGATGGCTGTAACTTCTCTACAACAAATCAAGTGGGAGATGCTAACAAGTCTTGTGTTGATCAATTTGCAGGAGCAGGTGGAATTAACTGTAGTCTTGTAAATCAGTTTGGAGAAGGAAATAGCGCAGTTGTAGATCAAAATGCTATAAATGCTGCTAATAATTCTTGTGTTTTACAAGTTGGAGTAATGAACAAAGCTCAGGTTATCCAAGGAAAATAATACTAGGAGAGTAGAAGGTTTATTATAAACTTTCTACTCTTTTAATTTTAAAATGTACAATATGAAAGTTGTGAAAAATATTTTTTTAGGAATAGCCTTAGCGGTATCTGGTGTTGCACTAGCACAAGCGCCAGCACCTGTATCAATAGTTAAAGATGGGGTGTCATCTGTAGGAAGAACGCCTATTGATTGTGCAGACTGCGAAGTTGATCAGATTGATAAAAAGTTTATGGATACCGATGGGTATGAAAATAAAGTAGCTATTCAACAAGTTGGAGGAACTAACCAGGCGTTTGCTCGTCAGAAAAACGGTATCAATAACGGAGCGTCTATCAATCAAGATGGTGTTGATAATTATGCAAGGACAGCACAGTTTGGTAATGATCATAGAGTTTTTGTAACGCAATATGGTGAAGGAAATACAGGTAGAACTTTACAGAGAGGAAGAGGGCAGTATGCAGAACAAAATGTAGTTGGTGAATTTAATAATGCGTCTATTCGTCAGTACAGAAGAAGAAATGAAGCGATACAAAACCAAGAAGGTACTTACAATGTTGTTTCTGCTTACCAAAGAGGTGTTGAAAACGTATCGGTTCAAAATCAATCAGGTGCTTATAACAGTGCTGAGGTAGTTCAAAATGGGAATGCTAATGCAGCACAACAAAACCAATTAGGAACGTATAATTTTGCCAATGCTTATCAAACAGGTGCAGGAAATGTTTCTGTTCAAAGTCAAGAAACCGCAGATGACGGATGTAACTTTTCAACAACAAATCAAGAAGGAGAGAGTAATACATCGTGTGTTGATCAATTTGCAGGTGCTGGTGGTTTAAACTGTAGTTTAGTAAATCAGTTTGGAGCAGAAAACAGTACAGTTGTAGACCAAAATGCTATGAATGCAACTAATAACTCTTGTGTTTTACAAGTTGGAGTAATGAATAAAGCACAAGTTATTCAAGGTAAATAGTACTTTATTAAGTAGAGAGGTTTTCCTCTCTACTTTTTTTAATTTTTTAAAATAATGAAACAATTACACACCCTAATAATCTTGTTATGTATGCTATTTGTTGGTTTAGTATATGCGCAAGATGATGAAAAATTACCAAGCTTTTTCTCAACTGAAAATGAGTTTACAACCACGCAACTACCTGTTTTAATTAATGGGGCAGATTATTTGCAAGTAAACAGTAATTCAAAGGCAACAACGCTTCAGTCATCAATTTATTTACAGCAAATTGGGGAAAAGAATGAGGTGTTCATTCAAAGTCAAACAGCAACCTCACAACTAATAATTCAAAAAGGAGATGTTAATAATTATTTATACAAAGATTATCAGTTTGACCCAGCTATAAAACTAGGTGTTTTACAACACGGAAAAAATAATTTTTTAAAAATACATGGAGCAAATTCTATTATAAATAATGCTAAGATTATACAAAGTGGAGGAGCTCAAATAACAATTACTAGTTTTTAATAAACCATGAAAAAGAAGATAAGTATTCTATTATTTATACTAGGTTTTTTATGTAGTGAAGCGCAAGAACAAGCAGTTTCAGTAGACGGAGCTATAAAATTGATTAAAAAAGACAATTTTTTAAACCTAAGAGCACAAATTATTAATAAAAAAGATGTGTATGTAGATGAGCTTACCTATAACTTTTTAACTATCAAAAAAAACGAAAAAGGAAATTATTTTAAAAATAACCAGTCTGGAGATTTTTCGCTTAGTCCAAAAGAAGAGAAGTACTTATCAACAGTCAGGATTAGCTTAACTGATAAAGAACAGTTACGTGTTTTTTTATTTATAAAGCATAAAGATAAATTGTTAAGAAGAGATACTCTATTTATCAATGTACCAGAAAAACCAAAAGTTGCTGCAAAAAGAAAAACCAATCAACAACCAAAGCAGATAGATGAATCACAATTTTTTATTAAAGGAGTGGTGATTGATGAAGCTATTACTAGAATAGGAAAAGATTTTCATGATTTTTTTTACCAAGAATATCTTGTGTCTGGTAGAAAATATCCATTCATAATTAAAATATCAGAAAAACCTGCTATGGGACGAAGCAGTATTATTGCTGTAGAAGCTCATGGTACCAAAATACACGAATTTTTTGCCAAACCAGAAGAAGAGTATTTAAAACAAAACGTAGCACTTACTATGAGGCGCTTAACCAGTTTTGTAAGAAGTAAAGGCAATAATTTATTCAATAGAAGAATTTAACGATACCATATATAAATACAAACAAACTAACTAACCAATTACATTATGAAAACACAATTACTCTTACTGTTTTTTTGTATGTCCAGTCTTGTCTATTCGCAAGATATTGTATACAAACCCATAAGTCCTTTTTTTGGAGGAGATTCTTTTAATTATCAACAAATAATGGCTTCTGTAAATGCTCAAAATGATTTTACAGAAGAAAGTCAATCTGGTTTTAACGAGCAAAGTGAGTTAGATAATTTTACAGATAGTTTAAATAGAAGATTATTAAACTCGTTATCACAAAGTTTATTTCAAGAACAATTAGGTGATGCAGAGCTTACTGTTGGTACTTATTACTTTGGATCATTATTGGTTGAAATCACACCAGGCATAGATGGTTTAAACGTAAGTATTTTAAATACTCAAACGGGGGAACAAACACAAATAACAATTCCAGGAAACGGTTAAAATATTTACTATGAAAAAGGGTATTATATGGGTATGCCTACAACTTATGTTAGTATTAACAAGTTGTGGAGCATACTTAAATCAGCCGTTTGTGCAATCGAGGGCACGAATAGGAGAAAACACATCACCAGCATCAATAATACAACAATATCCACCTAGTGAAAAAATTGTAGTAGGTGTTTATAAATTCAGAGATCAAACAGGGCAATATAAACCTGTACAAAACGGATCTACTTTTAGTACTGCAGTTACACAAGGTGGTACAACTATTTTATTAAAATCACTAGAAGAATCTGGGTGGTTTAGACCTATTGAACGAGAGAATATTGGGAATTTGTTAAATGAACGACAAATTATCAGAAATACACGCCAAGAGTATGCTAACGGAAAAAAGGTAACAATGCCACCGTTACTATTTGCGGGTACAATTATAGAAGGAGGCGTAGTTTCATACGACTCAAATATTATAACAGGCGGGTCTGGTTTACGATATTTTGGAGTAGGCGCATCCAATCAATACAGACAAGATAGAATTACGGTGTATTTACGAATTGTATCTACCTCTACCGGAGAAATTTTAAAGAATGTGTATGTATCAAAAACAATATTATCACAAGGAATATCTGCAAATTTATACAGGTATGTTTCTTTAAGAAGATTGTTAGAGGCAGAAACAGGGGTTACTAAAAATGAACCGGCGCAATTAGCAGTTAAAGAAGCTATAGATAAAGCAGTAGAGCTTTTAATTATAGAAGGTGTTGTAGATGGTGTTTGGAAACCTAGCGGCGGTAAAAAAGCAGTAGATGTTATAACAAACTATTACCAAGAAGAGAAAACACTTGCAGATAACACGTTACTTTTTAATAGGAAGCAAGAAGTTAGACGAGCACGAAACTCCATGAGTGCTTTGGCAGGTGTTAGTAGAATAACAGGTGACTATTCCAACCCTGAGTTTGCCTTCGGATTCGATTTAAAATTTAAATATTTATTTAATAATCCAAGATTAAGTTTTGGAGGATCTGTAGGTAGGTTTGAAATAAAAAATACAGGAATTTTTCACGAAGCATTTTTAACGTCTTCTATAAATTTTGAATACAACATTTTACCATACGATAAATTAACTCCTTATGTATATACAGGTTTTGGTTCTGTATCAAAAGTAAATTTAGATAATACCTTTTTTAAACTTCAGTTAGGCGGAGGTTTAGAGTATTTACTAACCAATAAAATAGGATTAATGCTAAATGCTGAAAGTATTTTTATGCTTTCTGATGATTTAGATGGGCAATCTATTGGTACAAAAAATGATCAAATTTGGAGAGTAGGCGCCGGAATTAATTTCTATTTCTAAAAATTGAAAAGATGAAAAATATAATAAAATTAACAATACTATTCTTAGCTATTCATCTATGCGTTAGCTGTGGAGAAGACGGAACCATCGGATTAGAAGAATACGGAAACTTAACGGGTAAAGTTGTTACCAAAACAAACTTCGAGCCCATAGCAAATGCAAAAGTAACATTATCACCCACTAACAATACTGTGTTTACAGATGAAGAAGGAAACTTTGAATTTACAGGAGTTGTAGCACAAGATTATTCAGTACAAGCCAACAAAGAAGGTTATTTGGATAGTTTTGAGCCGGCTACAGTAGTAAAAGATGGCGCTATAAGTGTGGTGATTGAGATGGATGTTTCTACAGCATTAAATCAACCACCTTCGGTACCAGAGTTAATAAGCCCAGCAGATGGGGTTAATAATTTAGAAAATACCGTACAGTTAGTTTGGTCTTCATCAGATGTAGACGATGATGAGCTTCGTTACACCATTATTTTGCAAAATGACTTTAATAATGAGATAATAACGCTAGATAACCAAATAGATACTGTGTTAACATTGCAAAGTTTACGTTTTGGTGCCAAATATATCTGGCAGGTAATAGCCAATGATGGTATAAATGAGGAGGTGATTAGCGGAACAAAATCATTTACCATAAAACCAGATCCTGGAAATAGATTTTTTTACACTAAAAATAGTAATGGTAATAATGTGGTGTATTCAGGAAATTTTTCTGAAGATAATGGAGTTACTGACGAATTGATGTTAACGGACAGTAGCAAAAATTCTTGGAGACCCAGAAAAAATAATACAGCAGGCTTGGTAGCTTTTTTACAAACAGACAATAATCAAACACATATATATACCATGCAGCCTAACGGTGATGAGGTGCAAAGAGTTACGTCAACAATTCCTGTAGCAAGTTTTAACTTAAACGAAGTGGATTTTGCATGGTCTGCAGATGGAGGCAGGTTGTTATATCCCAACTTTGATAAATTGTATGTAATTAATAAAGATGGCAGTGGCTTGCAGTTACTACATCAAAACCCAGACGGAAAATTAATAACTGAATGTGATTGGAGTGAAGATGGAAGTAAAATTGTAATAAAAGCAAATAATTCTAGTGGATATGACGGCGATATTTATACAGTAGATACCAACGGGAATATTTTATCGAGAATTGTATCTGATGCTGTGGGGGCGTTAGGAGGGCTGCAATTTTCAGTAACTGGTAACAAAATATTGTATACCTATGATATTTCAGAGTTTCAATCGGCCAATTACAGACAATTAAATACACATATATTTATTTATGATGTACTAACCGCTACTACTTTTGATGCTTCTTCAGAAAAACTTCCAGGCACCAATGATTTAGATCCTCGTTTTTCACCAAATGAAGCAGAAATTATTTTTGTAAATACCTCAAACGATGGTATTTCATCAAAAAACATCTACAAAACAACATTAGTTACAAACAACATAACAAGAACGCAAGTTTTCCCAGATGCGTTTATGCCCGATTGGAAATAAACAGCATCACCCAACCGAGAGCCGAATGTGTAAAAACATTCGGTTTTTTTATGGTTTACATCTTCAGAAAAACTAAATTTGCCCAACAACAACACAACACCATGAGTAAAGAAGTTTCTAAACGCTATGCGCAAAGAGGAGTATCTGCCTCTAAAGAAGATGTTCACAACGCTATTAAGAACATTAACAAAGGTCTTTTTCCTAAAGCATTTTGTAAAATAGTACCCGATTATTTAACCAATGATGATTCGTATTGCCTAATTATGCATGCTGATGGTGCTGGTACCAAATCATCATTAGCTTATATGTATTGGAAAGAAACAGGTGATATATCTGTATGGAAAGGGATTGCGCAGGATGCTTTAATTATGAATATAGATGATTTATTATGTGTAGGAGCTACAGATAATATTATGTTATCATCAACTATTGGAAGAAACAAAAATTTAATACCAGGAGAGGTCATTTCTGCCATTATTAATGGTACAGAAACGTTAATTGAAGAGCTTAAAGAGTTTGGCGTAACCATCCACTCTACAGGAGGAGAAACAGCAGATGTAGGTGATTTAGTTAGAACTATTATTGTTGATTCTACAGTAACTGCACGAATGAAAAGAACAGCGGTAATAGACAATGCCAACATTAAAGCTGGAGATGTTATTGTAGGTTTAGAATCTTTTGGTCAAGCAACATATGAAAAAGAGTACAATGGCGGCATGGGAAGTAATGGTTTAACTTCTGCTCGTCATGATGTTTTTTATAAAGAATTGGCAACTAAATATCCAGAAAGCTTTGATGCGGCAGTACCGTCTGACTTAGTATATGCTGGATCGGTTAAACTAACCGATGAGGTGCCTAATTCACCGTTAGATGCGGGGAAGTTAGTTTTATCACCAACAAGAACGTATGCGCCAATAATTAAGGCTATTTTAGCCAAGTATTCTTCAGAAGAAATACACGGAATGATTCATTGTTCGGGAGGTGCACAAACAAAAATTTTACATTTTATAGACAATTTACATGTTGTAAAAGATAATATGTTTGAGGTACCGCCATTATTCAAATTAATTCAAGAGCAATCAAAAACCGATTGGAAAGAAATGTACCAGGTTTTTAACTGTGGACATCGTATGGAGTTATATGTTTCGCCAGCAGTAGCTGAAGATATAATTGCTATTTCTAAATCATTTAATGTAAATGCTCAAATAATAGGAAAAGTAGAAGCATCTGCAGAAAAAAAGCTTACTATAAAAAGTGAATATGGTACTTTTGAGTATTAGAAAAATTCATCAATAAAATCTTTATAAAGGTACAGACTGGGGTCAATAACTTGGCCCCATTTTTTTGTGATTTATTTTAAATAGTAAATAAAGTATTGCTGTGCTTTTTACCAATATTTTCTAATTCTTTAGTTTCCATTCATGGCATTTTAGATACGGGTAAAAGTAATCATAAACTTTAGGTAATGCGTAGTATTAATTTTAGTTTAAAATCCAATAAAAAATCGTAAATTCGCACTCCAACAAAAGATACTATGTTAGACAAGTTACAGATAGTAAAACAACGTTTTGATGAGGTGTCAGATTTAATTATTCAGCCAGATATTATCTCTGATCAAAAGCGTTATGTACAATTAAATAAAGAATATAAAGACCTTGGAAAGGTGGTTAAAAAAGCCAACGAGTACGAAGGTTTACTTAATAATATTGAAGAGGCAAAAGAAATTATTGCCGATGGGAGCGATGCCGAAATGGTAGAAATGGCAAAAGCCGAAATGGACGAAGCCAAAGAAAGAATTCCTGTTTTAGAAGAAGAAATTAAATTCTTATTAATTCCAAAAGATCCTGAAGATGGTAAAAATGCAGTAGTAGAATTACGTGCAGGAACAGGAGGGGATGAAGCAAGTATTTTTGCTGGAGATTTATTTAGAATGTATTCTAAATATTGTGAAGGTAGAGGCTGGAATGTATCTATTGTTGATTATTCTGAAGGTACGAACGGAGGATTTAAAGAAATTCAGTTTGAAGTTAGTGGAGAAGATGTGTACGGAACTTTAAAGTTTGAAGCCGGAGTGCACCGTGTACAACGTGTACCACAAACAGAAACACAAGGTAGAGTGCATACATCTGCAGCTACGTGTATGGTTTTTCCAGAAGCTGAAGAATTTGATGTAGAAATTAATCCAAAAGATGTTCGTATTGATTATTTCTGTTCATCAGGGCCTGGAGGACAGTCTGTAAACACTACATATTCTGCGGTACGTTTAACGCACATACCTACAGGTTTAGTAGCACAATGTCAAGATCAAAAATCTCAGCATAAAAATAAAGAAAAAGCGTTTAGAGTATTACGTTCTCGTTTATATGATTTAGAGCTAGCAAAAAAGCAAGCTGAAGATGCAGAAAAAAGAGGGTCGATGGTAACATCAGGAGACAGATCTGCAAAAATTAGAACTTATAACTATCCACAAGGTCGTGTTACCGATCATAGAATAGGTTTAACACTGTACGATTTACAAAATATAGTTAACGGAGATATTCAAAAAATTATTGATGAATTGATGTTAGCAGAAAATACTTCTAAATTAAAGGAATTAGGAGAAACTATTTAAAAAAAGCTCAACCATTTGGTTGAGCTTTTTCGCTATAATTTGTAAGGTTTTATTATAAATTGTACTTTCGCGCCAGAGTTATATTATCTACAGAGAAGGTTTTCTTCAATTTTTAGTTTCGCTTCCTATTTAAATTAAAAATTTATCAAAACATTTTCAGCTTTTTCATGAGGTAAATTTAGTTCTAAGTAACCTACAAACATGTGGGCTGATGTTTTATTAATTAAAAATTTTTATATGTTAAGAATTATAGTAAAAGAAGGTGAAAATATAGATAGAGCCTTAAAAAGATACAAGCGTAAATACAGAAACGTTAAAGTATTACAAGAGTTAAGAGACCGTAAGCAATATGTAAAGCCATCGGTTTTAAGAAGAGCAGAAATTAAAAAAGCAGCTTATAAAGAGCAACTTTTTAAAGAAGAATAGAAAAAAAGCAACTCATATTGAGTTGCTTTTTTTTTTGATATTGTCCCGTTTTGAAATAGCGTTGCATTAAAATTGAGGTATAGTAAAAATGATTTTGCCAAATTATGCAGAGAGATTCTACTTTTTTAAAAGCTTAAAGTAGTTTAAGGTCTTGGTTACTGTTTTCTCACATGTGCTCAAGTTCTATCTAAATATGGTATTAATTAAGCTTGGTAGAATTAAACTTTTTTCTATGTTAAAAGATTTCCGAACAAGACTTTTTAGAATCAGATTTATTTCTAATCTAATTTTTTTCCATTTTGTGGTTGTAGTAATTTTAATCATGGTATTTGACTAAATTTAAAGACCATTATTTGGTTTGATGTAAAACTATAATATAAAATATTTCAATATTCAGTTTGGTTTTACCTTTTATGAAAATTACATGCAGTATGAATCAATAAAATAATTACATATAAAGTAGTGAGTTTATTTTAATAGGTTTTGCATATATATTTTTTTATCATATATCTAGTGATTGGTTTTAAGGTTTTTCCTGTTTCTGGATGTAAACCCAATGAAGTAAATAGGTCTAATTTTCCGTTTCTATTCTTTTCATACCAAACCTTTACATTTCCTTTATCATCAAAAAAATTGGTATCACAAGTTGCTTCAATTTTTTTGAAATTGTTAATTCTTTCTTCTTTAAACAATTTAAGTTGATTCAATTTGTATTTTTTTGTATCGAAATCAACCTCTTCATAATGATCTACTTTCCAAACCATCCAACGTTGTTGATCAACAGTAAAAAAATAAACCATTATTAAACATATCAATACAGTTAATGAAATAAGCAAGGGTTGCTTAAATTTAAAAATAGTATTCGAAAAACTAGCATTAACTCTTCCTTTTTCATTTAAATTATTTGATTCTAAAAAAGCATTGTAATTATCATACCCCAAATAGTCACATAATGCTTTTAATACATCAACTTGTTTGATTTTTGCTTTATTATTATAAATATCTCTTAACCTCTTATCCCCAAAACAAACCTTATAATCATCCAATAACAACTCAGAAAGTCTTTTAGATGTTTGAGTTTTAGTCAAATTTAAACCTTCATTTTTAAAATGATCATTCTTCATTTTATCAAAAGCCAATTGAATTAATACGTTATGCATTTTAGTTAGTTTTTATGAAAGAATAACTAGGAAAAAAACAGGAAATACAATTCCTAAAACTTTCTCATTTGTTTCCTAATTTATTCCAGACTTCCAGGAATGTAACAGCTTGATTTGTACTGAACTTGATGTTGATGCTTATTCAAATATAAAAAGAAATATGAACATCATCAATTCAAACTTTAGTCGTGTGTATTGAACTTTAAAAGGGAAGTACAAGTACTTTACACACTTCTAATCACTTCCCAAAAAGGCCTTTTTAAATGGTGTTTAACACTCATTAATATTCGATAAAAACTATCGAACAAGAAAACTATTGTCAAAAATTTAAATAAGAAAAGATGAAAAAAACAATCATATTTTTATTAGCCCTTATGTGTATTACAAGTTTTACATCGTGTACAATTGATGAAAGTGAGGAGTTAATTTTAGATGAACAATTACTGCAAAACACCGGTGGAGATGATGAAGGTGATACACCACCACCACCGCCACCTGCAACAGTAGGATAATTTTAAAAAGTATAACTTAAAATTAGTTTATTATTTTAGAGGAATGAAAAAGATTAAAATTTCATTCCTTTTTTTAGTATTAGTTAGCGGATCATTAACTCCAACTTTTTTACATGCTCAATCTGCTAATGATAGTTTGTTGTATTATTATAATTCATTTTATCAAACCGAAGATAAAGCAAAAATAATATCAGTGTATAAATATTATGAAAAGCATAAAGATTGGAGTTTAAAGCAAAATGATACACTAACGGCAATTCAAAGTTTACGATTTTTAACCATTATTCAGAAGAAATTAGGCGTTTTTAATGATGCTGAATCGTCTGCAGTACATGGATTAAAATTAGCAAACAACTACTCGGATACATCTGCCATATTAAAAGAAGCAAAATCAGGATTGTTGATAGATTTAGGAATTATTAATAGACATTTTCGAAATTATGAAAATGCTTTGATGTATTATCAAAAAGCATTAAAACTTACACATAAAAAGACTTCTAAAAATATTATTCTTAATAACATTGCATATATATACAAAGAAAAGAAAGAATACACTAAAGCTTATAAATTCTTTGATGATGTATATAAAAGAAGCATAGAAAGCAATGATAAAAAGCAAATAGCTAGATCATTAAGTAATCTAGGTCATGTTAAATCAAAATTAACCAAAACAGGAGGTTTAAATGATCTCAAAAAAGCATTAGAAATACGAAAAAACATAAACCACATACCAGGAATCATAGCGAGTTATCTTCATCTTTCAGAATATTATTTGGATATAAAGCAAAATTCAAAAGCATTAAAATATGCTTTTAAAGTTCTAAAAATAGCCAAAGAAAAAGGAAATATCAACTACAAATTAGATGCCCTTTCACTCATTTCTCAGATTCAAGGGAACGAATATGTTCTTGAATACAAAAACATGATTGATAGTATTGCTGTAGCTAAACAAACAAATGAAAATAAATTCGCTGCGATGAAATATAATTTTTCAGAAGAAAAAAGAAAAGCAGAGAAGGTAAAACGACTTTTAGCTGAAGTGAAATTGAAAGAGGAAAAGCAAAAAAGAATGAAGTTAATCTATTTAATAATCGGGTTATTAATTCTTATCGTTTCTATTTTCTCATATTATATCCTTAAAATTAGACATAAAAAAGAGGTAATACAACAAGTTTATAATACTGAAACACGAATCTCAAAAAAAGTACATGACGAAGTTGCAAATGATATGTTTTACATTATGAGCAAACTTCAAAATGAAAATATTAATGAAAAGGTTATAGATGAGCTAGAAGAGGTTTACATTAAAACTAGAGATATTTCTAAAGAAAATAGTAGGATTAGCACAGATGGCAACTTTAGTGAGCATTTAGAAGATTTATTCTTGAGTTTCAATGAGAACCATGTTCAAATAATAACAAAAAATAGTAAAAATATTAATTGGGAGAAATACTCTGATGAGTTCAAAACTGTAATTTTTAGAGTTATTCAAGAATTGTTAGTAAACATGAAAAAACATAGCAAAGCTTCAATAGTAGTCATTAATTTTAATCAAACAAGAAACACACTACAAATTGAATACAATGATAATGGAGCAGGTACTACCTTAAAAAAGTTAAATGGACTATACAATGCGGAAAACCGTATTAAATCAATAAAAGGAAGTATTATTTTTGATTCAAAACCTAATGCAGGGTTTAAAGTAAAAATCACTATTTAAAAAGATGTTTAGTAAAGTACTCATATCTGATGATTTAGGAAGTATTAATGAAGGTGTTACTTCAGTTTTAAATGAATTAAATATTAAACTTTTCGACAAAGTACAATACTGTGACGATGCCTACTTAAAACTAAAAAAAGCTAAGATTGATAGTAATCCTTATGATTTAATAATTACTGATCTATCTTACATACCAGATCATAGAGAGCAACGATTTTCTTCAGGTGAAGAATTAATTAAAGCCATTAGAGAGGAAGGTTTTAATTTAAAAATAATTGTTTTTTCAATAGAAGATAAAATTCAAAAAGTAAGAGCATTACTAGAAAAATATAATATTAATGCGTATGTATGTAAAAGTAGATACGGCTTAAAAGATCTGAAGTTAGCAATTGAAAAAGTGAATAATAATGAAACATGGGTTTCAAATCAAGTACAACAAGCACTTAGTAAAAAAACGACATTAGAAATTACGGATTATGATGTAAACTTACTAGAATCGCTCGCTAATGGACTATCTCAAGAAGAAATTAGTATACAATTTAAAAACAAAAATTTATCTCCAAGTAGTTTAAGTTCCATTGAAAAAAAATTGAATAAATTAAAAATACAATTCAAAGCAAATAATGCTATCCATTTGGTATCAATAGTCAAAGATTTAGGTGTTATATAATAAGATTACTAAAACTTTATAAAATTAAAAAAACTTAACTCTTAATATTACTTTTAAAGAGTTCTGTCTTCTTAATAATTTAAGGTTGAAAACTTTACCTATAAGGTTTTTATTTAAAAAGTGATTTAAGTTTGTTAAAATGGATTCCAAAACCACTAAAAAAAATGGGGCGTTACCAAAAAAGCCAAATGAGTAGGGTAAAAATAAATTAGAAAATAAATTAGAAAATAAATTAAAATGAAAAAGCACTTATTTTTATTATGTATTGTTAGTATGTTATCAAGTTGTTCATCAGATGAAAATGAATTAGAAAACCCTATAATTGGAACGTGGCAACAAATAGATTTAATCATTAACAACCAAAGTTCTGATTCAGAATGTATAGAAAAAAACACAATTACATTTAATAGTGATTTTTCCTTACGTTGGCTACGACACACACAACCTAACTGTAATCTTGATGACGGAGGGTATACAGGAACTTGGGAAAAAATTGACGATACTAACTATAGTTTGAGAACAGATGAAAATTTTATTCTCACAAAAAATGGAAATGAGATTTCTATTCAAGAATCGAATAACAATTCAAGAACTTGGATATTTAAAAAGTAGAATAGAACATTATCAAAATCAAAAAATCAATCAGTTAGCATAATTAGTTATTTATTTTGATTAGTATAAGTTAAGTGAGCCTTACGGGAACCCGTAAGGTTTTTTTTGTCTGTTAATTTAAGTTTGTTAATCAATCAATTACCCTGTTATTATGCACGAAATTTCTGAAGAACTAAAAGCTCATTTCTTACGACTATACAGTATGGCTTTCACAGATGATAACTTTCATCAATTAGAACTTAAAATGCTGTATCGTTTTGCCGAGGAGAGAGGAATTCCTAAAGAAACTTTGGATACATTATTGTTAAATCCATCTTCTGTTGAAAAAAGCATTCCTAATGATCTTATCGAAAAAATCACTTACTTATATCAATTATGTGAAATGATATGGGCTGACGGTAAAGTAGATGAAAATGAAAGAAATAATTTAAAAAAATACATTCGCTTATTTGAGTTTGAAGAAGAAAACATAGAAGAACTTGCAGAATATCTATTAAATGCTGTCAATAAAAATATCAAATTAGAAGAAGTTTTAAAACAACTATAAATCATGATAAAAAAACTGAAAGATTTGGTAAAAACCAAAACAGAAGAAAAATCAAATGAATTAGATAGTGGTAGAGTGATTCAATTAGATGAGCGTGAACGAAAGCAAACTTATCATGAAGCTGGATTTAGAGATAGTACAAGAAACTTTGGAGATAAAATAGCGCTGAACATTTGTCTTCAAGCCATATATGCTAAGTTTCAAAATGAAGAAAAAATAAATAAAACAAAGCAAAACGAATACAACGAACCATATTTATCAGAAAAATCAGAAAAAGAAACTGAGATAAAAACAAAATCAGTTGTTTTTGATAACATATCTGAAAAAATTGAAAAGCGAAAAAAAGGTATAGAAAACCTAAAACATGAAATAGCAGATATTCCAAACAACCCTGAGAAATATGGGATTGATGCCAAAAAAGGGGCTTCGTTAAAATTTTGGATAGGAATTATACTTATTGTTCCTATTAGCATCTATTTAATAACTTTTTATGTATCAACATCTTATTCTGCATTCTTTAAACAATTTGAAATAGGTGATGGCGTGATGCAATCCATTCTGGATGCGAATGCATTTACCAAAGCGTGGTCTGATGGCCCATTGGAAGGATTGTTTGTAACCTTTATTCCCTTTGTGTTTATGGGATTAGGTTTTTTGATCCATATGTTTGGTGAAGTAAAAAACACCTCCAACACATTAAAAGTAATAAGTTTATTTATAGTGACTTTTGTATTTGATGCCATTTTAGCCTATCAAATAGAAAACAACTTATATGATTTATCAAAAAGCATTTCATCTCCAGAATTCTCGCTACCTATTGCCTTTCAAAAAGTAGCTTTTTGGGGAATCATTTTTGCAGGGTTCATTGTCTATGTAATTTGGGGCTTAGTGTTTGATTTTATATTGAAAGAACACAAGGAGAAAGACAAAATAAAAATGGCGATTGATGCAAGAGTGAATAAAATTAAAATTGAAAAAGAAAATATTGATGGTTTAGAACATAAACTACACGATATTAAAGAAGATATTGAAACTATTAAAGGAAGAATAGAAGAACTAAAAAGGCTTATAAATGGTGTCATTATTCCTGTTAAAGAATATCATTTATACGCTTCTGAATACATGCAAGGTTGGATCACATCAATTAACCAAAACTTGCATGGTTCTTTTACCAAAAAGCAAGATTTAATTCATGAATGTAATGAAACCTATAAAACACATATTATTGAAGTAGGTTCAAATAATGAATATCAAAATAAAATCTTTTTATCTCAATCTTAATACCATGAATAACTTAAAAGTATATAAAATCATTAAATTAACTACAACTCTTCTACTTGTGTTGCTATTAGTAGAATGCAAAGCAGAAAATACATCTGAAATAAAAAAAGAAACTGAAGCAAAAGAAAACAAATCTACTTCTGATTGTCCTAATTACTTACTTAAAAACAAAGAAAACAACTGGAATGTAAGCATATTATTGGATCTTTCAGATAGAATTAGTGAAACAAAGTATCCAAATCCAACTATGGAGTATTTTCAAAGAGACTTAGGATACATCCAAACTATAGCTACAAGTTTTTTAGACCATATAAAGACAAAAAAAATGGTGTTAATGAATGATTACATGCAGCTGTATTTTGAACCTGAACCTGCTGATGCATCAATTAATGAAAAGGCAAAACAATTACAAATTTCATTTGATAAAAATCTCACACAAAAACAAATTAATGAGTTTGAAAATAAATACGCTGCTATTCCATCTGAAATCTATTCAATTGCAAGGAGTAATAGTACATATTTAGGATCTGACACTTGGCGCTTTTTTAAAGACAAGGTAAAACGATATTGTATTAAAGAATGTAATAGAAATATTCTTGTAATACTAACTGATGGTTATATGTTTCATGTAGATAGTAAATTAAAAGAAAATAATCGTACATCTTACATTACTCCAAAAACATTAAGAAATTTCGGCTTGAATACTAGCTCTTGGGAAAATAAAATGAAAGAGAAAAATTTTGGGTTTATTCCTGCTAACTCTAATCTAGAAGAATTAGAAGTATTAGTTTTAGGAGTAGTTAATCATGATAAAAAAGCAAACCCATATGGCTTTGATATCATGAAAAAGTATTGGGAAAATTGGTTTGATTCAATGGGAATAAAAAAGTATCAGGTATATGGAGCTGAACTTCCTGCAAATATGGAAAATACGATAAACCAGTTTTTAAATAACTAACCTATAAAAAAGCGAAGTCGACATATAGTAAGCTATTTAGTAGTATTCTTAATCTGCTCATTGTCATGCACCAATGCTCAAACTGTTTATTTAACAAAGTCTGGTAAAAAATACCACAAAAAGGAATGCAGGTTTTTAAAATATTCAAGCATAGAGATTGAGGTTCAAAAAGCTATTTCTTATGGTTTTTTACCTTGTAGAGTTTGTAAACCAATTTATTCAGTAAGTAAAGAACTAAAAAAAAGAAACACAAGCACTCAATGCCTAGGGAGAACAAAGTCAGGAAAAAGGTGTAAAAGACTAACTAAAAACACCTATAATAGGTGTTTTCAACATCAAGCTTATTAATGTTTGTAATTGTAATCAATACGTTTGAGTTGTTAACTTAATTTATTCACATTAAAAAAAGCCATTATAAATCCTTGAATACTAAAACAAAAGTCAACCTTTAAAAAATTTAAAACATTAAAAAGTTAACTATATAAAAGAGTTCTATACAATTTGTAAAAAAATATTGAGTCGGAATTTGCTGAAAAATGACTATAAACGGAAGTAAGCTAATTTAAACATTTATGAAAATGAATAAACATTATTTACAATCTAAATTAAAATCTACTGGAACAGCCTATGTATTATGGTTTGTTCTTGGTGCTCACTATGCCTACTTAGGAAAATGGGGAACTCAAATCTTATATTGGATAACATTTGGTGGAATCGGAATTTGGGCTCTTATTGACCTTTTCACAATGTCTAGTAAAGTGAATAAACATAATGCTATGATTTTTCAACAAATAGAAGAAATTGATAAAAAAGAAAAAGACGCTGACCACGCAAGAAATATGGCTATGGTGGCTGCTGCAACTGGAAATAGAGCTAAATTAGAATAAAAACTGTATACAACATTGATTATAAGAAATTGCTTGTACTCACCTACTCCTGAAAATTCTCGTGGATTTTCAGTTTGGTGTGTACTTGCAAAGTTAAGTACTAACGCACGCAACTACTCATAGCCAGAACCGTTAAAAACTTTTTTTCTTTATTACAGTATTACTGCAATTATTTCTACCTTGCTTTTATTATTTTAGAACTTTAAAAAAATAGCTAATTAATCTTTTACAATGTCTTCAACAAAAATTACGTTATCACAACTTGAACAATACTTATCAAAGGCTGCATGGATATTAAAAGGTCCTGTGGATGCCTCAGATTATAAAGTTTATATTTTTCCACTGTTGTTTTTTAAAAGATTGTCAGATGTATATGATGAAGAATATCAATTAGCTTTAGAAGAATCTGATGGAGATATTGAGTACGCTTCCTTACCTGAGTTTCATAGATTCGAAATCCCAGATGGTTGTCATTGGAAAAATGTAAGAGAAACCACTACTAATATAGGATTAGCTATTGAAAAAGCTCTTCGTGGAATTGAGCAGGCTAATCAGGAGTCTTTATTTGGAATTTTTGGTGATGCACAATGGAGTAACAAAAATAAACTTTCTGATAGGCTGTTAATCGATTTAATAGAACATTTTTCACAATACACTTTATCAAACTCAGTAGTAGATCCAGACATTTTGGGTAACGCATATGAATATTTGATAAAGCACTTCGCTGATCTTACAAATAAAAAAGCAGGAGAATTTTATACCCCACGTTCTGTAGTACATTTGCTAGGTTTAATTCTAGATCCTCATGAAGGAGAAACTATATATGACCCTGCTTGTGGTACTGGAGGTATGTTATTAGAATGTGTAGACCACTTAAAGGACAATAACGAAGACTACAGAACACTTAAATTATTTGGTCAAGAAAAGAACTTAACCTCAAGCTCTATTGCTAGAATGAATATGTTTCTTCATGGTATTGAAGATTTTCAAATAGCTCGAGGAGACACCCTTAGAGATCCAGCCTTTTTTGTTGCAGATGGTCTCAAAACTTTTGATTGTGTTATTGCCAATCCACCTTTTTCTTTGAAACAATGGGGAGCAGAAAACTGGGTAAATGATCCTTATGGACGAAATATAGCTGGTGTACCACCTAAAGGAAATGGTGACATGGCTTGGGTACAACATATGATTAAATCAATGAATAGTACTGGGCGAATGACCGTGGTTTTACCACATGGTGCTTTATTTAGAAAAGGGGCTGAAGATGAGGATTATTTCGGAGAGAACTTTATGAAAATATTAGATTATGAAGTTGTTAGTGTGTTTAGTTAATTTATTTACTGAAAAGTGCTAAAAATTTAAAATTTTTAGCACTTTTTACTTTAGTATATACCTAACATTTGTTTGGAGTTATTAAGAACAGTATCAAAATAAATTTTATCTTCTAAGGTTTTTGTATCAAGAAGCTTTTGAAAATCGTAATAATTACCATCATTATTACCGTATAGGGCTCTAATTTTTTTGTCAATTAACTTTACTTTTTTAGTATTTTCTATCCACTCAGACCTTTTACTATTGGTTAAGGTGAAATTTTTATGAGCTAAAATTCCGTTATACATTTTCTTTAAATAAGGTTCAGCCTGTTTTAAGTAGAGTTTAACTTTTCTTTTTGTCTCAATTTCTATTTTAGATAATTGTTTTGGTGCTCTTTCTACCATATATTCATTATAAATGTCTATGGTATTATTATAAAAATCTGCACCAGAACCATCTACACTTTTGTAGTATTTGTAAATTGTATAATTGTTGTCAACTATTTTATCTAAAACTTGATTTCTATATGTATTATCTTTAATATTATTCTTTGTTGCCACATTAACTTTTCCTGCAACAATATATTTCCCCTTAATTTGTGTAAAGATATTAGCAGGTGATAGATATTTTAAATTCACTGTTTTTTTTGGAACCTTAGCCCATAATTCTCTCTCGTTTAATTGCTCTAGATTGATTGGCTTTCCTTTTAACCTTTCCGACTCTAATTTTGCTCTTTCTAGCAAATCTGAATTATTAAATTCAATACCTCTAAAATGTGAAGTCCACATATCTTGACGTTTTAGTAAATCGAAAGTTGATTTAAAATTACTTAATATATTTTCTCTTTCAACTCTTAATTCTTTCTTCCTTTTTTTTCTTTGGTCTTTATCAAGGTTTTTAAGTTCATCAAATTGCTTATTTAGTTCTTCATAGTTTAAGATGAAGTTTTCAATAGTTTTATTATACTTTCCATCATGTAGAGGTCTTCTATATTCAGCATTATAATCTGGAACTTTAAGTTCTCCTTCTTTTAAAATGTAAAAACTGTGATTCTCTATATCTTTAAATTCAAAACTTTCTTGGCAATAAGATGTTGTAATGCTTAAAATGTGTGATAATAAATAAATTATCAATATTGTCTGTCTTTTCATAAAATCTTTAATTTTTTATTAAACAAATGTATCAAAAGGTTATGATATATCATAACCTTTTGATTTGTTTAAATCTAGAACTTGTCATTATAATTATGACAGATTCAGAAAAGGAATATCTAAAAGCTATAGGAAAGAGAATATCAAAGTTGAGAAGAGCAAATGGCTTTAGTCAATTAGATGTATGTGCAATAATTGAAATGGAAAAACCTAATCTCTCAAGTATAGAAAATGGTAGACAAAATTTCACAGCTTTAACATTAAAGAAAATTGCTGAAGCTATCAATGTTGACGTAAAAGATTTTTTTATTGATGAGAAAAATGAAGCTGATAATCAATCTTGTTCTGGTAGTATATAACTAGCAGAATACTGAAGATTTTCTTTTAAAGCTTTATAGTTTTCAAAAACCCTTCTATACCAAAATTTTTCATCAGGGTATTCTTCCATTACTCGTACATCATAATATTCTCCATCTTTCCATGGTTCAATACCTGATATTGTAATGCCATACTTTTCAATTCTATTTAAAATAATTTCAAAATCAGACTCATTAAAGTAGTAGATATATGGGCTGTCAAACCCGTTATTTAAATTAACTAGTCCTTTGTAAAGGTTTTCTACTAAATATTTATGTTTTTTTGTAAATGTCATATCTTACAAAGTTACAAGATATAGCTTATTATTCTTTAAAATTATTGTTTGTTGCTGCTATTATTGATACATTTAGAGTCCTTAAAAAATGAAGTGAAAAACTTTTTTATCTAAAAACAAACTAGCTAAAATGGCAATTAAAAAATCGGATTTATACAGCTCTTTATGGGCAAGTTGTGATGAGTTACGTGGCGGAATGGATGCTTCTCAATACAAAGATTATGTACTAACAATGCTTTTTGTAAAGTATGTGTCAGATAAGTATGCGGGTAATCCTATGAGTTTAATTGAAGTGCCTAAAGGAGCTTCATTTGATGATATGGTAGCTTTAAAAGGACAACCCGATATTGGCGACCGAATCAACAAAGAAATTCTTAGACCTTTATTTGCAGCCAATGGTTTAGAAGGAGCTATGGAATTAGCCGATTTTAATGATGATGAAAAATTAGGTTCGGGAAAAGAAAAAGTAGACCGCTTATCTAAACTTATTGCCATATTTGAGCATGAAGGTTTAAACTTTAAAAATAACCGTGCTGAAGATGATGATATTCTTGGAGATGCGTACGAGTTTTTAATGCGTCATTTTGCAACCGAGTCTGGAAAAAGCAAAGGACAGTTTTATACTCCCGCAGAAGTATCTAGAATTTTAGCCAAAGTAATAGAAGTAGATAAAGCAGATAGACCATCCTATACTGCATATGACCCAACCTGTGGTTCGGGTTCTTTATTATTAAAAGTTGCTGATGAAGCTCCTAATGGCTTAACCTTATACGGACAAGAAAAAGATATTGCTACCAAAGGGTTAGCTATTATGAATATGTGGCTTCATGGGTATCCAGAGGCTTCTATTGCAAGTAAAAACACCATTGCTTCTCCACAATTTAAAGATGACGGACAATTAAAGCGTTTCGATTTTGTGGTAGCAAATCCACCGTTTTCTGTAAAAAACTGGACAAGTGGTATTGTACCTATGAATGATGAATTTAATCGTTTTAAAGGCTACGGAATTCCTCCAGAAAAAAATGGAGACTACGCTTTTTTACTGCACATTTTAGCCTCGTTAAAAAGTACAGGAAAAGGTGCTGTTATTTTACCGCACGGGGTACTTTTTAGAGGAAACGCAGAAGCAGAAATTAGAAAGAACATACTAGAGCGTAAGTGGATTAAAGGAATTATTGGTTTACCCGCAAACTTGTTTTATGGTACAGGTATTCCCGCATGTATTATTGTGTTAGACAAAGAACATGCTAACGACCGTGAAGGTGTGTTTATGATAGATGCTAGTAAAGGCTTTAGTAAAGACGGAAACAAAAACCGTTTACGAGAACAAGATTTACACAAAATTGTAGATGTATTTAACTCACAAACCGAAGTAGAAAAATACGCTCGTTTTGTGCCTTTTTCAGAAATTGAAAAGAATGAGTACAACTTAAACATACCTCGTTATATTGATACTCAAGAAGCGGAAGACATTCAAGATTTAAACGCACATTTAAACGGAGGTATACCACAAAAAGATGTAGATGCCTTACAAGCATATTGGACTGTGTACCCAAATTTGAAACAAGAATTATTTAGCACCTTAAGAGAGGGTTATTTACGCTTAAATGTAGCAAAATCTGAGATTAAGAATACAATTTACCAACACCCAGATTTTATTAGCTATAACGATACGCTAGACACTATTTATAAAGAATTCACCACAGCAAACCATGCCTTTTTAAATAGTATTGATATTACTACCAAACCCAAAGCCTTTATTAAAACCATTGCAGAAGATTTACTTACACGTTATGCTAATAAAGCGCTGATTAACAACTATGATGTGTACCAGCATTTGTTAGACTATTGGAATACCATTATGAAAGATGATGTGTATTTGTTAATAGAAGACGGTTGGGTAGCCAAAACTAAGCGAATTATTGAAAAAAATAAAAGTGGTAAAGAAGTAGATAAAGGGTGGACGTGCGATTTATTACCTAAGCAATTAATAATAGATACCTACTTAGTCAAAGAGCAACAAGCATTACAAGCTGTAGAAGCTGAGTTAGAAACCATACAAGCCAATAGTACAGAATTGATAGAAGAACATGCTGGCGAAGAAGGATTGCTAAATGAAGCTACCAACGATAAAGGTAGCATTACCAAAACCACCCTAAGCAAGTTTATAAAAGAGATTAAAGGCAACCCAACCGAAGCAGAAGCCTTAGCCGTAGCTAACCAATTATTGAAGCTTTTTACTAAAGAGGCTAGTTTAAAAAAGGATATTAAAACAAAAACAGCTGTTTTAGATGAACTTTGTTTAGCGCAATATGGAAAACTAACTGAAGAAGAAGTACACCAGTTGGTAGTAGATAAAAAATGGTTAGGAAGTTTACAGGCTACTTTACAAACGGAAATTGACGCCATTTCTCAACGTTTAACCAGCCGTATTAAAGAATTAGCAGAACGTTATGAGAATACGTTAACCGAATTAGATAGCACCACCAATGAATTGGAAAACAAGGTAAGTGAGCATCTTAAAACAATGGGATTGGTATGGAATTAGTAACGAAACAGGGTTTTAAGAAAACTGAAGTTGGAACTCTCCCAAGTGATTGGAGAGTAAATCCTTTAGAGTATTATTTCAAGTACATCTCATATGGCTTTACTAACCCTATGCCTACATCTAATAGTGGGATTTATATGATAACAGCCAAAGATGTAAACTATGGCAAAATATTATACAATTCAGCGAGACTAACACCAGAGTGGGCGTATAATAAGTATTTAACAACTAAAAGCAAACCAATTAAGGGTGATATTCTTTTAACCAAGGATGGTACTTTAGGTCGATTGGCATTGGTTGATGACAAGAAAATATGTATTAATCAATCGGTTGCTGTAATTAGACCTAATGAAAAGGTTGATTCATTGTTTTTGAAAAAATTACTTGAAAGTAATTATTACCAAAGGGTTATGATAGAAAATGCTGGAGGTTCTACCATAAAACACATTTACATTACAATTGTAAATAAGATGCATATAGGTGTTCCACCAACCCTAAAAGAACAAAAAGCCATAGCCACTGCTTTAAGTGATGTAGATGACCTTATTACTAGTTTAGAAACCTTAATAGCTAAAAAACAAGCCATAAAACAAGGTGCTATGCAACAGTTGTTAACGCCTCCGCACAAAGGTGGTAAACGCTTACCTGGGTTTTCTGGTGAGTGGGTGGAGAAAGTTATTGGTAAAATAGGAATTACCTATGGAGGGTTATCTGGAAAATCAAAAAAAGATTTTGAAGATGGGAAATATCCATATATCACCTTTTTAAATGTGATGAATAATGTAGTAATAGATACATCAATTTTTGAATACGTTCATATAAAACCAGGAGAGCAGCAAAACAAAGCGAGAAAAGGCGATTTATTTTTTAATACTTCATCCGAAACACCAGAAGAGGTTGGAATGTGTGCAGTTCTGAATGAGGACATAGGTGAATTGTATTTGAATAGTTTTTGTTTTGGTTTTAGATTGAAAGAGGATAGTAATGTTTATGCATATTTCTTTTCTTATTTAATCAATTCTTCTATTGGTAGAAATTTGTTTTTATCCTTAGCTCAAGGAGCTACGAGATATAACCTTTCTAAAAGTAATTTTAATAAACTTATAATAGAAGTTCCTTCAAAAAAAGAACAAAAAGCTATCGCTGAAATCCTTTCCGATATGGATGCTGAAATAGAAGAATTAGAAACTAAAAAAGCTAAATACCAACAACTCAAACAAGGTATGATGCAAGAGTTGTTAACAGGTAAAACAAGGTTAGTATGTGTTTAGTTTTTTATAACAACTGGGAGTTTTATACTACAGCAATTGAAATTGCTGTTACAATTGGGCTAGGTATTATTGTTTGGTATTCAACTAAAAAGTTTAATAATAATCAGCTTGAAATAGCTAATCATCAACTTCAAAAACAACTGTTTAGTGAATTTAACCAACGGTATGATGTATTAAATGACCACCTAGAAAAGATATGTAAGTTCAATTCTTTAGAAGAATTACAATCTAAAAAACCAAAAAAATATAATTTCCTAAGAAACAAACTCAACGATTATTTTAATCTCTGTGCCGAAGAGTACTACTGGTTTAAAAAAGGACGTATAGATAAAGATGTTTGGCTTTCTTGGGAAAAAGGAATGAATTCATGGTATGCTAATTATCCTATAATTAGAGAAGCATGGGAAGAAGAATATAATTTATTTGGAGCAACATCTTTTTATTTAAAACCAGGAGAAAACTTTTTTAATAGTTAATGTATGGAAACAAAATTGAAAGAAAGAGAAAAAACAAATATCATAGCTATTAAAGAGCTAAAAGGCTTACAATTTTATGTAGAAGATTACCAAAGAGGTTATAAATGGGGAGCAAAACAAGTTACAGAGCTCTTAGACGATATAAACAGTTTTAAAAAAGAAGACCAAGCTTTTTATTGTTTACAACCAATTGTTGTTAAAGAAAGAGAAAAAAATAAGTTTGAACTTATAGATGGGCAGCAACGGTTAACTACTACATATATTATTTTACAATGTTTAGGTATAACCCTTTTTAATTTAGATTATAAAACTCGTAAGCAAAGTGAAGAGTTTTTGAATAAGGTTAAAAATCTTGCAGTGGTTGATTTAAATAAAACCAAACTAAATATAGCCTGGGGAGATTACGTAGCAGAAAGTCCAAAAGAATATGATAATGTCGATAACTATCATTTTTTTTGTAGCTATCAAATAATTACAAATTGGCTCCAAGCTTTAAACTTTTCAGAAAAAGAAACCTTTACCAAAAACTTGTGTACTTATACGAAAGTGATTTGGTATAATATTAAAAGTGAATTAAGTCCAGAAGAAATTTTTATCAATTTTAATCAAGGAAAAATTCACTTAGAACAAGCTGAATTAATAAAAGCACTTTTTGTATTGTATTTAAAAACAGAACCAAATCTAGAAATTAGAGCTTTTAAAACCAATCAATTTGCAGAAGAATGGAATACTATTGAGAACCAATTACAAGATGATTCTTTTTGGTATTTTGTGAGTAATGATACATCAGATAAACGAAAAGCTAATCGAATTGATTTACTTTTTGATATAGTAAAAAAGAAGCCTAAAAAAGAACAAAGTAACTTATTTGCCTACCATAAGTACTTACACCAATTAAATACAGAAACTTTAAAAAATAAAGATTGGCAAGAGGTTAAAAACTTGTTTAACTTGTTGTTAGAATGGTTTCAAAACAGAACCATGTATCATTACTTAGGATTATTAATTCACTTAGAAATAAAATCCATTAGTGAGGTATATCAAGATTACCTAGAGCATGAAGATATAAAAGATAAGCTAGATTTTGAAAAACAGATAAAGCTATGGATAGCTGATAAAATTAATATAAGCAACCCCGATAGTAAGTATAATTTATCTAATTTAGTGTATCAAACACCTAAACAAACACACACTATTCTTGTTATCCATAATGTAGCAACATACCATACCAGTGATACTAATTATAGGTTTCCTTTTGACAAATTAAAAACTCAAAAATGGAGTTTAGAACATATCCATGCTCAAAAATCTGAAGAGTTTAAAAAAGTATTAGAAATCCAAAACTGGATAAGTGATATAAAATTATTGCTCAACGATGCAAATAGTACATTCGATTTAGAGGAACAATTAAATATTTTAGAAGAAGAAATTTTAAAACATAAACCAGATGATATCATTCCAAAATCAATAAAACGTAGAATTAATGAACTTAGTAATTTATTAGATAAAAAATTAGACACACATAGTATTAAAAACCTGTGTTTATTAGATAACACAACCAATAGCAGTCTGAGTAATTCTAATTTTCAAGATAAAAGAAAAAGTATTTTACAAATTGATATGCAAGGAGGAATTGTTAAAAGCAATGGAAAAAAACAAAAAACTTTTATTCCTATTTGTACCAAAAATGTGTTTTTAAAATATTATACAAAAAACACCAATGCTATTAATTTTACATTTTGGGGCTATGAAGATAGAAAAGATTATGAAGAAGCTTTAGAGCAAAATATTACTAACTTTTTGAATTTGAGTAATGACTGAAGATAATAATATAAAAACATTTTGGGAAGTTATTCAAGAAAATCAAATTGAAATTCCAGTAATACAAAGAGATTATGCACAGGGCAGGCAAAATGACCGTGTGAACCAAATAAGAGAAGATTTTGTAGAAGCATTAACTCTAGTTCTATTAGGTCAAGGGGAAGAAATATTACACCTTGATTTTATTTATGGTAGAATTCAAGGTAAAGACCAGGAATATATTCTAGCTAGAAATAAAGAGGCTGTAGAAAATGTACTAAAAGCAGTACAAGGTTATGCGGGTACACTAAATATGAATATTGGTGTGGAAATAACCCATAAGGAAAATGAATCTTCTAAATTAACTTATAGAAAACTCATTCCTTTAGACGGGCAGCAAAGACTTACAACTCTCTTCTTGTTACATTGGTATATTATTCAACGTTTAAAGCAAAAAGATGTAGGTAATCAACTAGCATACCTTGAAGGTTTTAAGTATAAAACAAGAAAAAGTACTGCCGAGTTCTGTAATTACTTAATTCACTTAAATAAAGAGGATGTACAAAACTTATTTGTTGTTGATAAGAAAATATCACTACAAATTGAAAAATCAACTTCGTTTTTTAGAGTATGGAAACATGACCCCTCGGTAAAAGGAATGCTAGTCATGTTGGACGCAATTGATAATAAGTTAAAGTATACTTCAGAAGAACAATTAATGTTAATGTGGGAGAACTTAACAACTAATAGAAAAATCACCTTTGATTTTCTGGATTTAGATGAGTTAGACCAAACTGATGAGCTGTACGTTAAAATGAATGCAAGAGGCAAGCAGTTGTCCGATTTTGAGCATTTTAAAGCGTGGTTGCAAGAGTTGATAAACAAAGACGATAGTATAGTAATAAAAAATATAAATTGGGAAAAAGATATAGACACTACTTGGTTAGATTTATTTTGGACACACAAAGCAGCAAAGGTGTTTCAAGTAGATGACGCAATATATAATTATATTAAAAGTATAAACCTTTATGAGTATATCATAGGTAAAAATGAAATTGAGATTAGTAATAATCTTATAGATAAGATTAGAGAAACTAATAAAGAAAAGAATTTTATTACGCTTAAAACATATAAAGAACATCAATTTTTCACTTCAAAAAGCTTAGATTTTTTATTCAATACACTTTCTAAAATTTCTAGTAATAAACTTCAAAAGTTAATAAGAAGTTTAGATACAATTTGTTGTTATCCATTTATAAAAGGAAGGAATATAAATGAGTTCCTTTTAAACAATAATCAAAATTTGTCTTTATGGGATAGAACATATTACTATGCCTATATTTTATTTGTAAATGATGTAGATGATTTTGAAAATGAAACAATAGTTAAGCAATTTCAAACATGGATGCGGATTTGTAGAAATTTAATTTACAATACATACATTCAAAATCCAGAAACATTTATTAAGGCAGTTAAATCTGTCCATGAGCTTTCTAATTTTAAATTTTCTATTGAAGAGAAAATAATTGAAGCTGATTTCAAAGTTTCATTTTTTGAATCTCAAGCCAAAGAAGAAGTTAGAAAATTAAAGTATTTCAAAAAGGGTGATAATTGGAAATATAAAATATTGGAATATGAAAACCATAATTACTTTCAAGGGCAGATAAACTTCTTGTTTAACATGCTAGAGAATGACAGCGATAACTTCGAATTATTTAAATCGTATGGAGATAGGTTAAGTGATATTTTTCAATTAGATATTGAAAAAGAGAATCATTTGTTGCAAAGAAGTTTATTAACTCAAGGAAATTATACCGTTGGTTTATCTGGACAAAAACGTACCTTTTGTAAGTCGGACAAAGGAAATTTGAGAGCTTTGAATGATAATTGGAGAAAAGTATTTAATGATGAGAGGAGATTAAAAACCTTGAAAACCTTGTTAGATGATAAACGACCATTTAGAGATATTGTAGATTCTTATTCAGGATTAGATTGGCGTAAATACTTTATTAAGTATCCTTCGGCTATAACATATTGCAAAAACAGATTTTTTGACTTTGACCATAATCTTGATGTTAGATTATTAAGTGGTAGTACTTATAATGGTAAACATACTGATTTGTATTTGTTTGTTTTGTTTAAAAAACTAGAGGAACACGAAGAATTTGAAGGTTTAAGTTTTATTCATAAAGATGTTAATAACTATAGAACTGAGTCTAATTTCCCAAGTATTGAAGTTTTGAATGATGAAAGAATAATCATTACCATAAATTATAGTTATAATCTTTTAGAGAATAATAAAGGGTTTGAGATAAAATTAGAAGATGATTCATTGTTATCTGAATTTAGTAACACCTTTAGTAAATATCAGTCTGTTAATGAAAAACATATATTTCAAGTTGTTAATGATATTTCAGAAATGGATACTATGCAAGATAGTATCATAAAGAATCTATTAACCATAGATTCGGTTTTTAAAAATAGTATATGAAAAGCATAGGTAAATCAGAAAGAGAAACACAAAATAGAATAGTACAACTATTCCAAAGTAAACTAAACTATTCATACCTGGGAAATTGGGAAGACCAAGAACGTAAATATCCCGTAGAAGAAGAGTTGCTTTTAAAATATCTTATAAACAAAGGCTATTCTACAACGCTTTCAGAAAAAGCTATTTCCATTTTTATGAGAGCAGTAACCAATCTTTCTGATGATTTATATGAATCTAATAAAGAAGTTTACAAGCTATTGCGTTACGGAATATCTGTAAGAGAAGAGTTAGGTAAACAAAAAGAAACGGTTTGGCTAGTTGATTGGAAGAATAAACAGAATAATGACTTTTCAATAGCAGAAGAAGTTACTGTCAAGGGAAAACATAATAAAAGACCCGACATTGTTATTTATGTAAACGGAATTGCTTTAGGTGTTATAGAACTTAAAAGAAGTAAAGTTGGTATAGAACAAGGTATTCGTCAAAATAGAGATAATCAAAAGCCAGAATTTATTCAACAGTTTTTTACCACTATGCAATTGATTTTGGCGGGTAATGATACTCAAGGAATCCGCTACGGAACCATAGGTACTCCAGAGAAGTATTATTTAAAATGGAAAGAAGAAAGTGTTGAACAATATGATTATTTATTAGATAAACACATTATACAATTATGTGAAAAAGAACGATTACTAGAGTTAATTCATGACTTTGTTGTGTATGATAAAGGAGCCAAGAAACTAAGTAGACCTAACCAATTTTTCGGCATCAAAGCAGCCCAAAATAATATAAGGACAAAAACAGGTGGTATTTTATGGCATACTCAAGGTTCTGGTAAGTCTTTAACCATGGTTTGGTTAACAAAATGGATTAGAGAAAATGTAAAAGATAGTCGTGTGTTAATTATTACCGACCGTCAAGAATTAGATGGTCAGATTGAGAAGTTATTTACGGGTGTTGAAGAAAAAATATACAGAACAAAAAGCGGTAGAGATTTAATTAGTGTTCTTAACCAAAAAACAGAAATGCTAATCTGTAGCTTGGTGCATAAATTTGGGCGTAATGATGAAAGTGGTGATTATGATTCTTACATTGAGGAATTAAAACAAAGTTTAGGGTCAGATTTTAATGCCAAAGGAGATATTTATGTTTTTGTAGATGAATGTCATCGTACACAATCTGGAAAACTTCATGATGCCATGAAATCCATTTTACCAAATGCCTTGTTTATTGGTTTTACAGGTACACCACTATTAAAAAAAGACAAACAAAAATCAATTGAAGTTTTCGGTGCTTATATTGGTAATCCCTATAAATTTGATGAAGCAGTAGAAGATGGTGTTGTGTTAGACTTACTTTATGAAGCAAGAGATGTAGAGCAATTTGTAACCGACCAACAGAGTATTGATGAGTGGTTTGAAGCTGAAACTAAAGGTTTGACAGATTTAGCTAAAATAGAGCTAAAAAAGCGTTGGGGAACCATGCAAAAAGTATTAGGTTCTAAATCACGATTAGAAAAAATTGTATTTGATATTGTAAAAGATTTTAAAGTAAAACCCAGGCTTTCATCTGGAGAAGGGAATGCTATGTTGGTATCGGGTTCTGTATATCAAGCCTGTAAATATTATGAACTTTTTCAGCGTTCTGGTTTTAAAGAATGTGCAATTGTAACTTCATATCAACCGCATCATGCAGATATTAAAGGAGAAGATACAGGTGAAGGTTCTCCAACCGATAAGCTCTTAAAATATGAGGTGTATACTCAAATGTTAAAGGGAAAATCTACAGAAGAATTTGAAGAAGAAGTAAAGGCTACTTTTATTAATGAACCAGCTAAAATGAAACTACTCATTGTTGTAGATAAATTACTCACTGGTTTTGATGCCCCATCTGCAACGTATTTGTACATTGATAAAAAGATGCAAGACCATGGTTTATTTCAAGCTATTTGTAGAGTAAACAGGGTTGATGGAGATGAAAAGGAGTATGGTTACATAATAGATTATAAAGATTTATTTAAAAGCTTAGAAAGGTCTATTTCTGATTATACTTCTGAAGTTTTTGATAATTATGATGAAGATGATGTAAAAGGGTTATTAAAAGACAGACAAGAAGAAAGTAAAGACCGTTTAGAAACAGCATTAGAAGCTGTAAGAGCATTATGTGAGCCAGTACACCCTAAAGACGAACCAAGCTACATAAGATATTTTTGTGGTAATACAGAAAATCCTTCAGATATAAAGAATACTGAAGAAAAAAGAGTACTATTATACAAAGCCGTAGTTTCTTTAATTAGAGCATATGCTAATATTGCTAATGAAATGTATAAAATTGGATTTTCTGATGCTGAAGCTAAAAAGATAAAAGATGAAGTACAATATTATTCTGATTTAAGAGATACAATTAAGCAAGCTAGTGGTGATTATTTAGATTTTAAACGATTCGAACCAGGAATGCGTCAATTAATGGACATGTATTTAGACGCAAAATCTAGCCGTAAACTATCAGATTTTGAAAATCAAACCCTGGTAGATTTAATTGTAAATGTATCAGAACCAGGTTCGTCGTATTTAACAAAATCAAAACAACAAGCAGTTGCTGAAACAATTGAAAACAATGTTCGTAAAGTAATTATAGAAGAATCTCAAGCTAATCCAAAGTATTATGAAAAAATGTCTAGACTATTAGATGAATTAATACAATTACGCAAAGAGGAATCTATTTATTACGAAGAATACCTAAAAAAAATTAAAGAATTAGCTGAGAAAGTAGCGAATACAAATAACTCTAATGAATATCCTAAATCTTTAGATACAAAAGCTAAAAGAGCTTTATATGATAATTTAAATTTTGATGAGTCATTAGCATTAACATTAAATAATGTAATTATTGAGAATAAATTAGATGGTTGGAAAGATGGAGGAATTAAAGAGAAAAAGTTAATGTTAGCAATAAATATGGTAATTTCCGATGTAGATAAGACGTTAGAGTTGATGGAAATAATTAAAGCACAGAATGAGTATTAGTCAAGAAAAGATAGGAATTTCAAATATTGAAATTGATGTGGTAAGAAAGAATATAAAGAACATGCACTTAGCTGTGTATCCTCCAACAGGAAGAGTTAGATTATCTGCGCCACAAAAAACAGATTATGAAGTTTTACGATTATTTACTATTTCGAAATTAGGTTGGGTAAAAAAACATATTAAGAACTTTAATGAACAACCAAGAGAGACTAAAAGGGATTATATATCTGGTGAAAGTCACTACATACAGGGTAAAAGAGCATTATTAAACCTTATAATAGAACAAAATGGTAAAAATAGAGTTGAGTTTGATGGTGTTAAGCAGGTGAATTTTTATGTAAAAACCAATACAACTCATGAGCAAAAAGCTAAATTGATGAAAGAATGGTATCGAAATGAATTAAAAAAACAAATACCTTCATTAATAGAAAAATGGGAAAAAATCATTGGAGTAAAACCTAGCAGTTGGGGAGTTAAACAAATGACAACTAAATGGGGTTCATGTAATGTAGAAGCTAAAAGAATATGGTTAAATCTTGAATTAGCAAAAAAACCTACAATCTGTCTAGAGTATATAATAGTTCATGAATTAGTTCACTTATTGGAAAGAAATCATAACGATAAGTTTGTTAGTCATATGAATACTTTTATGCCTAAATGGAGACTATATAGGGACGAACTCAACAGCTTACCTGTAGCTCATAATGATTGGGGGTATTAAATATATTAGGTTTTTTTTTTGTATTCATAACAATATCCCAATAATAATTATTGTTAATACTTTCTAATAATAATAATTCTTTATTAGCTTTTGGGTCAAAGGCTTTTTCTTGACCAAGGAATAAAAAATCAGAGTTTGGGTTACCAAAGCCAATATAAAAAGGATTGGCAAGTAGCTTCAGTTCTTTTTCATCTAAACAGTTTGATAAATTAGACCAAATAATTACCCTTTTGTTTTCATCTTTTTCATTAATTAATATCTCCATCATTTCTATTGCCTTTAAAGGCAATTCTAAGTTTTTTATATATTCAAAATATTTTTTTTCACTTAATAATGTTTCATCCATATGCTTCTAATTTGTGTTATACTTTAATATAACAATCTTTTTAAAGAAAAAGTCAATTTTTGTCATCTAGCCTTATAAAACTGTACAAAATACTTTCACTATATAATTATATACGTGATGACTTTAAAGTATTATTATAAAAAGTGAAACAAAAAGTGATATGTAACTAGTACCTTTTTATTACTATATAAAATAATTAATACTTCATTTGTATTAAGACCTTATTAAACTAAGTAACAAAAGAAATTTACATATACTTTGCTATATTTGAAAAAAGTTTTCTAGAAAGAAAATGAAGTTCTGAGACGGTTTTTATTAAAAAATTATACTATAGAGCACCACTGAAATAAAAAACCTCGCAAAATCAGTGTTTTACGAGGTTATTTGTGGAGACGCCGAGAATCGAACTCGGGTCCAAACAAGCAGTTCCATAGCTTTCTACATGCTTAGTTCTTATCTAAATTTTCGACTATCAGCTGGTTAAGAACCACCTACCTTTAGCTTATCTTCTTAAATTTCAAAAACCTGTCGAAGCGCCAAGTTTTCTATGTTTACTTTTACGATGCCCAAAAATGAAACGCCGCAAACCAAGGCTTTTCGTGGACATTTAGCTTGCGCACCTTGTGCGCCGAGGCATTAAATCTTACTATAATTCAGATTAAGCAGCTAAAGCGTAGTTATCTTCGCCGTTTATAGTGTTGAAATAAGTTTAACGAGTTGTCATTTCACTCCTCGGCATGCTTACCATTTCACTGATCTTGCTGTCAAAACCAGTCGTCCCCAATATGTCAAAAAACTACTAATAAAAAGCAAAAACTATACCTTTTATTAGGGCGTTCGGACGGGCTTTCGCTACTCGTTTTTTTAGTTACAAATCACGTTGTTTTTTGTAATCTAAAAAGAACTCAAACATATATACTGCAATGAAGGCAGTATAACCGCTCTATCCCTAACGCACATCCGAAAAAAAATAATCGGACAGCAAATATAAAAAAACAATTTTGTGCAAAGCTATAAAAAGCATTATTTTCGCAACACTTCAAAAACAAACAAACAGCAAAAAACATGAAATTCGGAATTATAAAAGAACGTAAAAACCCACCAGATAAAAGAGTTGTTTTTTCACCAGCCAAATTGCAAGAGCTTACACAACAGTTTCCAGAAGCAAAAGTAGCTGTGGAGCGTTCAGATATTCGAGTTTTTGCAGATAGTGCTTATCAAGATTTAGGAATAGAAGTAACTAACAACCTATTAGATTGTGATGTGTTGTTGGGTGTAAAAGAAGTACCTGTGGAAGCTTTAATTCCCAATAAAAAATACTTTTTCTTTTCGCACACCATAAAAAAGCAGCCATACAACCGTAAGTTATTAAAAGCAGTTTTGGATAAAAAAATAGCACTGTATGATCACGAAACAATAGTTCGTGAAAACGGAGCTCGATTAATTGGTTTTGGTAGGTATGCAGGAATTGTTGGTGCTTACAATGGTTTTAGAGCTATAGGTTTGCAATCAGGAGCGTTTTCTTTACCTAAAGCAGAAACGCTAGAAACCCAGCAAGATTTAATAAATGAACTTAAAAAAATAACATTACCTCCCCTAAAAATTGTTTTATCAGGAAGCGGAAAAGTTGCTTACGGAGCTAAAGAGATGCTTGATGCGATGGGGATTCAAGAAGTATCAGTATCTGACTATTTATCCACTAGCTTTGATACTCCTGTATATTGTTTAATTGATGTTTTAGATTATAATAAACGTAAAGACGGACAATTATTAGATAAATACGATTTTTATAATAACGGACATGAATACGAGTCTGATTTTATGAAGTTTGCAAAAGTATCTGATTTCTTTATTGCAGGTCATTTTTATGCAGATGGCGCTCCATATTTATTTACTAGGGAGGATGCTAAAAAAAGTAATTTTAAGATTAAATATGTAGCTGATATTTCATGTGATATTGATGGGCCAGTGGCATCAACAATACAACCATCTACAATTGCAGATCCTGTGTATGGTTACGATCCAATTACAGAATCAGTGGTTCCTTATCAGCAAGAGAATGCCATAGTGGTAATGGCCGTAGATAATCTGCCTTGTGAGTTACCTAAAGATGCAAGTGAAGGTTTTGGAGAAATGTTTTTAGCGCATGTAATACCTGCTTTTTTTAATAATGATAAAGATGGTATTTTAGCAAGAGCACAAATGACAACTAATGAAGGAACGTTAACCGAACGTTTTGCGTATTTACAAGATTACGTAGACGGAAAAGAATAATTCACTTTATTTCCCGCGAAAGCGGGATTTTTTTATGGTACCAGACAAACAGTTTTTAATAGATACAGCCAATATGAGAATGCCTTTTGGAAAATACAAAGGCACGTATTTAATAGATATACCTGAATATTACATGGTTTGGTATAAAAACAAAGGTTTTCCGCAAGGTAAACTTGGAAAAATGATGGCGTTAGTTTATGAGCTGCAATTAAACGGATTGGAAGAAATATTAAGAAAAATTAGACACTCTTAGTCGCTAATTGTACATTTTTACTAATTTCAAACAGTAACTTTATAAGCAAACCAATAGCTAATGTTATTCCCCAAGCTTTTTCATCGGTAAAACTAAATAAGGTCTCTTTAAAAATAGTACCAGGTTTTGTTACTATATCCCAAGAATTAAAACGTAAAAATCTGCCCAGATACACACCGTAACCACACAGTAAAAAAATTCCGTTCATTATATTGTTTAGTGTTTCACTTTTATAATGTAGCTGTAAGGTGTTGTAAATTTTTTGAGTAGATAATAAGGTTAATACCAATCCGGTTACAGCGTAACTAAATACCAACAGTATATCGAACCAAATCATAGATGCAGACGGATTTTGTAAATGTATAAAATCGGTAATTAAATAAGGAGAATTAGGTAAAAAGAGTAACCAAACTGCTAATAAAACATACATGGCTTTATTACGTTTTTTTCTTTTTTCTATAAGTAAAGAAATGCCATAGGGAAGTATGGCTAATAGTAAGTTCCATAGTAAAAAACTAAAAAATATAGATTGCGTTATATGTACTCTTAATAATTGAAGAGTAATACAAAATATAATAAGTATTCCGAGATATTGCTGTGTTTTGTTTATAGTTTTCATATGATTTTTTTAAAATCAAAACCTCTAATTGAAGAGGTTTTGATTGATTAACTACTTATTAATTATCCGTTATTCCAATCTATTTTTCTAGAAGCATACATTACAGCAGCTAGAATTATAAATAAACCAATGCTTCCAACCAGTAAAGCATAGTTTTCTAATTGAATAATTACAAAAATAAAACTGTATAAAATGATTAAGCTACCTCCGATAAAAAGAGGAAATTTGGTGTTTTTAAGTATAGATTTTGAGTATAAAGTAATTAATGCAACAACAGCCACACCAGCAATTAGATATGCTTTTAAAAAGCTACTATGCTCTGTAATTGATATTAATAAAGTATAAAACATAATTAAGGCAATTCCTACCATTAAATATTGAAACGGGTGGATGTTAATTTTACTCATAGTTTGTATTAAAAAGAATATTAAAAAGGTTAAAGCAATTACTAAAAAACCATATTTAGTAGCACGTTCATTTTTTTGAAACTCATCAACAGGAATTTTAAAGTTCACTCCAAAAGCATACTTGGTTAATTTAGGTAAGTGATTAAAAGATTGTTGTGCAAAAGGCCTGTTTATATCTAACACTTTCCATTTTGCATCAAAACCATTATCGTTAATCTTGTCTGGGTTGTAAGGAATATATTCTCCTAAAAAGTTAGCCGTTTTCCAATTCGATTTAATATTAGCGGTGGTTTCTTTTCCAATTGGTACAAACCTAATTTGTTCACTCCCATTAACATTCATTGTTAGGCTAAAGTCAATCGGGTTCAGGTGCGGTAAATCGTTTTTAGCAATTGTTTTGCTTTCCAAAGTAAACAAGTTATTACGATGCTCTTTTTGGGAATTGTTTTGATTGTTTCCAGAGAAGTTATATGAGTTTTTATGTATTTGTATAGCAATTTTACTATTTACTCCTTTAACGTTAGAAGTTTGAATAATTAATTTTGCTTTTTGCCAAAGAATATCTTTGGGAGCAATTTCTACATCAGAAAAATCAGGAGTGGTAAATGTACCTTTAAAATTAATGTTTGTTTTATACACTGCAGTATTATATATCCCTCTGCTTTTTGATTCAGGATTTATAGTGGCATTTATATCCAATACTTCAGGAAAAAAGTAAGCCTCATTAATAATTTCTTCGGTTTCTTTTTGATGTGTTTTAGTTTCAGGAAGGTAAATAGTGGTTTCTTTATAGGTTTTGTACGGAATTTTTAAAATAGGTCCGTATACCAATACTTCTTTTCCCCATTTTTGATTTATTTCATTAACAACTGTTTTTTGTCTGTACATTCGTTCGTTTACAAGATCTTTGATGTACGATAATGGTATAAGTAGCATAATAACTAAAAAGCCAACGATAGCCATTCTAGCACTGATGGATGTTTTAATCCATTTTCCAAATTTTCCGTTTTTGTTTGTATTCATATTTTAGTGTTTTAAAAGAACTTTGTATTTCAAAGTGTTTGTATAAAAAAAATTAAGTGTTATTTTTTAGTAATTTTTCCAGCGCATTAATGTGCTTTTTAAATTCTATTTTACCTACATCGGTAGCATAGTATTTCGTATTAGGTTTTCTACCTATAAACTGTTTTTCTATTCTAATAAATTCAGCTTTCTCAAGTGCTTTTATATGGCTTGCTAAATTGCCATCGGTTGCACCAAGTAATTCTTTTAGTGTTGTGAATTCTGCATACTCATTTACCATTAAAATGGACATGATTCCCAACCGAATTCTATGATCAAAAGCTTTATTTATATGTAATAAAATATTTTTCAAAAGATGCTGCGCTATTTTCTATCGTGTTTAATATACATGATTATACCATAAATTATGTGCATAAACCCAAAGCCTATTACCCAAAACCAAAATCCGTAGCCAACGTAATAAGAGGCTAACAAACCTAAAACAATTTCTGTATAACCTAAATATTTAATGTCACCAATGGTATATTTTGAAGCATTTACCAAAGCTAAACCATAAAACAATAGCATTAAACCACCTGTTTGTCCGTATCTGTGTTGACTTAAAATAATTAACACGTAAATACCACCAGCTACAAGTGGCGTTAAAAAATTTAGTAATAAACGCTTGGTTGTAGCATCCCAAATTTTATCATTATTTTTTTTAGCTTTTTGAGTAGTTAAATAAATAGCCGTTCCCACACTGGCAATAAGTACCAATGCCATGGTTAAGAGGATGGTTCTAAAAACCCAGCCATCTAATAGTAAAGTTCCGTACGAGTAATTTGTAACTATGTAATAGGCATAAAATGCACCAATTAAGGCGTAAATTCCTGCTAAAATACCTGATAAACCACTTAAAGAGATAAATCGGGTTGATTTATTCATGAGGTTTTTAATTTCTGATATGTCTTTTAAATAATCTTCTGAACTCATAATAAAGAACTTTGAAAAACAAAGTAAATCAATATAATTTAATTTTACAATACTTTTTTTTAATTATTTTTGGATAGAAATGAATCCGGCAGAAAACTACATTATAACTAGAAAATAACCTTTTAAAAGTATGTTGTTACAAATTCAAGTACTTATAGAAAATACTTTTCCTGAGGCAACACTTGAGTATAAATGGAAAATTCCAAATTATTATTACCATGGAAAACCGTTGTGTTATTTAAATGCTTCCTATAAAAAAGGTTTTGTAGATGTTGGCTTTTGGGCTAAAAATGGATTGAAAGATTTTGAAGCTCATTTACACAGTGAGGGTAGAAGTGTCGTAAAATCATTACGATACTTTTCTGTGAATGATATAAACGCAACCATATTAATTGCTGTTTTACAAACATCTTATAATGAAAGAAAAGCTAATTAATCTATTAAAAAAGTTAAAACAACTTCATTGTCAATAATTAAAAATAAGTATTGGGCGTCTGCTGGAGGTTTTACAGTAATTATTTGTTGGTTTTGTTTATTAATTACAGAAACTTTTTGTGCATATGGATTGCCTAAAAAACCTACACGAACATCGGATGCAGGCGGTAGTTTGTTAACTAATATAGTTACCAATCCGTTGTTGTTTTTTTGAAGTTTACCCGTATTAGGTTTTACTAATACAACATCAGATTGAAGAAAAGGTGTTTTGTAAATGGGTTGATTAAAAAATAGTTCTTTAGTAATAGAACCTGCTTGAAGGTTCCATATAGATTTTTCTGCTAAGTGCGTTTTGAGTAGTTTGTTTTTTGGGATGTTAAAGTAATATTGATTAAATTGTCTTTTCCATTTACCATTTACTTCAAAACCTGCTCCCCAAGTGGTATCTATAAAAATCCATTCATCATTTAATTTTACAGCATTCCAGGCATGGTTTGCTTGTGCCAATGGTTTTCCTAAGTATGCGTACGTTGGTTTTACATAACCAGCAACTACTTCATTTTCTATAGATAGTAAATCACATATTTTAGAAAATGTTTGTGCGTAGCCTTCGCAAACTCCTTTTCTGCTTTGGAGCGTTTTTTTAACGGTATTGTTTTTTATAGCTAATAATTTCTGATTTTTCTCTTCTTCAGTTTGATAGCTAAATCGGAATTCTTTACGAGTTGGATTGAAAAATTCTTCCAAATCATAACGGATGTTTTTAGTAATCCAACAATACACCGCCTTTATTTTAGCATCATTAGTTTTAAAATCAGTATTAATACGATTGGCTAATTTTTCAGCAGTTAAAAGTCCGCTGTATGTATCAGTAACAGCTTTAACCTCTTGCATACTTTGTGCAAGTGTGCAAAAGGAAAACAATAGAAATAGAAAAGTGCTATATAATTTCATAGTTTAAGGCAGCACAAAAACTATGCCTATAAACCATTAACTGTTTTACGAATGGTTACTAGGTTGGTTAGTAACTTTTCTAAATGGTTTAAGTGTAGCATATTTGCTCCGTCAGATTTTGCGTTTGCAGGATCAAAATGAGTTTCCATAAATAAACCATCTACATTATTAACAACGCCAGCACGTGCAATGGTTTCAATCATATCTGGTCTTCCGCCAGTAACACCACTACTTTGATTAGGTTGTTGTAAAGAGTGTGTAACATCTAAAACAGTTGGAGCATATTGTCTCATGGTTGGAATCCCTCTAAAATCTACAATCATATCTTGGTAACCAAACATTGTACCTCTATCAGTAATCCATGCTTTTTCATTACCGCTATCATGTACTTTTTTTACAGCATGCTGCATGGCTTCCGGACTCATAAATTGTCCTTTTTTTAGGTTTACCACTTTACCTGTATTTGCAGCAGCTACTACTAAATCTGTTTGACGAACTAAAAAAGCAGGTATTTGTAAAACATCAACATATTCAGCGGCTTTTTCAGCATCACTTACTTCGTGAATATCTGTAACGGTAGGAACATTAAAAGTTTCAGAAACCTTTTTTAAAATTTTTAATGCTTTTTCATCTCCAATTCCTGTAAAACTATCAATTCTACTGCGGTTAGCTTTTTTAAAACTACCTTTAAAAACATACGGTATTTCTAATTTATTGGTAATATTCACCACTTTTTCAGCAATGCGTAAGGCCATATCTTCACCTTCAATAGCGCAGGGGCCAGCCAATAAGAAAAAGTTACCAGCTTCTGTATCTTTTAAATTAGGAATAAGAGATAAATTCATTGTTAATTATTTTTAGCAAAACTACGAAATTAAATTGGCTATCTTTAAACTTTAAAATGAAATCAAAATGAAAAAAACAATCCTATTTTTCACAGGTTTATTAGCCTTGACTTCTTGTAAAACAACTAAAGAAGAAAAACCTGTATTAGCACAACATGTTGCAGTACAAAAACAATATGAAATAGATAGTTTAACTGTTAAAAAACACCTTTATACATTGGCTTCTGATGAAATGGAGGGAAGAAAAGCAGGGACAGAAGGAATAGAAAAAGCAGCTCAATATATAGAAAAAGAATTTGAAAGAATTGGACTTACTACTTACAAAGATTTAACAAGTTATCGTCAAAGCTTTGAGCACAAAGGGGCCAATATGTTTAACGTAATTGGAGTTTTAGAGGGTAGCTCTAAAAAAGATGAGTTTGTAGTTGTTTCTGCTCATTATGACCATTTAGGAATGAAAAAGAGTGGTGATGATAAAATATACAATGGTGCAGATGATGATGCTTCTGGTGTAGCTGCGGTATTAACTTTAGCAGAATATTTTAAAAGCAGAGGGACAGAAAGAACTGTATTATTTGTAGCATTTACTGCAGAAGAAATGGGACTTGTAGGCTCTAAACATTTTGGAAAAGATGTTAATCCGACAGATTTTGTAGCAGGAATTAATATAGAAATGATAGGTAAAACCTCTAGTTATGGTCCTAAAACGGCATGGTTAACTGGTTTTGATCGTTCTGATTTTGGAAAAATAATTCAGAAAAATTTAGAAGGAACAGGTTATAAATTGTATCCAGATCCATATCCTAAATTTAATTTATTTTTTAGATCTGATAATGCATCTTTAGCACGTTTAGGAATTCCGTCACATACCTTTTCAACTGGTCCCATAGATAAAGATCCTCATTACCATAAAGTAACTGATGAAGCTAGTACTTTAAATGTATCTAATATCACAGAAACAATTAAAGCAATAGCCTTGGGAACTACTACTATTATTAATGGTACAGATACGCCTACTAGAGTAGTTGTTGAATAACGTTTTTGTGTATATGTTAATTTTTTTACTAAAAAATTAACAATATCTCTAAAAATTATGTTAAAAATTGATATATTCGCGAGGTTTAAATTTTAAAAATCATTATCAATGAAAAGAATTCTACTAAGTCTAGCGACGGTTGCTGTACTGTTTTCATGTTCAAAAAATGAAGAAGTCCCTGTTCAAGAACAGCAACAAGATCAATTATCTAAACAAGAAATAAATGCAAAAATTAAAGCATCTATTGAAGAAACTGGTGATTTTTTCTGGAGTAATTCTGATGTACATACAATTTGGAGTGCATTGCAACACGGAGAAAACTTATTAACCATTGGGTATGGTGCCTCAAAATCAGAATTTCAAAAAAGTGCTTCATCTGAAAGCATTAAAAATGATATTATCAATTTAGTAAATCAAATTGAAGGAAGAGAACAAGCTTCTAAAGAAGCAAAAGAGTATTATGCTGATGAGGTGGTAAATTTTATAGATATTAAAGTATCAAATAAAGAAACAATAGCTACTTTATTAAAAGATCCTAGAGTACGTTATATAGAGCCAGCTGCTTACAGTGTTTTTGAAAGTAATAATGAAGTTCAAGAAAGATCTGAAGCTTCAGGTTGTGGATATTCTTCCACTAATTTAGCATCTGCCGATTATAGAACAGTCGCTCCAGGCGCTAGAGTACCATGGTCATTTGATGCACATAACATTCCAGCAGCATGGAACTACAGTACTGGTAGAGGAGTTACAGTAGCTGTAATAGATACAGGTCTTTCACCAGAGCAACGTTGGATGAATCAATATTTTAACGATGGATATTCATCAGGAAGAAGCGTTCAAAAATATGGAACTTTTGTAGATTCATGGTGGTCGTGGTCTAATAATTACGACGGTGTGAATGATAAATGTGGTCATGGAACAAGTATGGCGTCTGTTGCAACAGCTCCAAGAAATAACGATAACTTACCAGTTGGAGTAGCTTACAATGCCAACTTAGTAACGTATAGAGCTGTTGAAAATGTTGTTATTGATGATTATCATGAAAGAAGAGGGGTAGCAGAGGCATTAACAGCTTTAGGTAATAGAAGTGATGTTAAAGTTATATCGATGTCTATTGGTTCTCCTTTTAGTATTGGAAGAGTATCAGATGCAGTAAAATATGCGTATAGCAGAGGTAAAATGATTATTGCTGCCGGAGGAACATCTACATCTTTCACAACTTGGTATGGAGTTATTTTTCCAGCAAATATGGATGAAGCTGTTGCTGTAACAGGTGTTAAGGAAGGGCAGTATGATAATTGTGATATTTGTCATAAAGGCTCAAAAATTGATTTTACCATTCAAATGCAACGTACTAATGGTACTAATAATAATATTCCTATTTTAAGTTACTATGATCAACAATCTAGCTATGTTGGAGGTTCTTCTGTAGCTACAGCTACTACTGCTGGTATTGCTGCACTAGTATGGGCAAAAAATCCATCATGGTCTAGAAGTCAAGTGTTAGAAAAATTACGTCAAGCATCAGATTTTTATCCAAATAAAAATTCAGAGTTTGGTTACGGAAATATAGACGCATTGAAGGCTGTACAATAAGAAGCCCCCAGTGATAACCTAACTATTAAAAATTAACTAACCAATCGAAAGAGTCTCGCAGTAATGTGAGGCTTTTTCAATTTTATGTATCTTAGTAAAAAGTAATTTTATGAAACGTTTTTTACTACTTATTTCTATTTTATTAGTTGGATGTTCTTCCAATAAAGTTGTTTTTGATTATGATAACTCTATCAATTTTAATAACTATAAAACATTTGATTTTTTTGAAGACGCAGGAGAAGGATTGAGCGAGCTGGATATAAAGAGAATAAAAAGTGAATTAACCGAACAACTATTAGTTAAAGGTATTAGTCAAAAAGAGAATCCAGATTTTTATATTAACTTTTTAGCAAACACTAAAGAAGAACCCTCTAGAAATTCTATTGGGATTGGTTTAGGTAGCGGAGGTAGTAATGTAGGTTTTGGGGTATCTGGAGGTATTCCTATTGAGCGTAATAAATTAGTACAAGAGTTAACAGTTAATTTTGTGAAGAACGAAAATAATGATTTGATTTGGCAAAGTATTGCTAAAGGTGTTTTAAAAGAACAAACAACTCCTGATGAACGAGATGATTACTACAAAAAAATAATTACTGAAGTAATAAAAGGATATCCACCCAAAAAATAAAAACCTCTGCTTTTGCAGAGGTTTTTATTTAAAAGTTTTAGAATTGGTAACGAATACCTAAACCAAAGTCTGAATTAAATCCATCATAATCATCATTAAAGCCAATTTCTGGTCTAAAATCCAATGATATTAATAAAGGGATATCAAAATTATATTCAATACCAATTACACCAGCTCCGAAAATAAATGTGTTTGAATAGTCTGTATTTTTATTATTCCAAGTTCCTACACCACCACCAACACCGGCGTACCAATTAAATTGATTTTCTAACTGCCACACCCATTGATATAAACCAGTAGCTTTAAAACCACTAAAGTTATTATTACCGCGTAAGCCTAAATCTACTTCTAAACGGTTGTTGCTACTTAATTTACGTTGGTAAGAAATTTCACCTCCAAAACCATTGTTATCTCCAAAACGTAAACCAATAGCGTTTTCGGAAATACTTTGAGCTTTTACACCAACAAAAGCAGTTAGCACGAATGCTACAGTTAAAATTGCGTTTTTCATGTTTAATTATTTAGTTTAATTATTTTACGGTTATTCTAGTTCCGTTAGAGTGACTAGTGAATTCTGGTGCGTACATACTTTGTATGGTGGTTACACCAGCACTAAAATTACCTTTGTTATTCACTCTAACATCGTATTCAAATATATAAATTCCTTTTGGTAAACGATCAAAAAAGAAATTTGTTGCAGCATCTTTTGTACTTTGATAATAGCCTAATCCATCTTGCCATTTATAAGTTGATAAAACATCTACAGGTTCAAAGCTAGCAGCACGCTTGTCTTTCATATGAATAAAACTCATGTCTCTATCCGCTTTTAATTCAATTCTAACAGTCACCAAATCACCAACTTCTAAGGGTGTTTTATTTGTTATGACTTTTAATTGCTTTCCAGTGTCAGAATTTACTTTTTTAAACAGCTTTTTCTCTAATTGTAAAGGTGTTTTTGCAGCGGTAATTTTATCAAGATCTTCAAAATATTGCCAATATAAACCAGCCCAAGCAATGCCCTCGCTATTCTTAGTTAAGGTAACACTTCCCAAGTTTTTTGAAATTTCGTTAGCGTTCCATGAAGTTTTAAAATAACCAGTACCAGCTTCTACTTTAACATCGGCTAGCTTGTCTGCATTAATTTTTTGATTTCCTACAGAAATATCTAAATTATTTGAAACAGATAGCCAATCAGATCCTTTCAATAATAAAGAATAAATAGCATTAGTGGTGGCCTTAGTGGTACTCCATTTATTCACCTGTTTGTTTTTAAGTAACCAAACTTTTAGTAAATCTATGGTTTTAGTATCATTTTCAATTTCAGAAAAAGTTTCAATTAACAAAGATTGCGTTTCTATAGGCGCTTGATGCCAGTACCAACCTGCTTTATTTTCTTTCCAGTACATTCCTAATTCATCTGATATAATACTAGTTTCTTTTAAAGATTTTACAATTTTTAAAGCAACATCACTATTGTTTAATCGGTGTTGTGTTAAGGCTATTTGTCCTTTGGCTAATAAGTTGAAATCAGTCCAATAAGTAGCCGTTTGTTTTTGATAATATGAAACAGCTTTACTTGTTTTTGTGTTTAATGCCATTTCATTAAAAAAACTTCTCATGTACAAATATTGTATGATAAAGTAGTTTACGTTATTCTTAGCTAAAAAGTTCTTAGAAGCAGTTTCGCCTTCTTTATCTTTAATGATTTCGGCATTTTTTAATAACTCGTTATAAGTAGCTACAATTTCATTGTCTAAAAATGCAACAGACTTTTTAAGTAATTTTTGAATCTTACTATCGTTATTAGCAATTCCTAATTTGTTTAAATGACCAAAACCAGTAGTGATATGATTGGTAATGTATATATTAGGATAATTACCGCCTTTAAACCAAGGGAATCCTCCGTTATTTAATTGTAGGTCAGATAGTTTATGAATAGCTTTAGATAGGTTGTTTTCTAGTTTGTTAAGTTCAAACAGCAAAGCAATTCTTTTTTTCTGTTCTTTTTCTGATTGCGCACCGCGTAACCAAGGTGTTTCTTGGATTAATAAAGACTTTAATTCCTGATTTTTTTCTAAGTTACTCAACATAGCATCAGAATTTTTCCAGCTTTCAAAAACCGTTTTAATTTTTGGGTTTTTATTGATAATATGACTAGCCAATGAGTTTGCGTAATACCTAGAAAATGTTTGTTCAGCACACTCAAACGGATATTCCATTAAATACGGAAGCGCTTGAACAGCGTACCAAACGGGGTTTGAGCTAACCTCAAGTGTTAATTTATGATGTGATAACGTAGTTGAGGTATAATTTTTAAGTTTATCTAAGTTAAAGTTTTTTGTTTGATTGCTTCCAATCCACATAGGTAAGGTTTCTGTAACTAACATTCTGTTTGGTAAAACAGGAAGAATGTTTTGTTCACCATCACTAAAATTGCCTGCTTGCGCAACAATTTTATATTTTACAGAACTTACAGTGGGTGGTATTATTAATTGCCATGATACTTGTGTATTTCCTTTAGAATCAACACTGAAACTTTGCTGTTTATCTGTATTTTTAAGGGCTACATCAATATTTTTTCCTGTAATAGCATCCGTTAGAAACAACTGAGCGTTTCCTGATAACTTACTTTTAGTAAGGTTACTTATTTTAGAGCTTAAGGTAATGGTATCACCTTCACGCAAAAATCTCGGAGCATTTGGAGTTACCATTAGCTCTTTTTGAGAAACAGCTTCAAGTGTTTTTGTAGCATACTCTAAATTTTTAGTATGTGACAAAAGTTGCAATTTCCATGTAGTTAATGCTTCTGGAGTTGTGAAGCTAAAACTTACGTTACCTTCTTTATCGGTAGTTAAATGCGGGTAAAAGAAAGCTGTTTCTTGTAAGTTTTTTCTTGCTTTAATTTGGGATAATGATTGTTTATTTTCAGTTACTTCATCGATCTCTGAATCAGCCTCAGAATTAACAGTTTCTAAATTTTCTGATACTGTTACTCCAGCTGCTTTACCTTCTAGCACTTTACTCATTTTTTTTCTTTTCTGTGTACCATAGCCAACAACTACAACTTCATCAAGTGTATTACTTCCCTCCATTAAAATATAAGCCTTATTAAAATCTTCCACAGTTAATTCAATTGTTTCAAAACCAACATAGTTAAATTGTACAATATCACCTTTGTTTACTTTGATTTCAAAATTGCCATCAAAATCTGTTTCTGTTCCATAGTTTGTACCTTTTATAAGTACACTAACACCTGGTAACGGACCAGTTTCATCTTCAACCACCCCAGATAAAGTTCCGTCAAATTTAGTTCTCTGCATGGTAAGTTTTCTAAGGTAATTTTTATATACCCACTTATTATTATTAAGGCTAAAACCAAACCAATTAAATGTATTGCGTTTTTGGTTAGGAATGTAAATTGACTTTTTTTGAGGGTTTGTAATGGTATTAAAATTAATGATTCCTATACTAGCGTTTGCACTAGCATAATTAGTAACATAATAGTTTTTTAAGTTAAAAGGATTAAATGTCCAATTATTTGTAGCAAATTGATCTAAAGACGCATCGTACATACTTGCAAGTATTTCTGCAAGTACAACATCTTTTTTGGGGCCTTTAATGTTAAAACTCCATTTTTCTAGTGAATTTGGTGATATTTTATCTCTAAATGTATTAGTAGTAATTTCAATTTCTTTAGAAGGATAAGGAACCTCTATTTTATAAGATGAAGCATAAAAACTATTTCTGTAAATGTAATGATAAGTAATACCAAAACCGCCTAAATCATTTTTGGTAACAGGTATTTTAATTTTTTTATAACTTTTATCTAAATTAAAATAATGCTTAGAAAATATTTTATTGTTTTTTTCTACAAATAAGGTTAAGTGTAAATTAGTAGCATTAGAGCTAACCGTAAGTTCTACTTCATCGCCAGGTTTAAATTCTTTTTTATTGGTAGATATATTAAAAATCTGATTATCAGCTGGAAGTTTATCAGTGTCAGCATATACGTCAAAATATAAAATATCGGATACCGACTGATTTAATGAATCTTTTACATCTAGCGTAATAATATATTTACCAGATTTCCATTTTTTTATTTTACTCAATACAATTTTCTTCTCAGCTATAGAGGAGAATTGTTCTTCAAAAACTAGTTTTTCTTTTCCCCAGTTATGAAAATCATCTTCATTGGTATAACTTTCATACGGAAACTTTTTAGTAAACTGGTCTTTAGCAATGATTTGATAATCTGGGTTTTGCCAAGGTCTTTTTCTGTAAATATTTTCAGGAGCTTTTAACTTGAATATTTTAATTGTTCCAGATGCTTTTACTTTTTCTCCATTAAGATTATTTATACTAATATGGATTGGAGTACTATTTGATTTTTTATTGATTCGAGTGTCAAATTCTATATTCGGTATCATAGTGTGATATCCTACTTTAACATTTGTAGTCGAAGTTCTTGTTTCTCCATTAATATCTATAACATCAGCAGTAATTTCATAGGTAAAAATTGGCTGGTTTTTTACGGCAACACTTTCGTCTGGAAGTGCTTTGAACTTAATAAAATATTCTCCATTGCTGTTGGTTACTGTTTCTCCATAAGTTATTTCTTGAGGAGCGCTATTAAAACTTGGTTTTCTCCAATATGACCACCAATACCATCTAGGATATTGAACTTTTCTATGAACCCTGTAAACAACTTTAGCATTACTTATAGAAGCGCCAGAATAAGCATTGGCGATTCCTGTAACAGTAACAGAATCATTAACCTTGTATGTTTTAGTTACTGGTTTAAATTCGGTTTGAAATTTTGGTCTTTTATATTCTTCAACAGCAATACTTTTATAAAACCTTTTAGTATTAATAATAACCTCAATATTAAAATTACCAGTAAGTCCAATTTCAGGAATTTTATATTCCTCAGAAAATGAGCCAAAATCATTGGTTTTAAGTTCTAGTTCTTTTATAAGTTGTCCGTTCGCATCTTTAAAGTTTACAAACAGATAATCATGTGCTAAAACTTCAGATTTATTTTTGAATTTTTCTAGTGCGATACCTTTAAAATAAACAGTTTGTCCAGGTCTGTAAATAGCTCTGTCTGTAAAAATGCTAACATTTGTGATAACATTGTTATCATGATAATTATTGTTATATCTTCTTGTTAGATAGATATTATCAAAGTAAGCAACATCATCGTTAAAAGTAAGTTTGGCTGATACATTATAATAATCTTTATTATAAGTATGGCTTACAAAACCGTTGTTATTAGTGGTTAGTTTTTTATTTATTTTATTTCCGTATCTGTGTTTTTTATTACTTAATTGAATTTTTACATTTGCTAGTGGTTTACCATTTAATCGGTTATAAACTCTAAATATATTTTCGTTATTTTTTTTATCGGTTACTAAAACTAGGTTGGTAACTTGTATTGTTTGAGTTTTAATAATTACTTCGTTAGTATCTGAATTATTTTTAGCAACTATTAAAAATTTTCCCTTGCCAAGTTTTGGTAAAACAATTTCTGAACTGTGTTGTTGATAATCTTTTTCGTTTTTTAATTTTTCTTGAAAATTAGCAACTTGTTTTAGTTTTGCTATAAAATTTATTTTTTCTTCTTGTTTGTAGATAGCTTTAAAACTCTCATCTTGTTTTTCAGATATTGAGTAGATTGTCACATCAAGTTCATCAATATTTTTATAAGTAACTAATATTTTAGAAAATACTTGGCTTGGCACATGTTCTTCAGCCTTAATAGCTAAGGATTTTTGTGTAATATCATTAAGTAAATTAGTACACAGTTTAGCAGCTTTAGTTTTTGGAAACTTATCGATTACTTTTTTGCAAATTTCTACCGCATCTGCATTTTTAAATTGATGATTCTTATTATTTGCAGCATGGTAGGTATTAGCTTTTTCTCTATACAATAAAGCGATTCTGTGGTCATATAAACCACTAATTTCATGATTTTTATGCTGCTGAGCTGTTTGTTGTAATGTTTCTAAATATAATTTATTTATATTGTTAAAAGATGCATGTTTTTTCACAAAATCTAAACGCAATAAATCAACATCAGCTAGTGCATTTACGTTATTTTTTGATAAATGATATTTGATTAGTTTTTTATAAATTTTTAAAGCATTTAATTGAAGGGATAACGAATCTTTACTAGTGATTTTCATATCGCTAAAATGATTAGCATCACAAATTAAGTCGCTATCTTTTAACTTAAATTGATAAGATGGCTGGGTAATGTTGGTTTCATTAGTTTGATAAAATTCTAAGGCATTATGAGCTAAAAAGTCATACAAAGTAGGTCTGTATTTTTCAGCGTTCTTATCAATATCAATAATATCACTAAAAGTTTTTACAGGAATTTTTTGTAGCTTTTCACTATCGTTTATTGATAGTTGATAATATTTATGAATTTCTTTAAAAAGTGTTTGTAAATCCCAAGTTCTAAAATCATCAATATTCACCTTGCTGTTGGTGTTTGTACGGTTGTAAAAACGCCATCTATTCTGATTAAAATATTGCCAGTATAAATTGGCTAAAATATTTTCCAGTACATTTTTAGTAGGAAATTTAGCATTGTTAATATGTTTTTTTAAATCATTAACAATCTTTAATTGTGCATCCTCTTCTAGGATTAAAGAAAACTTACTTTTAAAAATGAGTGCTTTAATTATTTGAGGAGAATTATTTGTTAGATCGGCTTTTTTATAAATGTTTTCAACAACTTTTAAAGCTGATTTTGGAAGATTATCTAGTTCATACTTATGAACTTCACTCCATAATTCTTCATAATTCTCCTGTGCATTTAATGTGATAGAAAATAAAAAAAGAGTAAGTAGTATTGGTGTAAGTTTTTTCATAACGCTGTTTTAATTGGGTTTCTTAAATTACAAGTTATGTGTTAATTACACAATTATAATGCGTAAATTAGTTTGTAACTTAAGTGTTTAGTTATGAAAAACAAAAAACGAGCCATTATAGACTCGTTTTATTATTTTTATGTTAAAATATTCTTTTAATTACAAATTCTGATCGCCTGTTAACCTCATGTTGTTCTTCAGTACAAGCGTCTTCCGTTTTACATTTTATAAGTGGTTTTGTTTCACCATAACCAATTGCAGAAATCCTGTCTGGTTCAATACCTTTTTCCATAAAATACATTCTAACAGAGGTTGCTCTTTTTTGAGAAAGCTCTTTGTTGTATCTGCTATTTCCTCTAATATCTGTATGCGTGCCTATTTCAACAATCATATCTGGATATTTTTTCATTAAGTCAATTACTTTATCAATGGCTTTTTTAGTATCTCTTCTTAAGTACCATAACTTATAATCAAAATTAACTTCTTCTGTTTTGACTATAATTTGGCCTTTTTCTTTTACAATATTGTCTTCATTAGCTATAACATCTTCTGTTTTTTGTTTTTGCTGAAGCTTTAATTTTTCAGCATTTTCTATTTTCAGCTGCTCTTCTTGTGCTTTTTTAAGCGCAAGAGCTTCTTTCTCCTCTTTAGCAATTTGTTCTAAAGATTTTAAAGTTAAAGATGCGTTGTTAGTTTTATTTCGAGTTTTATCGGTACTAACTGTTTTTTGATTTTTGGTATAACCGTCTTTACTAGCCTTTATGGTAAAAGAACTGTTACAAGCCACTTCAAAATTAAATTTACCATAAGAATCGGTTAGTGTTTTTTGAAGCTCTACCTCATTCTCATATATAACAATTAAGGTGTTTGGAAGAAGTTCTTTAGTGTCAATATCTGTAACTGTACCTTCAATAATTTGCTTACACTTTTTAATAATTAAAGGCTTTTGTTCTGTTATTTGATAAATATCATCACCACCTTTACCACCGGGTCTGTTTGAAGCGAAAAATCCTTCTTTAGTAGTTGAGTTTATGAAGAATGAAAAATCATCGTATCCAGAGTTTACAGGAAATCCAACGTTATCTGGTTTGCTAAATTTAGTATCATTGATTGTAGATACAAATACATCTAAAGATCCAAAACCAGGATGTCCGTTCGATGAAAAATATAACTTATTGTCTTCACTTACAAACGGAAATTGCTCTTTCCTTTTTGTGTTAATGGTTGGTCCAAGGTTTATTGGTTTCCCGTAACTTCCATCATTATTTATAGTAACTGCGTAAATATCAAAAGAACCTAAACTTCCGGGCATGTCAGAGGCAAAGTACAATGTTTTTTCATCAATACTTAATGCAGGATGTTCTGTAGAATAATCATTACTATTAAAAGGTAAAGAGGTTATGTTTTTCCATTCACCATCTTCAAACTGTGCTTTGTAAATTTGTAAATGGGTTACTTTTTTACTGTCTTTTTTACGTTTTCCTTTTACAAGGTTGTTACGAGTAAAATAAGCTGTTTTTCCGTCTTTTGTAAATATAATGTTAGCCTCATGAAGTTTAGAATTTAAACTTGTAGCGAAATGAGTAGCAATACTATCACCTAAATGAATATTATTTTTATGTACTGAATAAAAATCTAAATAATGTTGTCCGTTCCACCCATACATTTTATCTAAAAATGAGCTTTCCTTTTTTGGAGCAGAAAAAACAATATCATTTCCGAATGCAATGGCTCCAAATTCAGAGTTTGGTGTATTAATACCTACATTTTTAATTTGATAACGTTCTCCTATTGCTTTTACATTTTCTAAATAGGTTGTAGCTTCCTCAAGATTTTTTAAACCTTCTTCATTTTTAGAATTTGTGTAATAATAATGCATCATTTTATAGGCATTATTATATTTATTTTTAGCTTTTAATGTGGTAACATACCTAAAATATTCTTCTTCTGTAACTAACTTTCTGTAGTTTTTAATTAGGTATTTATATAAATCAGAAGCTCTTTCAAGGTTGTTTACATAGTAATGACAATCTGCTAAATTCTTAATTACTTCAAAGCTTTTTTTATTTTCAAAAACTTGTTCGTAAATGGGAATAGCTTCATTATAATAAGCCCTTTCAAAATATTTATTAGCTCTCTCTAATCTTTGAGAACTTTGAGCATTCGTAATAAAAACGTTACATAATGCTATTAAAATAAGTAGTGTTTTTTTCATTATGTGCATGTTTTAAAAGAATCTTGGTGATTTATCAAAGCCTTTTTTCAGTCCGATTAAATCTAAATCATACAACACCATAATTTCATGTGTTCCGGAGTTGTAGTTGTTTAAATTAGAGGTTGTGTAATCAAAGGCATATCCTATTCTTAATGTATTTGTAGCTCTTACATTAAACATGGCACTGAAAGAGTCGTTTATCCTGTAAGCCAAGCCACCTTCAAAACGGTTGTTAAATAATACATTTAATGAGGTGTCTAATACAATAGGTGAGCCTTTTACAGCTTTTGCTAAAATTGCTGGTTTTAATTGTACCATGTCACTTAGTTGATACACATAACCAGCGGTTAAAAACATATGAATTTCTTCACCACCAATACTATTAACTCCACGGTTTTCTTCTAAATGTTTACTTTGTAAAAGGTTAGGAGCAGAAAGACCTACGTAATAATTTTCTGTATAATAAAAGGCACCAAAACCAAAGTTTGGAAAAATACTATTTTGATTATCAAATGCATCATCACTAGTTATACTTCCGTTTACAGGGTCGTCATCAGGAAACCTAAATCCGTTAAAATTGGTATTAAAACTAGTAAAACCAGCTTTTAATCCTAATGAAAGTTTTTGTGACTCACTTAGTTTTAAAATATAAGCGAAATCAGCATAAAAATTATTTTCTTTCAAAATATCTTCTCCAATATTATCGGTTACTATAGATAAGCCAACTTCAATTTTATTACTTAGAGGTGCGTGCGCAAATAAATTATAAGTTTTTGGAGCACCTACTGCATTTGTCCATTGTGAACGATGCATAAAACCAAAATTAATAACCCCCAAATCTGACGTAGCATATGCTGGGTTCACTACACTTTGGTTATACATATATTGTGTATACTGAGCATCTTGTTGAGCGTAACTAACAAAAACGGATGTTAGCACTACAAGAAATATGATTAATTTTTTCATTTATATTATATTCAGAATTTACTTACTTAAATAAATTCTTCCTTGTTTAGGCTTTAAATTATTTTTGTTGTACTTAAGAACATAGAAGTAAACACCGCTTGTAGCATCATTACCTGTTCCGTTGTTTTTACCATTCCATTCAGGTTGGTTTATATCTCCTTTAAACATGGATTGACCGTAGCGATTGAAGATTTCATATTCATAATCTGGATAGAAATATTCGATGTAAGGAATGTAATAAGTATCATTTACAGTATCGTTATTAGGCGAGAATCCGTCTGGGATAAAAAAGTCATAATCTTCAGGATTACATTCAGATAATACTACACTAATAGTGATTTTATCACTCTCACAACCTGTATTTGGATCTATACTAGCTACATAATACACAACACCTTCTTCTAATAAAGTAGTGCTGTCAATTTCATTTTCATTTTCCGAAGCGTCATACCAAATTAATTCAAAACCTTCATTTATAGTTATTTGTTCTTCCAACGTTAAAATTGTAGGATTGTCTAAAGCACACATAAGAGTACTACCTATAAATTGTGGAGTAGGAGGTGCAACTACAGTAACATTAAATTGTAACCTTGTAGCGCTTTCGCAGGTTCCTACACTTTCAACAGCATAATAACTTGTATTATTGATTAGTGTTGTTGAAGGGTCTAAAATATTTCCTCCCGTTTCACTATCGTACCAAACTACTGTTCCGTTGATGGCTGTAGCATCCAAATTAGCCAATGTTGCATTATCACTACTACAAAAAACAGGATTCACTTCGTTACTTGTAATGGTATTGGTTGTGATTATATTCACAATAACGATAGATCTATCTGAACTTTGACAGTTATTTGTAGGATTGGTAGCTGAAACAAAGTAATCTTCACCATCAATTAATACGGTATCAATATCTAGAGGTGATGTAGCATCTTCGCTTTCATACCATACTAAATTCTCGCCTTGGTCAACAACAATATTATTTATTGTAGGTCCGTTTGGAGTATAATTATCAAAACAAAAAGTTTGTGAATTATTTAATACTGGGGCATCTGGAATTCCTCCGATAGAAAAGTATTCTGTTATTTCAAAATCAAAAGTTGTTCTACATGGGTGCGTATCGTTTTGAGTACTACGTAGAATAATTTCATAGTTACCCGGATTTAAATTGGTAATATTAACTTGATTGTTTACCTGTCCGCCTCTAAACACAACTTCTAAATCTTCTAAAAGTGTAGGATTTCCAACTTCACGAACTTCATAAGTAACGGTATATTCTCCGTTTGATAATAATGGAGCATCTATAACAGTCACAACATTTGTTGCATTACATTGATTATCAATAGCAACACTTAATTGAATATCATCAGGCACTAAACTTGCTGTAAAGTTTAAATTAATGCATTCAAAACCATTATTGTTAGGTGCATTAATTACTAAATTGTAATCGTTTGAGGTATTTGGATAGCTGGAGATATCTATTGGTAAATTAGCAATACCGTTAGAAAAAGTAATTTCTTGATTTTCAACTAAGGTAGATTGTCCAGAACCAATATGTGTAATTGTATAATTTATAGGAATGGTTTCGTTTGCAGGATTTCCTGTATTGTCTAAAAAGTTTTCTATAGATATATCTACAAAATCTTCTTCAAAACATAATTCTTCTATACTTGCAGTTGCGTTGTATACAACAAAACTACCCTCAGCAATTGTTAAAGAATCACAAATAAGTCCGTCTACATTACTAATATTTACAGCTGAAACAGTATACATTCCAGGTGTTGTAATTGGAGATGGATCTATAGCTATTTGTCCTTGAGTGGTTACAGCTAAATCTTCAACAATTTCCGTGTGTATTACCTCATTATTGGCATTTCTAATTTCTAATTCAAAATCATGAGAAAAAGGAATGTTTAAAAGGTTGGTGTATGAAATGTCAATGTTTAATGGAGCACCAAGACAATGATTGTTAATTTCAAACTGTCCATTAATGTTCGTTATAGAGATGGTTACTGAAGAAGATTCTTCATCACAAACACCATGATCTGGATAAACAGTGTAAGTGAAAATATAATCACCTACGCCAAAATTATCATAAATTTCTTGTAAGTTAATTGTATTGTCTGAAGGTGAGGTTATTTGACCTGTAGCGCTTCCATCACTCCAAATTCCGTTAGCGTCTTCACCAACTATGAAATCGTTTAAATTAAGATTTGTAAAAGGAGAGAAGTCTTCATTTTGACAAAATATTAAAATCCCATCATCACCAGCCTCAGGTGAGCGATGTACTTCTAAAACCACGGTTGCAAACTCAGGCAAACAAGTATCAACAGCATCTACGGTATACGTAAATGTGTAAGTTCCAGGACCGGCTTCATGCGCATTAAATATATTCTCGCTTAAATGACCTGTTAAAGTAGCAGGAGCTTCTTCCCAAGTTCCGTTAATATCTGCTCTAATATTTGTTAATTCATTATCTAAAAAAGTAAATAAATTAACCGCAGAATCATCACTACAGGCATTAGCCCCCCCATCAATATTATCTTCACCAGGATAACCACCAAGGTTAATAGTTACCGAAGCACTTTCATTACAGGTTTCATTGGTATATGTAAAAATATGAGTACCAAACCTGTTAATAAGCCATAAATTTACTTCACCTGTGGCAGAGTTTAATAAGCTTGTGTTAATAGGGTCTTCACTAGACCAAGTACCTCCGGTAAGTGGAGTACCGTTTAATTGACTGAATAAGTCAAAGTTTTCTAAGCTAGCATCTTGTTCTTTATTACAAATAGTAACAGTATTATCTTGTCCAGCACATTGTGCTATTACTGTACTTGTATGCAATAGAATTGCTGAAAAAAGCAACAGAGAAACCAGCCTAATTGTAAAATTAATTAGGTAATTTTTTTTCATGTAATTTAATTAAATGTTAAAATGGAAGATACTATGTGGTAGTACATTTAATCCAACGCGCAAAAGTGCGTCTTTTTTTTAGATTACACAATTATTAATTAGGAGTTTAGCTATTTTTGCTAGCTTTTCATGAAGTTTATAGCTTAATGTTTAACTTTTTTGAAGCGTTATGTTTTTTTAGACTTCATTATCTTTACACCTAAATATTTTTACATGAACATTCATTTTATAGCTATTGGAGGAAGTGCAATGCACAATTTAGCCATTGCATTACATAATAAAGGATATAAAATAACAGGAAGTGATGACACAATTCATGATCCGTCTAAAACTAGATTAGAAGAAAGAGGATTGTTACCAAAAGAGTTTGGGTGGTTTCCAGAAAAAATATCGTCTAATCTTGATGCTATAATTTTAGGAATGCATGCTAAAAAAGATAATCCAGAGTTATTGAAAGCTCAAGAATTAGGATTAAAAATTTATTCTTATCCAGAGTTTTTATATGAGCAATCTAAAAATAAGACTCGTGTAGTTATTGGAGGTTCTCATGGGAAAACAACCATAACTTCTATGATTTTACATGTGATGAATTATCATGATAAAGAAGTAGATTATATGGTTGGAGCCCAGTTAGAAGGCTTTGAGACTATGGTGCATTTAACTAATGAAAATGATTTTATTGTTTTAGAAGGAGATGAGTATTTAAGTTCACCAATAGATATGCGTCCAAAGTTTCATTTATATCAGCCTAATATAGCTTTAATAAGTGGAATTGCTTGGGATCATATAAATGTTTTTCCGACTTATGAAAACTATGTAGACCAATTTACAATATTTACCAATTCACTTACTAATGGTGGTATTATGGTTTATAATGAGGAAGATAATGAAGTAAGAGAAATAGTTGAATCAGCAACTAATGCCATTAAAAAGTATCCATATACGATTCCAAAGTATTTTATAGATAATGGTATTACCTATTTAGAAACTAATGAAGGAGATTTACCATTAGAGATTTTTGGCGAACATAATTTACAGAATTTGGCAGGTGCAAAATGGATTTGCCAGCATATGGGAATAGATGAAGACGATTTTTATGAAGCTATTGTAAGTTTTAAAGGAGCGAGTAAGCGCTTAGAAAAGATAGCTGAAAACTCATCAACTGTTATATTTAAAGATTTTGCGCATTCTCCATCAAAAGTATTGGCAACTACTCAGGCTGTTAAAAATCAATATAATGATAGAATTTTACTAGCTTGTTTAGAATTACATACTTATAGTAGTTTAAACGCATCGTTTTTAGCAGAATATGAAGGAGCTTTAAGTAATGCAGATAAAGCCGTTGTGTTTTATTCGCCTCATGCGGTAAAAATAAAACAATTAGATGAGGTTACTAAAGAGCAAATAGCAACTGCTTTCAATAGAGAAGATTTGATAATTTTTACATCACCTGAAGAATTTAAAAAATTTTTATTTGCTGAAAAAATTAACAATACAGCATTGTTGTTAATGAGTTCTGGAAATTACGGAGGTTTAGATTTTAACGAGTTAAAAACATTGATTTAATTTTACTAACAGTATAGTTTCTAAACTTTTTATTATAAAGTGATTTTATAATAATACCTGCTCTGTGTTTGAGTAAAATTTTAAATTGAGTTATTTTTTTAAAGCGACCGTATTTTTCAGGATTTTCTAACCAATACCATTGCTTTTCGACAAACTTATTGGCATTTTCTGAATTTTGATATGTAATAGACTTAGGTTTGTTAAAAAGTAAATAAGAGCTGTAAAGAAAATTATTAAGAACATCAGCGTGATTAAGTTGCTTTATGGCTTGGAGCGAATCCGTTTTTTTAGATTGTAAAAACAAATCATAAGCATTTCTTAAAGCAATACTTTTGAACTGATAGCCTTTATCGTTTAATTGTTTATTAATACACGTTAATACTAAGCTGTTTTGTGCGCTTAAAAGATGAAAGTTGTTAATTTTTCTAAAAGATTTTGAAACAAATTCATAGTCGAATTCATTAAATTTTTCATGACTAACCATTGCTTTGTGCACCTCTATGGATGCTATTTTACCACTTTTAACCATTTTAGGATAATGCCTATGTTCAATAGGAGTGTTTTTATGAATAGGGTTGTGCTCAGAGTAACCATGTTCTTGTAGTATTTTAATTGTAGTTTTATAATGTTTATCTTCAACTAAAAAATCAATATCTCCAACCATTCTTTCGGTAATATCATTATAAAGTCCTTCAAGTAAATTAGCGGTACCTTTTAAAAAAATAGGTATAATCTTATGTTTTAGCAAGATGTTGTTAATTTCATGAGCTTGGGTTATAATTTGTTGATTTCGGTTTCTGTTCAAATCAGAAATATGAATCATGTAGTTCACTAACTCATTGGGAACATAATTTAATAAATTAGCTCTTTTTAAATTACAATACAATGCAGGAAAAACATAATGAGTAGTACTAACCTTAACCACAAAATCCCAGTTAATATCTGTATTTAGCAGTTGATGCTCAATCTCTTTTTTGTTTTTAGATTCATGATTGATAGTTAGGCATTTACTTATAAAAAGGAGTGTGTTTTTATAATTCATTATTAAATATTTTTTTTACCGTACTTATCATTTTGTTATTATTACTATAGGTTAGTTGATAACAATTAGTTTTAGAAAACCATTGTAAAAATGAGGTTGCTGCTTTTTCACAATGATTAAGCCACGTGTCTGGAATTAATTGAATAAAAGCCTCTTCTTTATTTATTTTATTAATATTAATTTCTGAATCTTTTTCATACTTAATAAAAACTAAATTATTACACGGAAGATGAGTTGAATAATCATTATTGTTAGGTGGTAGATACCTAACAATTTTGTTCAATTTTTTGAAATGATATTCTGCTGCATGTTCTAATTCAGGATACATTGATGTTAAAACTGGTAGGGCCGTTTTTTTTATTGATATAGCAGAAGGGAAACTAAAAACATTTTGTGATTTTTTATCAATAGGGACAAAATCATCTGCTAAACATATATAGCCATTAGCTTGTAAGATTGATAATGAAGTACTTTTTCCGTTACCAGAGTCTCCTAAAAACAGTATAGATTCTTTTCCATTAGATAAAGCTGATGCATGAAAAATACCCATCCATTCTTTTTCTTCTTTCTGATGGATTTTTTGAATTAACTCCATAGAAAATTTACCCTGAAAAAAATGAATCTCTTTTTGATGCCACGATCCAATATGAGACCCATTAACTATTAAATGAGTTTTTTCATTTTTTGAAAACACTTCAAAAAGATGTTTTTCTTTTACATTGGTAGATACTAAATGAGCAAATTTTGGGTGAATTAATGATAATTCATATTCACTTTCAAAGCAAACTTTTATTATTATATCATTTATTTTGTAGCACTTTATAACATCATAAGCTAAAGGAGTATCGATGTTTTCTTGAAGTTTATTTTCATCATTTTTAATAGTATTGTTTAAAAATTGATGTTCAAGTTCTTGTATAAAAAGTTTCGCCTCTTTAGTAGGTATGTTTAATTCATCACTTAATTTAGAGGCAATGTTATTTATAGGGATTTTACTGTCTAAATCAATTAAAATATCAGCAGTTTTATTTTCTAACAATACATATTGATTGGTTTTACGTAACCAAGTAATAGTTTTGTTATCAATTTGTTGCGTTAAAATGTTTTTTTTCATGTTAAAAGTAAAAAATCCTCAAAGTATATTGAGGATTTTTTTTCTAAATTCTGTAAAGTAATTAAAAATCAGTTCCTGGATCTTCTGGGCTTTGCGCTTGCGCCTTTTTAGGATTTAAAATTGAATATGTTCCAAGAGCTGTTAAAGCAGCATATTTACCATAGTTACCTATTTTTTTAAGTGCCTCTTTACGTGATATATCTTCTTGTTGTTTTTTGTTATTTTTCATGTGAGTAGGGGTGTTTTTATTTAAAGATTAACTTTTGAGTCTTAGTTCCTTTTTCTGAGGTAACCTTAACAATATATACTCCTGCAGGTAGTGTTGGAGTGCTTATTTTACTATATCCATTAGAGTTAACAGTTGTTTTAAACACCTCTTTACCAATTAAAGAATAAACAAGTACATTACCCTTAGCTTGTAACCCGCTTATGGTAATTTCATTAGAATTTGATTTGTATATACTGATATCGTTATTGTTTTTAATAATATCATCAGTACTTAATCTATTAACACTTAAATGTAGATAAAATTTACCCACTCCATTTAAAGAGTTTTCAATATTTATAGAAGTGCTATTTTCAGATAAGTTGTAAAATTCACCAGTTTCTCTGTCTTCTAAATAAATAGATATTCCAGTAGGTAAGTTTACATTATTTACAGAAAAAGTTATTTGTTTCCCTGCATCTGCAATAACTCCAACAGGTATAACTCTTGTTTCAATATCATTTTTAGGTAGTGTTTGGATAGCTAACTTTTTACCATCATTATTAGATAATAACTCTGTAAAGACAGCAAAGTTTTGTGTAGTACCACCAAACATACTGCTGTCGTAACCGTTATCAAATCCAGTAGTTTTATTGTCTACAAAAAATACTTTAGTATTACTTATGTTACTATCGCTTTGAATTATTAATTCAAGTTTATCTAAGTTTTGTCTCATAAAAGTATCTGATGCTTGGTGACTTTGATTAGACGTTGTAAAAGTTACATTTCCAGAACCACTTGCATTTACAAAAAATCCCTGTGACGGAGCTATTTGAATAGGACTAACAGCATTATAAGTTACATATTGTGTGCCATCCCATAACCATACCGTTTCTTCCGATAATAAACTGGTATTTGCAGAAGTGAATGTAGCTGAATTTACATATGCAGTATAAGGATTACCTACTAGATTAAAGTTATTTCTAGTTCCTGTTGCAATTGGAAAATTAATATCTGAAGAATTAATAGTACCTGTGATTGAAATATCACCAGCTGCAGCTAATTTCATAGATACTCCTGAACCAGCTACTAATGGTCCTGTAGAAGATGCGGTAGCATAAACCCATGGTGAAGTACCGTTATTGGTGAATGCTCCAATTCCAATATTACTTCCACTACCTGTAGCAAAAGCATGATTTGCGATAATGTCTTCCTGTGTTTCTCCAGCTACTGGAGCTGAAACTAAATACCAATTTGTGGTTGGTAAATTTCTAGTGTATGTTGCATCGCCTGTTACACTTGCATTAGCAATTAATGAAGCACCAGAAGCTATGTTAATAAACTTCACGCTTGCTGGTGAGTTAATAGTAGGGAAATTAGTAACACCAGTGCTTGGTATTAGAACACCATAACCAGAAGTAGGAGTTTCCCCAGCCATCCAATTTAAAGAGTTAGACCAATCATTATCAGTCGCACCATTCCAAACAAATACTACTTCGAATCCACAATTTGAAGGTTGGTCTCCGTTATCATTTAAATTAGTAGTATTCCAGTTACTACTATTATGAATATTAGCTCTAAGTACAGAAGGAACCCCTTTAATAGTTGCACCAGAAGCACAGTTAAAAATTCCATTATCAGCTTCAGGTTCAATATTAAAAGCTGAATTAGCTAAGGTATCAAATATAGCTGGTTTAGCAGATGTTGTTGTTGAAGTAGCGTCAGCATCCCAAGCCCCATTCATGTGTATAGCAGCGATAAACCCTGTTTGGTTGCTTACAGAAGGAGTATTTGCTGGATCATAAGCAAAAATTTGATCTCCTGAAGTTGAAAGAGCTAAGCCATTACCAGTAACGGTTCCTGCTGAGCTATCATCAGCTAATTTTGCTGCTAAACTAGCATCGATCGACACCTCAGTACCAGCAGGAAGATCAAGTCCAAAAGTAAAGGTAACAGTGTTTTCCCCTGTTCTAAATCCACCGGCTGCTAACCATCCATTCTCTGTAAATTCAATTTGTTCGCCTGAACTTACGTCTCTTAGTAATAAGAAAGTGAATTGATCATTTTCTCCTGAAGGATTAGATAAAGCATCTGATTGGTAGGCTGTAAATACTATATCACCTAAAGCCCATTGAGCTTGTAAATTAATGGTACATAATAGTAGCATTAAAATGCATAGTAATTTTTTATACATAGTTTTTTAGTTAAGAAGTTAATTAACAGCAATATACTATAATTATGGTAATTGTTGTTATCTTATAATTAAAAATTAATCTCTGGAAGGAAATACACCATTAATACAAATTATGTAATTGATTGTTGTGTATGGCTGTCTATTGTCAAAAGATTGACTGCCTCCATTATTACCAACTGTTACTGTGCCACTGGCGTTGATGATGGCTGTTGCATTAAAAGGTTTTAAATTAGTGTCTGGATTTGCATTTGAATAAACGTTTAGTTCCTCACCTGAACTAGTTTCTATTTTGGCAAAAGATGATGTGTTTCCAGGTTCAGCTGTGTTTCCTGTATCATCAACAGCGGGAATTGAGATAGAAATGTTAGTTGGCGTTCCTCCATCGGAATTAAATGTAGCCCCGTGACTGTGAACAGGCATTTCTAATAAAGATAAAGTTTTGAACTCAGTACCACCTTTTTGTCCGATAATAGCAGTTTGTAACCCTGGACCATTTCCAGTTCCCCTAGGTATACGACCTCTTAAGTCAGGTAAAGCAAATGTTGTTCTTCCGTCACCCCCATAAATAGTTCCTATAATAGCAAATAAAGCTTGATTTTGTGCTATTGGAAGTAATTGACCTTGGCAAAGTGCCCATCCTCTAGGAACAAAATTTCCCGCAAACATTTTAACTTCTCCTAGAAATCCCTCTTGTTGAGCATTTATCGACGAGTTAGATAAAAAGAAACAAATAAATAAAAGCCCGATTATTTTTTTTAATGAATTCATGATTGTTAAGTATTGGTTATTAATTACTCAAAACTATATTATCATGAAGTTAAATTGTTTAAAAAGGTTACAAGCGTATATTTTTTAGTTACAAGCGTAATTAGTTTGTTCTCCAGAAAAAAGGGGTAAATAAAACTAAAACAGTAAAGAGTTCTAATCTACCAATAAGCATCAAGAAAGAGCAAACCCATTTAGCTCCTGAAGATAAATGTGCAAAATTATCAACAGGGCTTACACTTCCTATAGCTGGACCAATATTACCTAATGATGAAGCACATGCTCCTAAAGCAGATTTTATGTCTAAGCCAAACATAGCTAACACTACAGAACCTAAAATAAATATAAGCATGTAGATGATAAAGAATGATAATATGTTAAATACAATACTTTGGTTAACAGCTTTTCCATCGTATCTAACAGGAATAATTGCGTTAGGATGTAATGATTTTTTAAATTCTAAAAAACTATTTTTAAGCATTACAATGTGTCTAACAATTTTAACACCTCCTGAGGTAGAGCCTGCAGAACCTCCAACAAAAAATAATGCAAAGAAAATAGCCGTTATAAAGAAGCTCCATTGTGTGAAATCTGCCGTAACAAACCCAGTAGTAGTAACCACAGAAATTACTGAAAATAACGAGTGTCTAAAAGCGCTTTCATACTTCCCAAGTGTCATTGGATGTGTAATTGTTGTTTTAAGTGTAGGATCTTGAAAAAAGATAATTCCACCAGTAATAAGTAAAGAAATACCTACTATTCCGAAGAAATAATAATTAAACTCTTCACTTTGAATTACTCTCTTAATTTTTCCTTTTAAAGCAAAGTAGGTTAGTACAAAATTAGTACCGGCAATAAACATAAAAATGATAATAATATACTGTATTAACGGATTTCCATTCCAATGAGCAACACTAGCATTTTTAGTAGAAAAACCACCCGTACTAACAGTTGCCATTGCATGATTTATTGCATCATACCAAGTCATACCGGCAACTTTTAATAAGAAAAACTCTACAATTGTTAATCCGAAGTAAATTAAATATAATCTTTTGGCAGTATCTGTAATTCTAGGGTGTAATTTATCAGCAGATGGGCCTGGGGCTTCTGCCATGAATAACTGCATACCTCCAATTCCTAGGAGCGGTAAAATAGCAATAGTTAGCACAATTATACCCATACCACCAATCCAGTGCGTTGCACTTCGCCAAAAAAGAATTCCTTTAGGCATTGCTTCAATATCGGTTAATATTGAAGATCCGGTAGTGGAGTACCCAGATATAGTTTCAAATAAAGCATTGGTAATTGAAGGAATACTACCAGTGAGTAAATAGGGTAACATACCTGTTAGTGTTAAGGTTAACCAACCTAAAGTAACAATTAAAAAACCTTCTTTTTTTTGTAGGTTTTTAGTTTTTGGTTTGTTAAAAAAATAAAGAATTAACCCTAAGCTAATTGAAATAATACCAGCAGTTAAAATACCTCCAGTAGATTTTTCATTGTAGTATAAGCTAAAAGGAATAGCAAACAGCATAAATAATCCGTTGATGGCTGCTGTTACTCCTAAAAATCTGTAAATTAACTTGTAATTTAAATTTTCCATTATTTAAAAAAGTCTTCAACAATAGTAATAGCTTCAGGTAAACAGAATACAATTACATTATCACCTGGTTTTATTTGCATATTACCAAAAGACATTAACGCTTTTCCGTCTCTAATAATTCCACCAAAAACGGCTTCTCTAGGAAAACGTAAATCTTTAATTGGTTTTTCGGTTACTTTAGCACCTTCACTTACTTGAAATTCAAAAACTTCTGCATCTATATTGTGTAAGTTAGCTAGTGCTAAAATATCTCCTTTTCTTATGTGTTTAAATATGTTACTAGCAGCAATTAATTTTTTATTGATAAGGGTGTCTATACCAATAGTTTGTGAAATATTGATATAATCCATGTTTTCAACTAAGGCTACCGTTTTTTTAACACCTTTAGATTTAGCTACTAAACAAGACATGATATTGGTCTCAGAATCACCTGTTACAGCAATGAATGCATCCATTTCACGAATATTTTCTTGTTCAAGTAATTCTAAATCTCTACCATCTCCGTTAATTACCAACGTATGACGTAATTCTTCAGCTAAAACAGTGGCTCTATCTCTATTACGTTCAAAAAGCTTCACTTTAAAGTTCTCTCTACAAAGATTTCTAGCTGTTTTTTTACCAATACTACTACCTCCTAAAATCATTACGTTTTTAATGTCAACGTGTTTTTTACCAATTATAGGATATAGCTTATCTAGGCTGTAGTTAGGAACAGAAAAATAAACTTGATCATTTATTTTATAACAAGTGTCTCCACGTGGTATTATGGTTTGATTTACACCTTCACGCTTAATAGCAATAGTAATAAAATCAACCATGTTAAATTTATCTTTAGCTTCTTTTACAGTCATGTCAACAATAGGAGACTTGTAGCACAAGGTAGTTCCCATAACGTTGAATAAACCATTTTCAAAGGCAACAGTATCATTAAAAGAAGATTGATTTAACAGCAAGTTAATTTCCTTGGCAGCTAATTCTTCTGGTGATATCATAAAATCTACCCCATAATCTTTAAAGTTGATAACATCATTTCTTAAAAATTCAGGATTATTAATACGAGCAATTGTTTTTTTAGCTCCCAAAGCTTTACCAATTACAGCAATGGTGAAGTTGGTATTTTGACTTTCAGTAACAGCCAATAAAAGATCTGCATTTTCAATACCAAGATCTTGTAAATGCTTAACAGATGTAGCATCACCTCTTTTTGTAAATACGTCTAAATGATTGTTAATGTAATTCAATTTATCACCATCAAAATCGATAATGTATGTGTCGTGAGACTCGTAGGATAGTAATTTAGCCAAATGAAAACCGACGTCTCCAGCCCCGGCTATAATAATTTTCATATAAAAATTAAATAATAAAAATAGTTTACAAATATACGATTTTAAATTGTAATAAGTTGATGTGTCTGCTATCTGTTTATTAGGTTAAGATGAATTGTTATATTTGTTAGATAAGAAAAATTGATATGGAAAAGTTAACTATAAAGTCTTGGTCTTTACATGATAGACCCAGAGAGAAACTACTGCATAAAGGGAAAAAAATAGTTTCTAACGCAGAGCTTATTGCTATTTTAATAGGATCAGGTAATAGAGAAGAATCAGCAGTAACATTATCTAAAAAAATATTAGCTCATGTTAATAATAATCTAAATAATTTAGCAAAACTATCTATTGCCGAGTTAATGAAGTTTAAAGGTATTGGAGAGGCAAAAGCTATAGCAATTATTACGGCATTAGAATTAGGTAAAAGAAGACATTTTGAAACTACTGAAATAGTACCTAAAATTACCTGTTCTAATGATGTAAATAAACTAATGGTTCCGTTAATTGGTGACTTAAACCATGAAGAATTTTGGGTTTTATATTTAAATAATTCTAATAAAGTAATTTTTAAGCAACAATTAAGTAAAGGAGGTTTAACAGCTACCATTGTAGATATACGTCTGGTGTATAAAAAAGCTATAGAATTATCAGCAGTAGGAATGATTGTTTGTCATAATCATCCATCTGGTAAATTAAAACCAAGTAATGCAGATATTCAATTAACACAAAAGATAAAAGAAGCTGGTGTTACCTTAGATATCAAATTATTAGATCATTTAATTGTTACTGAAAAGAATTATTTTAGTTTTGCAGATGAAGGTATGCTTTAAAATTAAAGTAAATATGCCATAAACTGTTAGAAAAGAAAATTTTTAAAAAAAGCTATGAAACAATTTATATTATTATTTTTTTCTATTGGAGTCTTAAATGCTCAGAATGATAATTCCACTCAGTTGGATAACAAGTTAATTCCATTACATATTTTAAAAAGTGAAAAGTTTCAAGATTCATTAGGTATTAAAAACACTTCATTGAACTTCAATATCTCTAAATCAAACCAAATTTCAGTTTATAATGAAACTACTATGTTAAATGACTTTTATGCCAGTTCAATAAAAGGTTCAACTTATGTAAAGTCTAAAAAAGTATCAGCAAACACGACTTTAAGAGGTACTAAGGTGGATGCATTTAACCCTTATGGCGTTTCAAACTCTAAAGAAGGTGTAATAATGGGAGCTTTTGGTGTGCTTTTAAAAAAAGTTAAAAAGTAAATTTTCTTTTTTAATTAGGAGTACACAATTAATAGCGTTAATAACTCAAGATAAAAACAGTATTTTAGCTGTAAATATTAGTTTTTTCTGTTTTAGTTTTATTGAATTGATACTCATTTATACACATAAAATAACACCACGCGTTCGTTATATTTTTAAGCATATTTTTACAAGAATATTACTTATAGATATCGATTTCACTACAAAAGTAGAAGAATTTGTAGCTTTTAACGGGCCAAAGATTTCTTATACAAATGTAGCTTTAGGTAAAGAGTTTTTTATAAAAAGTGCTCATTTGCTTTTTGAGCAAGGTGTAAATGATGTAGAGGTAACCATGGGAAAATGGGATAAAGTACCCTGTTTTTTTGGAGTAGGATCTAAATCAAGTATTCCGTTTGATATTTTTTCAGCAAGTTTTTATTTAATTACTCGTTATGAAGAATATTTACCTCATGTAAAAGATAAACACGGAAGATACTCAGCTGAAGAAAGTTTAGCATATCAACAAGGTTTTTTGGAGAAACCATTAATAGATATTTGGGCTTATAAGTTACTAAAAACCCTAAAAGAGAGATTTCCAGACTATACGTATCCGTTAAGAAAATATAAGTTTATAGCTACTATTGATGTAGATAATGCCTTTGCCTACAAATACAAAAGTATTGTTAGAACTATTGGTGGTTTTTTTACAGATGCATATCAGTTAAAAATATTTAATATGTGGGATCGAATAGCAGTTCGATTCAATATTAAAAAAGATCCTTTTGATACTTATAAAGAAATTTTAAAGCTTAAAAAAGAACATAATATAAAAACGATTTTTTTCTTTTTAATAGGAGATTATTCTTCGTTTGACACTAATATTTCGTATGCCAAAGGAAAATTTAAGCTCCTTATTAAAGATATGGTAGATTATGCTAGAGTTGGTTTACATCCTTCGTATTATACCATTCACAATGCTACTTTATTAAAAAAAGAAAAAGAACGATTAGAGGGCATAACAAACATGCCCATGATACGATCTAGACAGCATTTTCTGAGGTTTAGTTTACCTAAAACCTATCAACAATTAATAGATTTAGAAATATTAGAAGATTATTCAATGGGGTATGCAAATCACGTTGGTTTCAGGGCTAGTACCTGTACACCTTTTTATTTTTATGATTTAGATTATGAAATTCAAACCCCGTTAAAAGTATTTCCTTTTGCTTTAATGGATACAACATTAAATTTACATTTAAAACTTACACCTAGGCAATCTATAGGGAAAATTAGAGAGTTGTTAAATGAAGTAAAAAGAGTTAATGGTACTTTTATTCCTTTATTTCACAATGAGAGCTTAAGCAATTATTTATATTGGAAAGGTTGGCAAAGAGTTTATGGAACTATGGTAAAAATGGCAGCAAAAAAATGATCCAACTTCTTTCGAGAAAACAAATAAACATTGAAAAATATGATACATGTATAGCCAATGCAACACAGTGTAATGTTTTTGGCTTCTCATGGTATTTAGATATAGCTTGTACTAATTGGAGTGCTTTAGTTTTAGATGATTATGATGCTGTAATGCCCATTCCTTGGCGTAAAAAGTTATTTACCAAATATGTTTACCCACCTTTTTGGATTTTAGAATTAGGTATTTACTCCAATGAAGTAGTTGATGAAAATGAGTTTTTAATTGCTTTATTCGATAGCTTTAATTTTGTAGAAACTCGGCTGAATACACATAATAGTTTTTCAATGTTTTTACCCTACAGAAAAGTGAGATCATTTCAATACATTTCTTTGAATAAAACATATGATTTAATTGTAAATAATTACAGAAAAGATCGTAAAAAAGACTTAAAAAAAGCATTAAAGCATGATTTAACAGAGAAATGGAATGGAGATGCACGAAAGTTTATTCAGTTATATCAAAAAAACATAGGTAAAAGAGTAAAAAAGTTACGAGAGAAAGATTACCAAAATTTATACGAGTTAATAAAAGTTAGTCAACAAAAAAAAGTAGGTGATTTGTTGTCTATTTATAATAAAGACGGTGTTTTAGTAGCGGCTGGATTTTTCCTAAAATATCAAGGTAAAGTGAGTATTGTTGCATCTGCTACGGATTTAAAAATGAGAAAAAACGGAGCAAATACTTTTCTAATAGATAGAGCTATTTATAAATACGAGCCTCATTATAAAGAGTTTAATTTTGGAGGGTCTTCAATGAAAAATATCGCTAAATATTTTCTGAGTTTTGGAGCAAAAAATCAGCAATATTATTTCTTGAAGTATAATAATTTGTCAAAAATTTTAAGATTTTTTAAGCGATAAAAATTTATAATAATTAAAATGAAAGCAAATTAAGGTTGCAATTCCTGTTCCCCACATTAACACAGCCGATGTTATGGCAGCTCCCATAATTCCGTACTTAGGAATTAAATATTGATTCCCAAAATAATTTACAATAAGTGCAATTACTGCGATGTAATAATTGATTTTTACTTGTCCAATTGCGGAGAGAAGATTTCCATACAAGCCTCTAAAAATTAGTATACCACACACACCCAAACATAAAATAATAAAACTTTGAGAGTAAGTTGTTAAGTTACTATCAAGCAATGATAAGAGTTGATGCTGAAATATTAAGCTTATACTTAAAAATACAATGCTAGTTAGTAAAAATAATAGGATATAACTTTTTATATATTTAAAAATATAGCTTTTTGAGGTTATTTTTTCTGTAAAAGAAACAAAATCTGTTGTAATAAAAACCCTTGGTAAGAATAACATGCTAAACGGAATTAAAGAAATGTATTTGTAGTTTGTAACCATTTCAGGCTTACTCATTATACTACCAATTAGTAATATATCAATAGAAAATAGCAGTGTAGAAGTAAGGTTAGATAAGCCTCCAAAAAAACCATATCTCCATAACTCTTTAGTGTTTTTTAAATTAGCTGTTGTATTGTTTTTTAAAATATTACTATTAGAAATAAAAAAAAGAACTGTAATCGTAGGTGTTAATAATAAAGCCAAAGCGTATCCAAAGGCATTGTAAAAACTACTTAAGGCGGTTATTAAAAACACATGAAGCAGATGATTTATAATTTCAACATAGGCATATTTTTTATTATTATGTTGAAGCCTGTATTGTATTTTGATAGTTTCAAGAAAAAAATAAGGTAAAATTGAAAAAGCTAATAACGGTAGGTATGTAGTTGTGTTTTTTATTGAAAAAGGATACACAAAACCTACTACAGATAAACCAATAACTAGTATACAACTAGCTAAAGTTCCTTTTTTAATTACGAATTGAAGAAGCTGCTGTTTATAATTTTTATCATCATTTAAAGCTCCATACCTAATGAGAGATTGAGGTAATCCTAAACCTACCATGGGAAGTATAAAAGTAATAATTGTCCAAGCAAATAAAACTTCACCTAACTCTTTATTTTCTATAAGTTGAATGGCAATCCAAGAGCTTAAAAAAGATAATACTCTGGAAATGATTGTTGCTGCAAAAATATAACTACCAGCTCTTTTTAAAAAACTTTGTATAAAATTAGCAATTAGTTTCACGTTATACTTTTGTAGAGGTTATTAAAAGCATTTGCAATAGCAATTTTACTAAAATTGTTTACTGCATAGTTATGCATTTCTTCGGGATTAAAACTACCATAATTATTATACACTTCTTCCAATTTTTGGATTAACAATTTTTGATTGTTTTTAGGAATAAGAAAACCAAATTTTTCTGGAAAATGTTCTTTAATACCGCCAACATCTGTAGAGATTACGGGGGTTCCACAAGAAAAGCTTTCTAAGATTACACATGGTAGATTTTCATAATTGCTAAATAAAACAAATATATCAGCCTTATTAAAATAATCAGGAACATGATTGTGAGTTACATGTTGAACGCATTCAACCTTTTCTTTAATACCCAATTCTGTAGCTTTTTGTAAATACTTATGAGATCCGTCACCAAGTAATATTAATTTATAATCAAAATTAAGCTTACTAACCGCTTTAAGTAATCCGCTTACATTTTTATGAGAATCAATCATGTTAGATACGTGAAGAATAGTAAAAGAACTAGATTTATTCTTTTTTTGAGGTTTAAATAGCTCAGTATCTACTACATTCGGAACAATGTTGTAGTTGCCATGAAACCCTAAGTTAATCATCGCATTAGCTAAATCTTTAGAAACAGGGCATAAATACTTTGCTCTTTTAGCAATTATTTTTCCTATTAATTTATGAAGCCAATTTACTTTTTCATTATTAGTCTTTAAATAACCAGTCCAATGTTCAGTAATAACATATGGTTTTTGATTAAAGAAAGTAAAAATGCCAAACGGATACATTTTATTTAAATGGATAACGTCAAATTCGCCAATTAGCTCCATTAATTTTTTAAAAGTTTTTATAAATAAAAAAACTTTTAAAACAGGGTTTTTAGTTGGTTTTACATAAGCAATATATGTGTGAACGTTATTAATTTTTTGGTATGTAAGTTCTGTATCTTTTTGAAGGCTTTTATCTGTAATAATATGTAAAACGGATACTTTATTATGTAAGCTAACAGCCTCTGCATGACGTTGTATAAAATCACCATTAGTTGGTAATACTCTAGATGGATACCAACCGCATAAAAACAATATGTGTTTTTGAAGTGTCAATAAATTGTTGTTAAATTAAACACGAATTTAGCGTATATTATTTAATATACCTGTATTTTTGATTTATGGATAATATAAAACACATCTTTTTTGATTTAGATCATACACTTTGGGACTTCAATAAGAACTCTAAATTAACCTTTCAGCAAATTTTTAATGATCAAAATATGGCTATGGATATGAACGCTTTTGAAGAAGTTTACATGCCTATTAATGAGCGTTACTGGAAGTTGTATAGAGAAGAGCGTGTAAATCAATCTTCATTACGTTATGGAAGATTAAAAGATACTTTTGATGCATTATCTTTAAGGGTAAAAGATGAAACAATTAATCTAATTGCTAAAGAGTATATTAATAACCTTTCTAGCTTTACGCATTTAGTTGAAGGAACTATAGATTTATTAGATTACCTAAAACAAAAGTACCAGTTACATATTATTACCAACGGCTTTGATGAAATTCAATACAAAAAGCTAAATAATTCTAACATAGCTGATTATTTTGATGTAATTGTAACTTCTGATAGTGTGGGAGTTAAAAAGCCTAACCCTAGAGTATTTGAGTACGCTGTAAAATCTGCAAAATCAATAGCGCAAGATTGTGTTATGGTTGGAGATAGTTATGAGGCAGATGTATTAGGATCTTTCAAAACAGGTATGATTCCTATTCACTTTAGTGACAATAATATTCATCAAATTCCCGACAAAAACTTTATATCCGTACCTAAGTTAGCAGATATTAAACAATATTTGTAGCTTGTGCCACGTTGAAAGTAAAATACATTTATAATGAAAACTTATAGTAAATTTATTCTTTTTTTACTGATAGGGCTATGTTTTTCGTGTGTTAAAGACATAGATTTTAATCAAGCAGAGGACTTTGAAATCAATCCAGCAGTGCCTGTATCTTTAGTAAAGTTTGATTTAGTTCAAACAGATTTTTATGATGAGAATAACTTTCCCATCACAATTTTTGAAGATGAGGTTGTTTTTACTGCTTTAGATAATTCTACAGCACAAGAAGATTTAAGAAGAGTTTTGTTAAATTTTGAAGTGCTCAATGAGTTTAATAGAAATTTTAGATTAGAAATACTATTTGTTGATGAAGCAGATGTTGCTACTTATGATCCAATAACCTTAGTAGTAGATGCTAATAACCAAAATTACACCTACGAAGAAGATATTATAGTTTCTAGTAATCCTTCATTTTTAAATTCTAGAAAAATACGAGTAACATTAACTGTTTTAGCAAGCGGAGGCTCTATAGACCCTAACACACCCAGAAGGTTAGAATTCAAATCAGCAGGAACCTTTTACTTTACAATTGATTAGTTATGAAAAAGTCAGTTTTATTAATAATTGCCTTAGGATTTTTATTTTCGGTTCATTCTCAAAATAAACAAATTTTATACGGTTTTGATAAAATTCCGCAAGGTTTGTTATTAAACCCAGGAGCAGAAACAACCTATAAATATCATATTGGAGTTCCTTTTTTATCGGGGAATTCTGTAAACGGAAATATTTCAGGATTAACAATAGCCGATGTTTTTAGAGATGACGGAATTGGTATTTTTGCAGGTACAGACTTTAATGTTAAGCTTAGAAATGCTATTGCAGGGATTTCAAATGAAGACTATGCAGCTATCAATACACAGGTAGAAATTTTAAACGGAGGTTATAAAATTAATAAAAGAGATTATTTAAGTGTTGGTTTTTATTCAGAAGCAGATGTGTTTTTTACATTACCAAAAGATTTATTTACTCTTGCCGATGAAGGGAATGCAGCTTATTTAGGAAGATCTTTTTCTTTATCTCATACTAGTATTAAGGCAGATGTTTTAGGTGTTTTGCATGCAGGTATTTCCAGAAGAATAAATAATCAACTTACAGTTGGTGCAAGGTTAAAAATTTATTCAGGATCCGTAAACATCACATCAACCCATAACGAAGGAACATTCACTACAAGAGAAGGTCAAGACAATATTTATGAACATTTGTTACAAAATGTTGATGCAGGTATCTATAGTTCAGGGATATTTAATGAAAATAATGAATCTATAATTTCTGCAGGTAGTGCTTTTGGAAACACTTTTTTTGGAGGGAATTTTGGTTTAGGTTTTGACGTTGGTTTTACCTATCACTACAACGAACAAGTTGAGTTTACAGCTAGTTTAGTAGATGTAGGTTTCCTAAGTTATTCCAAAAACACTAGAAATGCTACAGTAAAAGGAAGTTATACTTTTTCAGGAGTAGAGTTTGAATACGATAATCAAAATACAGATTATTGGCAGAATTTAGAAGATGACTTTAACAGCCAGGTAGATACTGATGAGAATAACGATTCTTATTCAGTTATAAGACCAATTAAGTTTTTTAGTTCAGGAAGATATAGCTTTGGAAAAAGTAGAAATAATAATACATGCCACGATATTACTTTTAAAGATTTTTATGACAATGCAGTAGGAGGGCAGTTGTATGCAGTGTACAGACCAAATGGGGTTCGATTTGCTTTCACAGGATTTTATGAACGTAAGTTTTCTAAATATTTAAATACAAAATTCACCTACACTATTGATGATTTTTCAGCAAGTAACTTTGGTGTCGGTTTGTCTGTAAATGTGTGGAAACTTAATGTATATGGAATGGTTGATAATGTTTTTCAACTTTCGGATGTGGCAGATTCACATAGATCTACCGCACAATTAGGTATTAACTTTATATTCAATTAATTTATATGAAAAAATTAACCTTATTATTTCTTTTAACAACATTTTCAATATCGGCTCAACAGTCTGTAAATAGCTATAAATATATAGTTGTTCCTAAGCAGTTTTCATTTGTAAAATCAGTAGATAAATATCAAACTAGTTCATTAACTAAATTTTTATTTAATAAATATGGTTTTACTGCTTTTATGAGTGATGATGAGTTACCATCAGATTTATTTGCAAACAGATGTCTTGCTTTAACAGCAGAAGTAGAAGATGAGTCTGGGATGTTTTCTACAAAAAATAAAATAGTTTTAAAAGATTGTTTTAATAAGATTGTTTTTACATCCAAAGTTGGTTTTAGTAAAGAAAAAGATTATAAGAAAGCTTATCATGAAGCTATTAGAGATGCATTTAAATCTGTAAAGGCATTAAGCTATAAATATACACCTGTTAAAAATCAAAAGGTGTCAAGTCAAGCTCCAGTCGCTATTTCAAAGCATAATGAAAAAGTTATTCCAAAAGAAGAGACAGAGGTGAATACGGATGCTACTAATGTACTATATGCTCAGTCTATTAAAAACGGATATCAATTAGTTAATACAAAACCTTCTGTGGTTTTTCAGGTGCTAAAAACATCAAATCCTAATGTTTTTATTTTAAATAACAAAAAAGGGCTTTTGTTAAAAAAAGGAAGTGTTTGGGTTGCAGAGTATTATTCAGATAATGTATTTACATCGGAAATGTATACTATAAAATTTTAAAAGAGCGCGATTTTGCGCTCTTTTTAGTAATTGTATTTATCTTTCCAACGTTGTTTTAAAAGTTCTCTAAAACTATTTTCGCGAGCATTATTTCCGGGTTCATATATTTTGGTATTTTTAATCTCTTCTGGTAGAAACTCTTGCGAAATAAAGTTTCCAGGATAATCATGTGAGTATAAATAATCTTTTCCGTAGTCTAAATCTTTCATCAATTTAGTTGGTGCATTTCTTAAGTGAAGAGGTACAGCTAAGTCACCAGTGTTTTTTACGATGTTTTGAGCTTGTCCTATCGCCATATAACTAGCGTTACTTTTAGGAGAGTTTGCTAAATATACTGCGCACTGACTTAATATTATTCTTGATTCTGGATATCCAATAACAGATACGGCTTGAAATGTATTATTTGCTAAAATTAAAGCAGTAGGATTAGCGTTTCCAATATCTTCTGATGCCGAAATAAGCATTCTTCTAGCAATAAACTTTACATCTTCACCACCTTCAATCATCCTAGCAAGCCAATATACGGCTCCGTTAGGATCACTACCTCTTATTGATTTTATAAACGCAGAAATAATATCATAATGTTGTTCTCCTGTTTTATCATACCTAACTGTATTTTTCTGAATTTTAGCTAAAACCATTTCATTGGTTATCACTATTTCCTCCTCAGGCGCAGTTAATAAGTCAAATATGTTTAAAAGTTTACGTGCATCACCACCAGATACTTGTAATAAAGCATCTGTTTCTTTTAGGGTAATTTTTTTATCTTTTAATAGTGTATCCTCACGCATTGCTCTTTCTAATAAGGCAATTAAATCATCTTTATCAAAAGAATTTAAAATATATACTTGACAACGAGAGATTAGTGCCGGGATTACTTCAAAACTTGGGTTTTCTGTAGTTGCACCTATCAATGTAACCCATCCTTTTTCAACAGCGCCTAATAATGAATCTTGTTGTGATTTACTAAAACGATGAATCTCGTCAATAAATAAAATAGGATTTTTCTGTGTAAATAAACCACTACTTTTTTTTGCTTTTTCGATAACCTCCCTTACATCTTTTACACCAGAACTTATAGCGCTTAGAGTGTAAAATGGTCTCTCAGATTCAGAGGCTATAATGTTAGCAAGTGTTGTTTTTCCTATACCAGGAGGTCCCCATAGTATTAAAGAAGGTATAATTCCCTGTTTAATGTGATTGGTTAATATTCCGTTATCACCAACTAAATGTTGTTGACTAATATAATCTTTAAGTTTTTTAGGACGTATTCTTTCTGCCAAAGGTGCATTCATAAGGTAAAAATAACAAAGTTTTCTGACAGAATTTGTTTATTTCCTATTTGGATGCATTTTTGTTACCTTTAGTTTATTATGAACAATAATTCAAACTTATCCTATTCTAATGATATTTTTATGATTCCCTTCTTGTGGGTTTTTATTTTATGGTTTGTGTATTATTTAGAACTAAGATTCGACTGGAATTTTAATAAGTATGGTATTTATCCTAGAAATTTTTCTGGTTTAAAGGGGGTTTTCTTCAGTCCTTTTATTCATGGAGATACGCAACACCTTTTTAATAATTCTGTCCCTCTATTTGTTTTAGGAACAAGTATTTTTTATTTCTACAGAAAAGTTTCCCTTAAGTTGATGATTTTTGGTACTCTGATAACTGGTGTGTTAACATGGTTGATAGGTCGTGAGTCTCATCATATTGGAGCAAGTGGAGTTGTTTACCTACTTTTTAGTTTTGTTTTTTTTAGCGGAATAATTAAAAAACATTACAGATTAGTAGCTATGTCTTTAATTATCATCTTCTTATACGGGAGTATGATATGGTATGTTTTCCCAGTTAAAGAAGGTATTTCATGGGAAGGCCATTTATCTGGTTTTTTAGTAGGTTTATTTTTTGCATATGTATATCGAAAACAGGGATTAGTTAAAGAAAAATTTCAATTTACTAAAACAGCATTCGACGATATGTTTGATGAAGATGGAAATTATATTCCACCATCTATTATAGATGAAACAGAAGAAGAATCGTTACCAAATTTTACTTATCAATATGTTTACAAACCTAATAAATCAGATCAAGAGTAGGAGGTAAGTTAATTACATCCTTTGTCTTACTGCTTCGTATAAAAAAGCACCACAAGCTACTGATACATTTAAAGATTCAATTTCTCCTAATAAAGGTAATTTAGCTTTATAATCAGCCATTTTTAAAACAGAATTGCTTACACCTTTGTGTTCAGAGCCCATAACTATTGCCATTGGTTGATTAAAATTAATAGAATAAACAGAATCCTCTGTTTTCTCTGTAGCAGCAACTAATTTTATATTTGATGCTTGTATGTGAAATATAGCATCTTTTATATGATCTACTTTGCAGATTGGAACCTTAAAAGCGGCGCCAGCTGATGTTTTTATAGTATCAGCATTAACTGGAGCACTACCGTTTTTTTGTATGATAATACCATCTACTCCAGTACACTCAGCAGTTCTTATAATAGCTCCAAAATTTCTAACATCAGACAATTGATCTAGCAATAAGAATAAAGGTTTATCTTTTTTTTCTAAAACGCTATCAATTAATATTTCTAATTCATAAAATTCAATAGGTGATATCTTTGCAACTGCACCTTGGTGGTTATTGTGTTTTGATAAACGGTCTAACTTTTCAGTAGGAACAATACTTGATGAAATTTTATTTTTCTTTAATAATTTTTCTAACTGAAAATATAAATCCCCTCTTAAACCTTTCTGTAAATATACTTTATTAATTGATGAGCCACTCTCTATTGCTTCAATAATAGCTCTAATACCAAATATAGTAGTGTTTTGTTCCATGCTGCAAATGTAGTCAAATTATTACATAAAAAAACCACCTCGACAGAGGTGGTTTTAAATATGTTCTATTATTTTATCTAGTTAGAGTCTCTCTCCAGATAAAACCTGGTACTCCGAAATAACCAGAAACAGGATCTTGACCAGCATAGAAAATCTCAAAATTTAATTCAAAAGTGTCTGAACAAGAAAAATACTTTCCACTACCTTGAACATAGTAGTCATATGGTGAACCTAAATATAATGCAGTAGCAGTATATGTGTAAGGTATTGTTACATCACCAGTTATAGGATCTATTTGTAACTCAATTTCACCTTCTTGGATTATTTCCTCAGCCCAATATTCAGGGTTTTCAATCCAAGCATGACCAATCCCTACAACAGTAACAATTGATCCATCAGATGAAGCAACCATTTGCGTATCTAAAGGTCCTCCCACAGAGCTATACCAATTATCTGTTCCATTATATGTCCCAACAATATTTTCATATACAATAGGACAATCATTATCAATTATATTAATTACCTGGCTTACGTTATTAACACCTTCACCAGCCAAACCAACAGGTACAGAACTAGAACTGTCTAAAGTTAAAGTAACAACAAGATTACCATCTACAAAAATATTGTCAACTGGTTTTATTGATATAGTAGTGCTATATTCACCAGCTGCTATCTCTACAGATCCGTTATTTTCATCAATAAATCTTGTGTTATCTTCAGATGATAATGTATAGTTTACTGTAATACCATTTTCATTGGTTTCTCCTCCAAATTTCACTGTTACATTTACACCATCTTCATCATCTTCTGCCAAATTTGGAACAGATCCATCAATTTGAATAAAACCATTAGGTGTGTTTAATATAACTAAATCCTCGTTTTTACAAGAAACTAATGATAGTATACTTACAGTCATAAGTAATACTATTTTTTTTATGTCATAAAATTTTCTCATTATTTATTATTTTAAATTAATAACCTGGATTTTGAACCATGTTTGGATTAGCGTTGATTTCAGCAGCAGGTATAGGTAATGTAAATCTTGGATCAGTGTTTACTATTTGACATGCATTGTCTAAATTTCCACAATCTAAATCTATTCTCTCTAAGTTTCTGTTAAGTCTTTTTAAATCTAAATATCTGTGACCTTCATAAGCTAACTCTAATCTTCTTTCTTTTAAAATCACATCTAAAGCATCACTCAAATTTGCATATGATTCAAGTGCAGTGTTAGAACCATATCTTGCATCTCTTAATTCTTTTAATGTATTTCTTGAAGCTATAAAATCACTATTTCGTGCTTCTACTTCAGCTTTTATTAAATACATTTCAGAAACTCTAAATACTTTAACATCTGCTAAGAATTCAACGGCAGTTCCTGGATATTTGTTTATTTTATGTACATTGTTAGCTGGATCACTTTCAAAAACATTTAATAAAACGTTATATCTTACATCAGCAGGATCTAACTCATTAAATAATGAATTTGACATTTCCATAAAAGGTCCACCTCCAAAGAAGTGCCAAATATTACCTGGTCTTGCATCTGCAATTGTCCTAGCTGCTTTAAAGATAACCTCAGTGTTATCATTATCATTGTACATAGAAACATATTGATTTCTATCAGCAAGATCATACGAGTTAATTAAATCATTAGCATTATTTAAAGCCATTGTATAATCACCTGTAAATAAACCAATTCTTGCTTTTAAAGCTTTTAAGAAATCAGTAGTTACATATTTGTTATTTGTTGCAGATTGATCTAATAGCCCTTGAGCCACTGTTAAGTCATCATTGATTAATGTTAATACTTCAGAAACAGTATTTCTTGGTAAAGTCTGAGTAGTCACATTAATATCAACAGCAGGAACACTTAAACCATTTGGATCTAAATAATCAGGCGTGTAATACTGAAATAATTCAAAATGAGCAAAAGCTCTTAAAGCATAACATTGCCCCAATATATTATTAAGTTCAGATTGTCTACCATCGATGTCAATTGAACCAGAAGCAGCAGCGTCTATAACTCTTGTTGTTTCATTAATCATAGTATACCTGTTAATCCAAATAGTTGATGCTATTCCAGTATTTGGATCCATAACTAATCTATGTAAACTTAGTTGCTGACCACCATTATCAAACCCAACTTTTGTATTATCAGTAAAAATTGAGTTTAAAGTAATTGTGTTATTGCCATATCTACTGTAAGCAGCATTTAAACCGTTCTGTAAATCATCTACAGTTCTGAAAGCAGTTTCAGGAACTAGTGCATTATTTGGTATAATTTCAAGCTTATCTTCACAAGACAGAAATGTAAATGCAGTTGTCATTAAGGCAAAGCCTAATATATATTTTTTAATATTTTTCATTTTTTATAATTTTAAGTCAACACCTAAAGTAAATGCTCTTGAATTAGGGAAAGAGAAAAAATCATTAGTTGTAAAAGGATCGAATTCCGGATCAAAACCTCTCCATTTAGACCATGTTAATAAGTTCTCTCCTTGAATGTATAATCTTACAGAACTGAAAGGACTATCTTTCATTAAAGAGTTCGTTAATTCATACCCTATAGAAATATTTTTTAATCTTAAATATGAAGAGTCTTCTAAATATCTATCTGAAAGTAAGTTTCTTGTAGATCCTGAAGCTAATGAAGGAATTCCAGTAATGTCACCTGGTTGTTCCCATGCGTTCAGTAAATTTGAAGAAACATTTGCAATTCCTATTAATCCTGGATCTTCAACTACACCTAAAGTACCATTATATCTGTAAACTTCAGCAGCAAATGTAAATTGAGCAGCTACATTAAAACCTTTGTGAGTGAAATTTGTATTGAATCCTCCTTGATATTTAGGAACTGATGATTTTCCAGTAAATACTCTATCTGCTGGGTTATAAGTTTCAGTAACATTTCCATCTCTATCCAAGTATAATGGTCTTCCGTTTGCCGGATTAACACCAGCCCATCTAACAGCATAATATTCATTATAAGATCTACCAACAGCTTCAGGTGCTCTTTGACCAGGGTTCAATATAATATCTCCATTTGCATCTGGTTCTACACCATCCAATTCAAGAATTTCATTTTCATTATATGAAGCATTAATACCAATCGTCCACTCAGTATCTTCATTACTGATAACTTTATAATTCATTACAGTTTCTAAACCTCTGTTCTCCATCGATCCAATGTTAGCATCTACATCAAAGAATCCTGAAATTGGGGACACTAGCCTACTACCAAATAAGTCAGTAGTTTTATTTTTATAAGCATCAAAAGACCCTGTTAATCTATTTTTAAACATTTTAAAATCAACACCGATGTTAGCTTTAGCCGTTTGTTCCCATCTTATATCTTCATTTCCAAGTTGACTAGGGAATAAACCTACACTACCATTGTATCCACCATCAGTATTGAACTGATCATAAGATACATCTAAACCTAAATAGTAAGCAGATAGTAATCTGTCATTTCCTGTTATCCCGTAACTTCCTCTTAATTTTAAGTCATTTAATATATCACTTGGTTTTAAAAGAGATTTGGTAAGGTTCACAAATCCACCAGCTGCCCAAAATATACCATATCTGTTTTTGTCAGAAAACCTTGAAGATCCGTCACGTCTGATTGTAAAATCAACACCAGCAATTTTATCATAGTCATAAGTAGCTTTACCAATTAATGAAAATTGTGATACGTTAACCTTAAATGAACCTAATGTAGGAATGTAGAAATAGTCATCAACGCCGTCTTCGTTTGGATCTTCAACGGTAGTACCAGCAACAAAACCAGCACCTGTTCCTTCTAAACCAGGTACTAAACCTGTTTGAAAATAACTAAATCCATTGTTTTCAGAGTATAAAAATTCTGATACGGCTAACAATGAGTAGTTGTGTTTATCATCAATAGTGTCTTCATAATTTAATCTGATGTCAACATTCATTCTAGTGTCTCTGTTAAATGCTTCAGATTGAGTTCCTTGAAAGTCAGCGTTTTCATCATTTGCTTGACTACCTCTAATACTATTTGTTGGTTGTAATTGATAGTTAGTTGTTTCGATCATATCAGCTCCAAATCCAACATATCCCATCAATTTATCAGTGAATTGATATTGAGCGTTTAAACCACCAGTCAATCTTAATTCAGTGGTTCTGTTTTTATCAAATTTAGATACATTTAATGCAACATAAGGTGTGTTTAAAAACCCTGAAGCATCATCATAATTTGGATTACCAATATAATTTAAAGAACCATCAGCATTGTATGGCGATAAATACGGTTTAGCAACAAAAGGAACTAGAAATGGGTTACTTAATGAACCACTACTAGCACCGCTTGAAATACCTCCTGCAAAATCTGACTTACTAAAACCTACAGCTAGATTTGAGTTTAATGTAAATTTATTTTTTTTGTAAGTATTATTTGTTCTGAATGTGAATCTTTGTAATCCAGATCTTAAAGCAATACCTTGTTGTTCAAAATAGCCTAAAGAAGTATAAGAAGTTAAATTTTCAGAACCAGTACTTAAAGATAAATCATGTGAATTGAAATTTCCAACTCTTAATAACACATCAGTCCAGTCAGTGTTAGTAGCAGATATTCTTGCTATCTCATCGTCAGTTAATGGAGTACCACCAGATACACCTAAAACCTCACCTACATATGAATTATATGCACCTGAACCAGGTCCTGAATCTGAAGATCTCTCAATTCTTAATAGCTGTTCCGAATTAGCTAAAGTGAAATTTGGCTTTTGTTTGAAAGAAAATCCACTACGACCAGAGTACCTAATTTGTAAGTTTTGATTTGTCTTACCTGTTTTTGTTGTAATAACTATAACACCACCTGTTGCACGGTTACCGTAAATAGCTGTAGCAGATGCATCTTTTAATACAGATATAGAAGCAATGTCATTTTGATTAATAGATCTAAAATTATCTTCATCTACTGGTATACCATCTATAATAAATAGAGGTTCCGTATTACCACTTAAAGAATTTACCCCTCTTAAAAGTATTGTACTATTTCCTCCTGGCTGACCATTACCCGTTGAAATATTTAAACCAGGTGACTGTGCTTGCATTGCTTGCACAAGCGATCCTGTAGGTCTATTTTCAACATCCTCAGCTTTCAATACTGTAACAGATGATGTTACTGTTTCTCTACTTTCAGTACCATAACCAACAACGATTACTTCTTCTAATAGATTGTCATTTTCTAAAACAACATTGATAGTATTCGAAGTACCAACAATTTTTTCAGAGGTCTTCATTCCTACAAAACTAAACACTAATATATCACCAGCTTTAGCTCTAATAGTAAAATTACCATCGAAGTCTGTTTCAGTACCTGAAGTAGTTCCTTTTTTAAGTACACTTACACCTGGAAGTGGCCCTGTTTCATCAGAAACCGTACCAGACACAGTTTTTTCTTGTGCAAATGAAATTTGCACTATTAACACCAGTAAAAGTGTTAAAATTCCATTAAACTTTGTTCTCATTTATTTAATTATTTGAATTAATTATTCGCTAAAATCTTAAATTTATCTTAAATAACCAATATTTTTAACATAAAAAAACGCCTTGCGATAGCAAGGCGTTAATAATTTTCATAATATTTTATGATTATTTCCTTTAGTCTACATCCCACCAAAGTTTAGTGAATAATCCATCTTCACCCTGAGCGGAAATAGCTTCATCATAATTTGCTTTATTTTGATTTTGTTCTGCTACAGGATATGCATGTCTAACAGGAATTGAGTTACCATTTAATGCATCTACAGCAGGAGTTAGCATAGGGTAGTCTAACTTTCTCCATTCTGCCCAAGCTTCATAAGGTTGGTAAAACAATGCAATCCATTTCTGTTCTGCTATTTGACTTAGAGCATTCGCTGGGTTATAGATTACGTCACTTTCTAACATATATGCATCAATATCAGCTGCATCAACACCCCATTGTTCTAAAGAAGAACGTACTCCTTCTTCATAGTACATTTGAGCGCTACCTGAAATCCATCCTAATAATGCAGCTTCTGCTTTACTAAAAGAGATTTGAGCATAAGTATACATAGGTAAATCTCTCTCTCCATTAAGAATTAAATCATCATTCATAAATGAAACATCTGCATTAGGAATGGTACCAGCATCAGCCCAACCATATCTAAGTCCTACATAAGTGCCTGTAGATTGAGCTGGTTCAGCAAACATTGGTAATCTTGGATCGTTAAGGTCTTGAAGTCTATCAACCAAAACGTCACTCAAACATTCATCAGTTCTACCAGCATCAACATAATCATCCTGATACGGGTTGTCGTAAGCATCATTTGAAATTGAAGGGAACATTATGTTTTCAGAAGTTGAAGCAATTGCTCCATTCATAGCCTCATTAAATTTTGTTGCAGCTAAACCACTAGAACTAGGATAAACTTTCGAAAGTCTAATAGCCATATTCATTTTTAATGTATTGGCAAATTTTCTCCAAGAAGCCATATCTCCACCAAATAAAATATCTCCTTGAGGGCCTGCTCCGCTATCCATTTGAGCTAATGCTTCATCTATTTTATCAAATAAATCCGTGTAGATAAATTCTTGAGAGTCATATTTTGATTTAGATGATGCTACACCTCCAAATGCTTCACTGTAAGGTAACATACCCCATCTATCTGTAGCCCATTGGAAATAATATGCCCAAAGAATTTTAGCTACAGCTATTTGGTTATTATTAGAACCGTATGCTGCTGCTGCTTCTCGAGTATCAGCATTAGTATTTAACTCAATTATTTGCAATAAATTAGGGAAAACTTTATTGTAAATATTAACAGTTCCATCTACACCGGTTCCGCTACCAGTAACATTCCAGTTAAAGTTAATGGTTTGGTATCTAGACTCCTCAGTATATTGTGTTTGAGATAAGTGCTGTACATATAATGATGGAGTTGCAGTTCCGCTTAAGCTAACTGTTCCAACTATTTTTGATTGAGCCCCAGTTAAGAGAGAGGCGCTTAATGGTGTAGCAGGGTTGTTTGTGTCAACTCCTGTGTCACCAAAATCATAGCTTTCACAACCAATAAGTAACAAAGTAAAGGTAGCTGCTGCTATCAAGCTTTTTATTTTTTTCATTTTTTTAATTTTTAAATTAAAATTTAACTTTAACATTTAAACCAAAAGTTCTACTACTTGGTAACTGACCACCTTCTTCCCAACGTAAACCGTTAGCAGATGTGTTCTCTATTTCAGAAGGATCAATTCCATCTACACTAGAATAAATAAGCCATAAATTATTTGCAAATGCATTTAAAGAGATACTTTCAACAAAAGTGTTTTCAAACATAGATGCAGGTAAATCATACCCTAAAGATAATTGACGTAATTTAACATAAGTTGCATCATAAATCCATCTTTCATGTAAAGCAAAAAGTCTATTCCAGTATGTTTGAGCTTCAACATAATATGAGGCAGGTTGTCCAGAGTTAGAATCTACTCCGTCAATAAATACACCACCAGTATTTGCGTTAGCTGTTTCTCCATAAATTACATTAAGGTTAACAGCATTAGGATCTGCTGAAGTAGGAGCAGGAACATTAACACCACTAATATCATTTCTTACAGGATTACCTGCTGCATTGTTACCAACAGTTGTATCTAATAAACCTGAGTAATGACCAAACATTTGTGATACTGAGAAGAATTTACCTCCTTTTTGAAAGTCAAACTGAGCGTTTAAAGTGAAGTTTTTGTATTTGATAGTGTTATTAAAACCACCAGTAAAGTCAGGTAATAGATTACCTAAGTATTGGTTTTCTTCAAAAACAATTCTTCCTTGATCATCTAATAACATGTTGTTATTTTCATCTCTTGAAATTTTTCTACCGTAGATAGCACCCCATTCTTCACCTTTTCTAGATTGAATAGTTAAACCTCTCCAAGTAGTGTCTAAAATCTGATTCTCTATTTCTTCACCAGTTTCAGGATCTGTGTAAAGATCATTCGTTACTCTTTTTAAAGTAGCGAAGTTTACTCCTAAGTTCCATTCAAAATTATCGTTTTTGATTGGAGTAGCATTTAAGGCAAGTTCTATACCTGTAGATGTTGACTTTCCTGAGTTAATTCTTGATCCGAAGAAACCAGAAGCAGGAGATAAAGGAACTGTGATTGGAGTGTCTTGATCTTTTCTGTTGAAATATGTGAAATCAACACCTAATCTGTTGTTTAAAAATTGTAATTCTGTACCAACTTCAAATTCAGTTCTTACACCACCTTCTATTAAAGGGTTTGCTTGGTTTGAATTATTGTAAAAAGGTACAGTACCATTATAGTTTGTACCTAACTGATATGTTTGTGTAGTACTACCAAATGCTACTAAACTTGGAGCTTGTGCATAACCAACTCTTAATTTACCAAATGATAATACGTCTCTGTTATCTATCAATTTACTAAATAAGAAACTACCAGACCCTCCATAAGTAATGATTCTATTCATATCAGGGTTTGCGTTAGAGTTCCAGTCACCTCTGATAGACCCATCAAGATATAGCATGTCTTTATAACCTAAAGATAATGTTGCGAATAAACCATTGTTTTTTGCTTGAGAATTATAAGCTGTATATTCAGGTCTATCTTTAGAAGATGCAATTGTAAATACTCCAGGTATAGTTAATCCTCCTACAGTAGATGCAGTTATACGTCTTTGTTTATCTTGTCTTAACTCTATACCTGCAGTAGCAGAAAGATCAAGGTCTTCACTAAGATCTTTTTGGTAAGTCGCAGCAGTAAAGAATTCAAATGATGATATTGTATTTTCTTGTTCTGTGTATGACGTTTGATTTAATCCACCAAAACCAACTCTAGCATCACTTCTGTAAGTGTTTACAGTTCTTCTTAATTCAACATTTAAATTAAGATCATTGTTAACTTCATAATTTAAACCAAAGTTTCCAAATGTAGCATCTTTGATTTGATTTTTAGTATTGTTTTCAGTTTCAAAGAACGGAGAGTCCCAATATAGAGGCGCAGTATTATTTGTGCTTCTCATGTTCCAAGTGTACCATTGACCATTTTGGAAGTCATTTCTTCTAAGTCTGTCAATGTCTACTTGTCTTTGCCACCATTGATTAAAGTTAGAAGCTACACCACCATATCCTCCGTTAGGATCGTTTACTGTAGTTCTATTTTGATAATTAACATTTGTGTAAACTTCAAGTTTATCATTAATATCATAACTAGCACTAACACTAACTTGCTTAAGTTGTCTCTCTGAGTTAGGCATAACTCCTTCGATATCAACATTTCTAAGTACTGTTTTTAAGTTGTAACCCTCGCCTCCTTTCGTGAATGAAAGGGTAGTGTTATTGGTAACACCAGTATTGAAGAAATTTTGAATGTTATCTGGATTAGCTGACCATGGTCTTAATTCACCAAATTCTGCAGAACCTGGAATCCAGCTATCCCAATGTCTAACCAAAGTACCATCTAATCTAGGTCCCCATGATTCATCAGCTGCATAATTAGGAATATTTTGACCATTTAATGTGCTAAATTGTTGAGTATAACCTCCACCATATTCGTTTTGATAGTTAGGTAAGATATATACATTTGAAACTTGTAAAGATTGATCTAAAACTACAGAAGATTTTCCTAATTTTCCTCTTTTAGATGTAATAACAACAACCCCGTTTTTACCAATAGGCCCGTATAAAGCAGTAGCAGCACTACCTTTAAGAACACTTAAGTCTTCAATATCATCAGTGTTAATGTCAGCTGCATTGTCAACTTTAACACCATCAACAACGTAAAGTAAATCTTGTTCACCTCTTAATCTTACTAAAGCATTCCCAAAACCAGAACTTGGAGCTCCTAGAATTTGTACACCGGCTACTCTACCAGCAATTGAATTGTTAATATCAACTTCTCTGGTTTGTGTTAATTGTTCTGCCTTTACTGTTTGTTGAGCAAAACCTAATGATTTTTTCTCTCTTTTGATACCTAATGCTGTAACAACCACTTCATCTAATACGTTACCGCTCTCTAGAGTAACTGAAAGATTATTAGAGCTTGAAACAGCTACTTCTTTTGTTTGCATTCCAACAAAACTAAAAACTAAAATGTCTCCAGTTTTTGCTTGGATGGAAAATTTACCATCAAAATCAGTTTCTGTTCCCTGAGAAGTTCCTTTTTTAAGGACACTTACTCCAGGAAGAGGCCCAGTTTCGTCAGAAACAGTTCCTGAAATTGTTCTGTCTTGTGCAAAGGATATATGCACGACAAACGCTAGTAGTAGCGTTAAAATCCCGTTAAACTTTGTCTTCATTATTGTAATTTATTTGAATTATTTGACAGCTAAAATCATAAATATTTATTAAATAACCAATTAAATAGTTAAATAAATGCTAATTGACATCAAAAAATATTTTTCACACTAATGCCTATTATAGCGTTGTTGTTTTTGTTTGTTATGAGAGGTTTAGTGATGTATATGCTTGTAGTGTAGTTTCTTGCGTTTAAAGAGTATCCAATTCCGCCACTGAGATAAGTTCGATTTGTAAGTCCAATATCTGTTAGGAGTGTAATTGTATTTCTGTTTAAGTTAATTCTGTACTCAGTATTGAGATAAGAGTATTTTGAAGTAAAAATGCTTTCTTCTAAAAAACCTCTTATAGAGTTTATACCGCCAATTCTGTAAAGTTCATTGTTTAAATAACTGTTTGATAGCAAGATGCCAGTTTCATTTTTGAAGTATAAATGATGTTTGTGATTTAATTTAAATAAATAATCTGTAATTAAATCGAGTTTTATTTGTCTAGTATTTTCTGAGTCGATTTTTCTTGAACCAAAAAGTGCTTTAAAAGATAAGCCTAATTTTTTATCTGTAGTGTTATTGTAGTACATATAGAAATCCGCAATTAAGCCTATAAAATGACTATTAAAACCAGTTATTTGGTCTGTGTTGTAATTTGTTGAGGATGTTTGAGATTGATACGCTATTCCAAGACTTATTTTGTTGTTGATTTCTCTTAGTATAGAACTGTTAAAATTTGTGTTTATAAAACTGCTATCCTGTTTATATAATGAGAAGTCTAACGTTAGAGAGTAATTACTGTTTAAGATATAAGGGTTTTCAAGTTTAATGTTTAGGTTTTGTCTCTCGTTACCATTCGCTTTCCAGTTTAGATTAAATTGTTCGCCTCCATTTAAGGTATTGTTTAATTCTAGGTCTATGTTTCCTGTGAAAATAATTTTGCCATTATCGGAATTGAAATTCATAATACCATCAAAAGAATTTGCCTTTTTTTTCTGTAGATAGAGATAAAGTAAGGTAGAGTCTTTTGAGAAAAGTGTTTCAGATGGTTTGATTTCAGATATAAATTTAATCTTCTTTAGATAATTTGAAATATTCTGCGTATTTTTAGTTGAATATATTTTTTTTCTCTTGATTAAATTTTTAATGTATTTGTTTGGGAATTTTTCATAACCTTTAACTATAATTCTGTCTATAAACCTTTTTTTGTTGTAATTGATTACTAAATCTGATGTTAGTGTGTCTTCTTTGATTGTTTGGTTTGTAAGTTTTGTAGATGAAAAAGAATATCCTTGGTTTTCGAGTTTCTTATTTAGGCTATTTAGAAATTCTTCTAGTCTTTCAGGTTTTATAATTTTAATTCGATTGTAATATATATTTAGTTCATCTTCTATGTAAATTTTAATAAAGTTGATTTTGTTTTTAGTTGTTATGTATACATATGTAGAAGAATCTCTTTTTTGCAGACTGTCTATTTTGTAGTTTAAAAAACCATATTTTGTTAGGTTTTTATGTAATGAGATATTAAGGCTATCGTTATTCTCTCGTATACTTGAAGAGATTTTGTCAAGTGTTTTTTGATGGTGTTTGTTATTTGTGATTATTTTGATGTTGTTTATATTCTGAGCAGCTACTGAGGTGTTTAAGAGTAGTAGAGAGCAGTTAAAAAAAAACAATATTAAAAAATGGTGTCTCAAAAGATTAATTTTAGATTATCAAAAATATATTTTTTGATTAATTGTACGGTTAAAAAAGCGTCTTAATAAAAAAATAACTTACTGATATTTGATTAATTGGATATTAATCGTACATTTGCACACTCTTAAAATAAGAGTAAAATTTTAATACAAACGAAAAATAGTAATTAATTTAGTATGCCAACTATTCAACAATTAGTTCGTAAAGGAAGAACCAAAATAACTAAGAAGAGTAAATCGGCTGCTTTAACGTCATGTCCTCAAAGACGTGGAGTTTGTACACGTGTTTATACTACAACACCAAAAAAACCTAACTCAGCAATGCGTAAAGTTGCTCGTGTTAGATTAACAAATGGTAATGAAATTAACGCGTACATCCCAGGTGAAGGACACAACTTACAAGAGCACTCGATAGTATTAGTTAGAGGTGGAAGGGTAAAAGATTTACCAGGTGTTAAATACCACATTGTTCGTGGTGCATTAGATACTGCAGGTGTTGAGGGAAGAACTCAACGTAGATCTAAGTACGGAGCAAAACGCCCAAAAGACAAAAAGTAGTTTATTAAGTAACTTTTTTAATGTAGAGACATGAGAAAAAGAAGAGCTAAAAAAAGAGTTTTGTTACCGGACCCAAGATTTAACGATCAATTAGTTACACGTTTTGTGAATAACTTAATGTGGGATGGTAAAAAATCTGTAGCGTTTAAAGTATTCTATGATGCAATTGATATCGTAGATCAAAAGAAAACTGACGAGGAAAAGTCAGCTTTAGAAATATGGAAAGATGGTTTATCTAATGTAATGCCACATGTAGAGGTTCGTTCTCGTCGTGTAGGAGGTGCTACATTCCAGATTCCAATGCAAATTCGTCCAGACCGTAAAGTATCTATGGCTATTAAATGGATGATTAGCTATGCGCGTAAGCGTAACGAAAAAACAATGGCACAACGTTTAGCTGCTGAAATTTTAGCTGCTGCTAAAGAAGAAGGTGCTGCTGTTAAGAAAAGAGTAGATACTCACAAAATGGCTGAGGCAAACAAAGCATTCTCACACTTTAGATTTTAATAAAAATGGGTAGAGATTTAAAATACACAAGAAATATTGGTATTGCTGCGCATATTGATGCTGGTAAGACTACAACTACAGAGCGTATTCTTTATTATACAGGAGTATCTCATAAAATTGGAGAAGTACATGATGGTGCTGCTACAATGGACTGGATGGAGCAAGAGCAAGAAAGAGGTATTACAATTACTTCTGCTGCTACAACTTGTACTTGGAATTTCCCAACTGAGAATGGAAAGCCAACTGCTGATGCTAAAGGATATCACTTTAATATTATTGATACTCCAGGTCACGTTGATTTTACCGTAGAGGTAAACCGTTCTTTACGTGTTTTAGATGGGTTAGTATTCTTATTCTCTGCAGTTGATGGTGTTGAGCCACAATCAGAAACTAACTGGCGTTTAGCTGACAACTATAAAGTGCCTCGTATGGGGTTTGTTAACAAGATGGACCGTCAAGGGTCAAACTTCTTAGCAGTTTGTCAGCAGGTGAAAGATATGTTAGGTTCTAACGCAGTGCCAATCGTTTTAAATATTGGTGATGAGGCTGACTTTAAAGGAATTGTTGACTTAGTTAAAAACCGTGCTATTGTTTGGCATGATGAAACTCAAGGTTCTACATTCGATGTTATCGATATTCCTGAAGATTTAAAAGAAGAAGCTAGAGAGTTACGTGGTAAGTTAATCGAAGAGGTTGCTGCTTATGACGAGAACTTATTAGAAAAATATATGGAGGATGAAGACTCTATTACAGAAGATGAAATTCACGCTGCTTTGCGTGCTGCTGTAATGGATATGTCTATCATTCCTATGGTTTGTGGTTCTGCATTTAAAAATAAAGGGGTTCAGTTCTTATTAGATGCTGTATGTCGTTATTTACCTTCTCCATTAGATAAAGATGCGATTGTAGGTACAGATCCAAATACTGGTGAAGAGATTTCTCGTAAACCAGACGCTAAAGAGCCATTTGCTGCTTTAGCATTCAAGATTGCTACAGATCCTTTCGTTGGTCGTTTAGCATTCTTCCGTGCATATTCTGGTCGTTTAGATGCAGGTTCTTACATCTTAAATAACCGTTCAGGTAAAAAAGAGCGTATTTCTCGTATCTACCAAATGCACTCTAACAAGCAAAATGCTATCGATTTTATTGAAGCTGGAGATATTGGTGCTGCTGTAGGATTTAAAGATATTAAGACTGGTGATACTATGTCTGATGAGAAGAATCCTATCATTTTAGAATCAATGGACTTCCCAGACCCAGTAATCGGTATTGCTGTTGAGCCAAAAACTAAAGCTGATGTTGATAAGTTAGGTATTGCCTTAGCTAAATTAGCAGAAGAAGATCCAACATTTACTGTTAAAACTGATGAAGCTTCAGGACAAACTGTAATATCAGGAATGGGTGAGTTACACTTAGATATTATTGTTGACCGTTTAAAGCGTGAGTTTAAAGTTGAAGTAAATCAAGGACAACCACAAGTTGAGTACAAAGAAGCGTTAACTGCTGTAGCAGATCACAGAGAGGTTTATAAAAAACAATCTGGTGGACGCGGTAAATTTGCTGATATTGTATTTACAATGGAGCCTGCAGATGAAGGTACAACAGGATTACAATTCGAGTCTATCATTAAAGGTGGTAACGTACCAAAAGAATTTGTTCCTTCTGTAGAGAAAGGTTTCAAAGAAGCAATGAAAAACGGACCATTAGCAGGTTACGAAATGGATTCTATGAAGATTACTTTAAAGGATGGTTCTTTCCACCCTGTAGATTCTGATCAGTTATCTTTCGAATTAGCTGCTAAATTAGGTTACAAAGCTGCTGCAAAAGCTGCAAGAGCTGTAATCATGGAGCCTATGATGAAATTAGAAGTGTTAACTCCTGAAGAAAACATGGGTGATATTGTTGGTGACTTAAACAGAAGACGTGGTCAAGTTAATGACATGAGTGATCGTAACGGAGCAAAAGTTGTAAAAGCTATCGTTCCATTATCAGAAATGTTTGGTTATGTAACTGCATTACGTACATTATCTTCTGGTAGAGCAACTTCTACTATGGAATTCTCTCACTACGCAGAAACTCCAAGTAATATTTCAGAGGAAGTAATAGCTAACGCAAAAGGTTAAAAAAATGAGTCAAAAAATTAGAATAAAGTTAAAATCTTACGATTATAATTTAGTAGACAAATCTGCTGAGAAAATCGTTAAGACAGTTAAAAGTACTGGAGCGGTAGTTAACGGACCAATTCCATTACCAACACATAAAAAGATTTTCACTGTATTACGTTCACCACACGTAAACAAAAAATCTAGAGAGCAATTTCAATTATCTGCTTACAAGCGTTTATTAGATATCTATAGTTCATCTTCTAAAACTATTGATGCTTTAATGAAACTTGAATTGCCAAGTGGAGTTGAAGTTGAAATCAAGGTATAAGTAGATTAAAATCAATAACTTTCGGTTTAATTTTGTTAAACCGAAAGTTTTTTATACTTTTGCACACCGAATTCTTGTTCAGTGTGTATTTTTTTATACTGAAATTGAGTTCAGTAGACATGTCCGGAGGGTTACGCGAAGGAAAAACGGTAAAACACATTTAAAGAGCTAAAGTGTTTTACGCTCTTTTTTTAGTTTAACAAAAAGGGTGTGTCGTTTAAAATGAAACTTTTGTTTCAAACAATTATTATTAATTGACGCGCTGGATCATAAAATAGTAGATCTATCGTCATAAATCAAACAAATATGTCTGGGTTAATAGGAAGAAAAGTAGGAATGACCAGCTTATTCGATGAGAACGGGAAAAATATTCCTTGTACTGTAATCGAAGCAGGTCCTTGCGTTGTTACCCAAGTCAGAACCGAAGAGGTGGATGGCTATAACGCTTTACAACTTGGTTTCGATGACAAAAAAGCAAAGAGTTCTAATAAAGCATTAGATGGTCACTTTGCAAAAGCTGGCACAACTGCCAAAAAGAGAGTTGTTGAATTTCAAGGTTTTGATGGAGATTACAAATTAGGAGACTCTGTAACTGTTGAATTATTTGCTGAAGGAGAATTCGTAGATGTTTCTGGGGTTTCTAAAGGTAAAGGATTTCAAGGTGTTGTGAAAAGACACGGTTTCGGTGGAGTTGGTCAAGCAACACACGGTCAGCATAACCGTTTAAGAGCGCCAGGATCTATTGGTGCAGCTTCATACCCTGCAAGAGTATTTAAAGGAATGCGAATGGCAGGTCGTATGGGTGGAGAGAAAGTTAAAGTTCAAAATTTAAGAGTTTTAAAAGTGGTTCCAGAAAAGAATCTTTTAGTAGTAAAAGGTGCTATTCCAGGTCACAAAAACACTTACGTAACTATCGAGAAATAATGAAAGTAGCAGTATTAGATATCACAGGAAAAGATACTGGTAGAAAAGTTGAACTTTCTAACGAAGTATTCGGTATAGAGCCAAACGATCATGCAATCTATTTAGATGTTAAGCAGTATTTGGCTAATCAAAGACAGGGAACTCACAAAGCTAAAGAAAGAGCTGAGATCGCTGGAAGTACAAGAAAGATAAAAAAACAAAAAGGTACTGGTACAGCGCGTGCAGGTAGTATCAAGTCTCCAGTTTTTAGAGGTGGAGGACGTATCTTCGGTCCAAGACCAAGAAACTATTCTTTCAAGTTAAATAAAAATTTAAAGCGTTTAGCACGTAAGTCTGCTTTAAGTTTACAAGCAAAAGATAACAACTTAGTAGTTATTGAAGATTTCAATTTTGAAGCTCCAAAAACTAAAGAGTTTGTTAATGTATTAAAAGCTTTAGGATTAGATTCGTCTAAATCATTATTTGTGGTGAATGAATCTAATAAAAACGTGTATATTTCTTCACGTAACTTACAAAATTCTAAAGTAGTAGATGCATCAGGAATTAATACTTATACCGTTTTAAACGCTAAAAAAGTAGTTATAGCTGAGAGCACTATAGAAGGAATTCAATCTAACTTAAGTAAATAGGACACGAAATGAGTATTTTAATTAAGCCTATTATTACAGAAAAAGCAACTAACGATACCGAAAAATTTAATCGTTATACGTTTGTTGTAAGAAAAGATGCTAACAAAATTCAAATTAAAGACGCAGTAGAACAAGCTTACGGAGTAACTGTTTCAACTGTTAGAACTTTAAACCACCCAGCATTACGTAAAACTAAATATACTAAAAAAGGTTTAGTATCTGGTTTAACTAGTGGTTATAAAAAAGCTGTGGTTCAGTTAGCAGAAGGAGAAATTGATTTTTATAACAATCTATAAGAATAATTAAGACAAATGTCAGTTAGAAAATTAAAACCAATAACACCAGGTCAGCGTTTTAGAGTTGTAAATGGGTTCGACACCATTACTACTGATAAGCCGGAAAAGTCATTGTTGGCACCGAAAAAGAGATCTGGAGGTCGAAACAATCAGGGTCGTATGACTACACCAAACAGAGGTGGAGGTCATAAGAGAAGATATCGTATTATCGATTTCAAAAGAAATAGATTTAACGATCCTGCTACAGTATTAACTATTGAGTACGATCCAAACCGTACAGCGTTTATCGCTTTAGTTCAATATGCTGATGGAGAAAAGCGTTATGTAATTGCACAAAACGGATTAAAAGTAGGTCAAACTATCGTTTCAGGAAAAGAAGCTACACCAGATGTTGGTAATGCTATGTTCTTAAGTGATATTCCTTTAGGAACAACTATTTCTTGTATCGAATTACGTCCTGGTCAAGGTGCTGTTATGGCTCGTTCTGCAGGTTCTTTTGCTCAATTAATGGCAAGAGATGGTAAATATGCAACTGTTAAGTTACCTTCTGGTGAAACAAGATTAATCTTATTAACTTGTTTAGCTACTATCGGAGTTGTATCTAACTCAGATCACCAATTATTAGTTTCTGGTAAAGCTGGTAGATCTAGATGGTTAGGTAGAAGACCAAGAACTAACGCAGTTAGAAAGAACCCAGTTGATCACCCAATGGGAGGTGGTGAAGGACGTTCTTCTGGAGGACATCCAAGATCTAAGAACGGTATACCTGCTAAAGGTTATAAGACTAGATCTAAGACTAAGGCTAGTAACAAGTATATTATAGAACGTAGAAAGAAATAATAAACCATGGCAAGATCATTAAAAAAAGGACCGTACGTTCACTATAAATTAGAAAGAAAAGTGTTAGCTAACGTAGAGTCAGGTAGCAAATCTGTTATCAAAACTTGGTCAAGAGCAAGTATGATTACTCCTGATTTTGTTGGACAAACAATTGCAGTTCACAACGGACGTCAGTTTGTACCAGTTTACGTTACAGAAAACATGGTAGGTCATAAATTAGGCGAATTTTCACCAACACGTTCATTCCGTGGACACGCTGGTGCAAAAAATAAAGGAAAAAAATAAGTAGGAAATGGGAGTTCGTAAAAAAAATATGGCATTACAGTTAAAAGAAGCTAAAAAGTCTCGTGCTTTTGCAAAGCTTACTAACTGTCCTACATCACCAAGAAAAATGCGCTTGGTAGCAGATTTAGTTAGAGGAGTAGAGGTTGAAAAAGCTTTACAAATCTTAAAATTCAGTCCAAAAGAAGCATCTCGTAACTTAGAAAAGTTATTATTATCAGCTATTGCTAACTGGCAAGCTAAAAATGAAGATGCAAGTATTGAGGATGCTGGATTATTTGTGAAATCTATTTACGTAGATAGCGCAGGAATGTTAAAGAGATTAAGACCAGCTCCACAAGGTCGTGCACACAGAATTCGTAAGCGTTCTAATCACGTTACTTTAGAGTTAGGAACTAAAAATAACAGTAATTAATCAAAGTAGAAATGGGACAAAAAACAAATCCAATAGGAAATCGTTTAGGAATCATCAGAGGATGGGAATCTAACTGGTACGGTGGAAATGACTACGGCGATAAAATTGCTGAAGATGATAAGATAAGAAAGTATATTAAAGCTAGATTATCTAAAGCAAGCGTATCTCGAATCATTATAGAGCGTACTTTAAAACTTGTAACCGTTACTATCACTACTGCACGTCCAGGTATCATCATTGGTAAAGGAGGTCAAGAGGTAGACAAGTTAAAAGAAGAGCTTAAAAAGATTACAGGTAAAGAAGTTCAAATTAATATTTTCGAAATTAAACGTCCAGAATTAGACGCACAATTAGTTGCAGCTAGTATTGCACGTCAAATTGAAAATAGAATTTCTTACAAGAGAGCTACAAAGATGGCTATTGCAGCAGCAATGCGTATGAACGCAGAAGGTATTAAAGTACAACTTTCTGGTCGTTTAAACGGAGCTGAGATGGCACGTTCTGAGCACTATAAAGAAGGAAGAATTCCTCTATCTACTTTCAGAGCTGATATCGATTACGCACTTGTTGAGGCACATACTACATACGGAAGAATCGGTGTGAAAGTATGGATAATGAAAGGTGAGGTTTATGGAAAACGTGAATTATCTCCATTAGTTGGTTTATCTAAGCAAAAAGGTAACTCAGGTAAAGGTGGTAAGCGTCAACCTCGCAGAAGAAAATAATTTTTAAAAAAAAATTAAAGATGTTACAGCCAAAAAGAGTAAAATTCCGTAGAGTTCAGAAAGGGAAAGGGAATATGAGTGGTAACTCTGGTAGAGGCCACCAACTTTCTAACGGGATGTTCGGTATAAAATCATTAGACCAAAATTTACTTACGTCACGTCAAATTGAAGCAGCTCGTATTGCGGCAACTCGTTATATGAAAAGAGAAGGGCAGTTATGGATTAAAATTTTTCCAGACAAGCCTATCACTAAAAAGCCTTTAGAGGTACGTATGGGTAAGGGTAAAGGTGCCCCAGATCATTTCGTAGCTGTTGTTAAACCAGGTAGAATTTTGTTTGAAGTTGGTGGTGTACCAATGGAAGTTGCAAAAGAAGCTTTACGTTTAGCAGCTCAAAAACTTCCTGTAAAAACGAAGTTTGTGATCGCAAGAGACTTTGATTATAACGCTTAATTCTATTAGATATGAAACAATCAGAAATTAAAGAATTATCAACAGCTGACTTACAAGACAAGCTAGGAGCGTTGAAGAAAAATTATACTGATCTTAAGATGGCACACGCCATAACTCCATTGGAGAATCCATTAGAGTTACGAAGCTTAAGAAGAGCTGTTGCAAGAATTGCAACAGAATTAACAAAAAGAGAATTACAATAATTCTAGTCAGTTTTAAAGATGGAAAAAAGAAATCTTAGAAAAGAAAGAATAGGTGTTGTATCTAGTAACAAAATGGAGAAATCTATAGTTGTTTCTGAGGTAAAAAGAGTAAAACACCCAATGTACGGTAAGTTCGTATTAAAGACGAAAAAGTACGTTGCTCATGACGAGAATAATGATTGCAACATTGGAGATACAGTTAAAATAATGGAAACACGTCCATTAAGTAAATCTAAGCGTTGGAGATTAGTAGAAATCCTAGAAAGAGCGAAATAATATGTTACAAACAGAATCAAGATTAAAAGTAGCTGATAACACTGGAGCAAAAGAAGTTTTAGTGATTAGAGTTTTAGGAGGAACAAAAAAACGTTATGCTAGCGTTGGAGATAAGATTGTTGTAACAGTTAAATCTTCAACTCCTAACGGATCTGTAAAGAAAGGACAAGTTTCTAGAGCAGTAGTTGTTCGTACAAAGAAAGAAGTAAGACGTAAAGATGGGTCTTACATCAGATTTGATGATAATGCGTGCGTATTATTAAACCCAGCGGGTGAAATGAGAGGTACACGTGTATTCGGTCCTGTTGCTCGTGAGCTACGTGAAAAACAATTCATGAAAATAGTATCATTAGCACCTGAAGTGCTTTAAAATCGAATAATAAGATGAAGAAGTTTAAAATTAAATCAGGTGATACTGTTAAAGTAATAGCAGGAGATCACAAAGGATCTGAAGGTAAAGTTTTACGTATTCTAAAAGACCAAGATAGAGTAGTAGTAGAAGGTGTTAATATGGTGTCTAAGCACACTAAGCCATCTGCAACTAATCCACAAGGAGGAATCGTAAAGAAAGAAGCACCTTTACATATATCAAACGTAGCTTTAGTAGAAAATGGTGAAGCAGTAAGAGTTGGTTATAAAATGGAAGGTGATAAGAAAGTAAGATTTTCAAAAAAATCAGATAAAGCCATATAATCATGAGTTACGTACCAAGATTAAAAGCAGAATATAAGAGCAGAGTTATTAAAGCTCTTACTGATGAGTTTGGCTATAGCAACGTTATGCAAGTACCTAAATTACAAAAGATAGTTGTAAGTAAAGGTGTTGGAGCTGCTATTGCCGATAAAAAATTAATTGACTACGCTATTGACGAGTTAACAACTATTACAGGTCAAAAAGCAGTACCAACAATATCTAAAAAAGACGTTGCAAACTTTAAATTACGTAAAGGTATGCCAATTGGGGCAAAAGTTACTTTACGTGGTGATGTTATGTTTGAATTCTTAGATAGATTAATTACTGCTTCTTTACCACGTGTAAGAGATTTTGACGGTATCAAAGCGAATGGTTTTGATGGTAGAGGTAATTACAACTTAGGTATTACTGAACAAATCATCTACCCAGAAATTAATATTGACCAAGTGAAAAAAATTAGTGGTATGGATATTACTTTTGTAACATCTGCACAAACTGATAAAGAAGCGAAGTCTTTATTAACAGAATTAGGTTTACCATTTAAAAAGAAATAATAAGATGGCTAAAGAATCAATGAAAGCGCGTGAGCGTAAAAGAGCAAAAACGGTTGCTAAGTATGCTGAAAAAAGAAAGGCTTTAAAAGAAGCTGGAGATTATGAAGCATTACAAAAGTTACCTAAAAACGCTTCTCCAGTTAGAATGCACAATCGTTGTAAGTTAACTGGACGTCCAAAAGGTTATATGCGTCAATTCGGAATTTCTCGTGTAACATTCCGTGAGATGGCTAACCAAGGATTAATTCCAGGAGTTAAAAAAGCAAGCTGGTAACAGTTTACTTTTTCTAAATATTAAAAAGGTATGTATTAAATACATACCTTTTTTGTTTTTTACTGATTTTTCTACTCTTTTACAATGTGTAAAAGCTTAATTTATAAAACACTTTGATTTTCAAAAAGTTTGTGTATATTTGCACACTGTTTTCACAGGGTAAATTATGCCTTTTTATAACCTAATGTTCAGAAGTTAATTTTGATAGGTGTCTTAAAGTGTTGTTTATCAGTGTGAAGCAGAAAATAAACGAATATTAACTGGTTTCAGGTTTAGTGATTACGGCTATATATCCGTAGGAACAATAGAAATTACTAAAAACCAAAACCGCAAATTAATTTTTTATGTATACAGATCCAATCGCGGATTTTCTTACTCGAGTACGTAACGCAATCGCTGCGGGACATAGAGTAGTGGAAGTTCCTGCTTCAAAATTGAAGAAGGAAATGACGAAAATTTTGTTTGATCAAGGTTACATTTTAAGTTATCAATTTAACGATGATTCTGTTCAAGGATCTATCAAGATAGCTTTAAAGTATGACCGTGAAACAAAAGAATCGGTTATCAGAAAGATTCAAAGAATCTCTACACCAGGTTTACGTAAATACGTAGGTGCTAAAGAAATGCCTAGAGTATTAAACGGACTTGGAATTGCAATTATCTCTACTTCTAAGGGTGTGATGACTAACAAGAAAGCACGTCAAGAGAATGTTGGAGGAGAAGTATTATGTTACGTTTACTAGTATTTAAACATTTTGTACAATGAGTAGAATAGGAAAAAATCCAATCGCATTACCACAAGGTGTTGAAGTAAAAGTAAACGACAACGTGGTTACAGTAAAAGGTAAGTTAGGAGAGTTAACACAAGAGTTATCTTTTGATATTACTTTAAAACAAGAAGATGGTACATTAGTTATAGAAAGACCATCTGATAGTAAAGAACACAAAGCAGCTCACGGTTTATATCGTGCTTTGATTAATAACATGGTTGAAGGTGTAAGTCAAGGTTACACTAAAGAGTTAGAGTTGGTAGGTGTAGGTTACAGAGCTTCAAACCAAGGGCAAAAATTAGATTTAGCTTTAGGTTTTTCTCATAACATAGTATTAGAATTAGCACCTGAGGTTAAGGTTGAAACAGTATCTGAGAAAGGTAAAAACCCAATCGTAAAATTAACTTCTCACGATAAGCAGTTAGTAGGACAAGTAGCTGCTAAAATTCGTTCTTTCCGTAAGCCAGAGCCTTACAAAGGAAAAGGTATTAAGTTCGTAGGTGAAGTAATTAGAAGAAAAGCAGGTAAATCTGCATAATAATTTATAGTGTTATGGCATTATCAAAGCTTGAAAGAAGACAACGTATAAAGTATAGAATTAGAAAAATAGTTACTGGTACAGCTGAAAAACCAAGATTATCTGTTTTCAGAAGTAACAAAGAAATCTATGCTCAATTAATTAATGATGTAGAGGGTGTTACAATAGCATCTGCTTCATCAAGAGATAAAGAAATTACATCTGGTTCTAAAGCAGAAGCTGCTCAAGCAGTAGGAAAAGCTATTGCTGAGAAAGCTACTAAAGCAGGAGTAGAAACTGTTGCTTTTGATAGAAATGGTTACTTATACCACGGTAGAGTAAAAGCATTAGCAGACGCTGCAAGAGAAGCTGGTTTAAAATTTTAAGAAATTATATTATGTTAGGATATAAAAACGTAGAAAGAGTAAAACCAAGCGGATTAGAGCTTGTAGATAAATTAGTTGGTGTACAACGTGTTACCAAAGTAACTAAAGGAGGTAGAGCTTTTGGTTTTTCTGCTATTGTTGTAGTAGGTGACGGTAAAGGTGTTGTAGGTCACGGTTTAGGAAAGTCTAAAGATGTATCTTCTGCAATTGCTAAAGCAGTTGAAGAAGCTAAGAAGAATTTAGTTCGTATTCCTTTATTAGACGGAACATTACCACACGAACAAAAAGGTAAATTTGGTGGAGCAAAGGTTTTTATTAAGCCTGCTTCTCACGGTACCGGAGTTATTGCTGGTGGTGCTGTACGTGCGGTATTAGAGTCTGTAGGAGTACATGACGTATTATCAAAGTCTCAAGGATCATCAAACCCTCACAATGTTGTAAAAGCAACTTTTGATGCATTATTACAATTACGTAGTGCAGAAACTATCGCTAAGCAAAGAGGAATTTCTTTAGAGAAAGTATTTAACGGATAAATTTTAAGACGATGAGTAAAATTAGAGTTACACAAGTAAAAAGCCAAATCGGTCGCCTTAAAAAACAAAAGTTAACCTTAGAGGCGTTAGGTTTACGCAAAATGAACCAAACTGTAGAGCATGATGCTACTCCTACAATTTTGGGTATGGTAAATAAAGTTCAACACTTAGTTTCTGTAGAAGAAATTAAATAAGATTTAACAAGATGAGTTTACATAACTTAAAACCAGCTGCTGGGTCAAACAAGAACAAAGGAAAGCGTGTAGGACGTGGAGAAGGTTCTGGTAAAGCTACAACTGCTGGTAGAGGACATAAAGGAGCAAAATCTCGTTCAGGATATTCTCGTAAAATTGGATTTGAAGGTGGTCAAATGCCTCTTCAAAGACGTGTGCCTAAGTTCGGATTTACTAACATTAATCGTAAAGAATATGTTGGTGTTAACTTAGATAAATTACAAGAATTAGTAGACAACGGAAGAATTACTGATACAGTAAACATGGATGTTTTAGTAGAAAACAGACTAGCACGTAAAAATGATTTAGTAAAAATCTTAGGACGTGGAGAGTTAAAAGCTAAATTAAACATTACTGTACATAAATTTACTGCAACAGCAAAAGCGGCTATCGAAGCAGCAGGAGGTGAAGCAGTTTCACTATAAGAATTGTAAATGATGAATTTTATAAATACTTTAAAAGACATTTGGAAGATTGAAGAGTTAAAAGAAAAGTTACTTTTAACATTAGGTTTAATCGCTGTATACCGTTTTATGGCTTCTGTACCATTACCCGGTATAGATCCTACTCAGTTAGCTGCTTTAAAAGAGAGTACAGACGGAGGTCTTTTAGGAATTTTAAATGCATTTACAGGTGGGGCATTTGCTAGAGCGTCAGTTATGGCACTTGGTATAATGCCTTACATTTCTGCATCTATTGTAGTTCAGTTAATGGGTATTGCTGTACCTTATTTACAAAAATTACAAAAAGACGGAGAAAGTGGACGTAAGAAGATTACACAAATTACAAGATGGTTAACAATTGCAATTACAATGTTCCAAGGACCAGCGTATATTACTGCAATTAAAACCCAATTTGGATTACCAGAATCTGCTTTTTTAGTGAGTGGTTTCACATTCTGGGTATCATCAATGATTTTATTAACTGCCGGAACTATTTTTGCAATGTGGTTAGGTGAGCGTATAACAGACAAAGGAGTTGGTAATGGAATTTCATTATTAATTACTGTAGGTATTATAGCTAACTTTCCAGTAGCATTTTTACAAGAAGTTGTTTCTAAAACACAAAACGCTGGTGGCGGTGGAATTATGATGATTTTATTAGAAGTTGTTGTATGGTTTGTAGTAATCTTGTTAACGGTATTATTAGTAACAGCTGTGCGTAAAGTAGCAATACAATATGCACGAAGAACTACTGTAACAGATATTAAAGATGTAGACGGAGCACGTCAGTACATTCCTTTAAAATTAAATGCAGCAGGTGTTATGCCAATTATTTTTGCACAAGCAATTATGTTTTTACCAATTGCTTTAGGTCAAAAATATCCTGCATTAAGTAGTTTAACTGATAATTTCGGATTAGCATACAATGTTATCTTTGCTATTTTAATTATTATTTTTAGTTATTTCTACACAGCTATTACTATTCCTACGAATAAAATGGCTGAAGATTTAAAAAGAAGTAGTGGTTTTGTACCAGGTTTTAAACCAGGAGAAGAAACAGCAGATCATTTAGATTCAGTATTATCTAAGATTACTTTACCAGGATCTATATTTTTAGCTGCTTTATCTATCCTACCAGCAATCATTGTAAAGTTTGGAGTTACTCAAAACTGGGCAATGTTTTATGGAGGTACCTCATTAATCATTATGGTTGGTGTAGCAATAGATACCATTCAGCAAATTAATTCATATTTATTAAACAGTCGTTATGACGGTTTAATGAAAACTGGAAACAGTAACAGAAAATCATTAAAATAATATGGCTAAACAATCAGCAATTCAACAAGACGGAACAATTACCGAAGCATTATCTAATGCTATGTTTCGTGTAGAATTAGAAAATGGGCATATTGTTACGGCTCATATTTCAGGAAAGATGCGTATGCATTATATTAAACTTTTACCTGGTGATAAGGTAAAGTTAGAAATGAGCCCTTATGATTTAACTAAGGCAAGAATTACTTACAGATATTAAAAAACAAAACTGATGAAAGTAAGAGCATCATTAAAGAAAAGAAGTGCCGACTGTAAAATTGTACGCAGAAAAGGCAGATTATATGTAATTAACAAAAAGAATCCTAGATTTAAACAAAGACAAGGGTAGTTATGGCAAGAATCGCAGGTATAGATATTCCAAAGAATAAAAGAGGTGTAATCGCTTTAACTTACATCTTTGGTATAGGAAGAAGTAGAGCTAAAGAAATTTTAGCAAACGCAAATATAGACGAAAGCATCAAGGTTCAAGATTGGAATGATGATCAAATTGCTGCTATTCGTGAGCAAGTTGGAACTTTCACTATCGAAGGTGAGTTACGTTCTGAAGTTCAATTAAACATTAAGCGTTTAATGGACATCGGATGTCAAAGAGGTATTCGTCACAGATTAGGTTTACCTTTAAGAGGTCAAAGAACTAAGAATAACTCTCGTACGAGAAAAGGTAAGAGAAAAACTGTAGCTAACAAGAAGAAATAATCGTTAGGTTATTTTTTTACTAATAGTAAAGAATTATGGCAAAGTCTAAAGTAACAAAAAAACGTAAAGTTGTAATAGAATCAGTTGGTGAGGCTCACGTAACTGCATCTTTTAACAATATTATTATTTCTTTAACTAACAAAAAAGGAGATGTTATCTCTTGGTCATCTGCTGGTAAAATGGGCTTCAGAGGTTCTAAAAAGAATACTCCTTACGCTGCTCAATTAGCTGCAGAAGATTGCGCAAACGTAGCTAAGGAAGCTGGTTTACGTAAAGTAAAAGTTTATGTTAAAGGACCTGGTAACGGTAGAGAATCTGCAATCAGATCTATCCATAATGCAGGTATCGAAGTGACAGAAATTATTGATGTTACTCCTATTCCTCACAATGGATGTCGTCCACCAAAAAGAAGAAGAGTATAATTTATATTTTAACCAAGTAGGAACAAGGTTATCGAAGGAGTACGCCTTAATTCATAACCCCTACTTATAACAATTAAGAAATGGCAAGATATACAGGACCAAAAACTAAGATTGCTCGTAAGTTTGGAGAAGCAATTTTTGGAGATGATAAAAACTTTGAAAAAAGAAATTATCCTCCAGGACAACATGGATTAGCAAAAAGAAGAGGTAAAAAATCTGAATATGCTATCCAATTAATGGAAAAACAAAAAGCTAAGTATACTTACGGTATCTTAGAGCGTCAATTCCGTAACATTTTCAAAAAGGCACAAGCTTCAGGAGGTATTACAGGTGAGGTTTTATTACAATTATGTGAATCTCGTTTAGATAACGTTGTTTTCCGTTTAGGTATTGCTAACTCACGTAGAGCAGCTCGTCAATTAGTTTCTCACCGTCACATAACTGTAAACGGTGAAATCGTTAACATTCCATCATACAGATTAAGAGCTGGAGATGTAATTGCTGTAAGAGAAAAGTCTAAATCTTTAGAGGCTATCGAAAATGCTTTAGCAGCTAACAGTAATGTTTACGAGTGGTTAACTTGGAATGCTGATTTAAAATCTGGAACTTTTGTAAAAGCACCAGAAAGATTACAGATTCCTGAAAACATCAAAGAACAGTTAATCGTAGAATTATATTCTAAATAATAAATTAATCATATTGGTATTTGGCCAAAGGGTTTGTTCGTACTTCTTCAAACTTATAAACCGCGCAACTAAATAACAATTAAAACGAAGAAACACACATGGCGATTTTAAATTTTCAAAAGCCCGATAAAGTTATTATGATTGAATCTACCGATTTTTCCGGTAGATTCGAATTCAGACCTCTTGAGCCAGGATTTGGTTTAACTGTAGGTAATGCTTTACGTAGAGTATTATTATCTTCATTAGAAGGTTTTGCTATTACATCATTACGTTTAGATGGTGTTGAGCACGAATTTTCTACAATAGAAGGAGTAGTAGAAGACGTAACTGAAATTATCTTAAATTTAAAACAAGTTCGTTTTAAAAAGCAAATAGAAGAGTCTGATAGAGAAACTGTTTCTGTTACCATCTCAGGTAAAGAACAGTTAACTGCAGGAGATTTACAAAAGTTTATTTCAGGTTTTCAAGTTCTAAATCCAGATTTAGTTATTTGTAACATGGATAAATCTGTAAAGTTAAATGCAGAAATAACAATTGAAAAAGGTAGAGGTTTTGTTCCAGCTGAAGAAAACAAAAGACCAGGTGCTGCTTTAGGTACTATTTTTACAGATTCTATTTACACTCCTATTAAAAATGTAAAATATGCTGTAGAAAACTATCGTGTTGAGCAAAAAACTGATTATGAAAAATTAGTTTTTGATATCGATACAGATGGTTCAATTAACCCTAAAGATGCATTAACTGAAGCTGCTAAAATCTTAATTCACCACTTCATGTTATTCTCTGATGAAAGAATAACTTTAGAAGCTGATGAAAAAGCACAAACAGAAACATATGATGAAGAGTCATTACACATGCGTCAGTTATTAAAAACTAAGCTTGTAGACATGGATCTTTCTGTACGTGCTTTAAACTGTTTAAAAGCTGCAGAAGTAGATACTTTAGGAGATTTAGTATCATTTAACAAAAGCGATTTAATGAAGTTTAGAAACTTTGGTAAAAAATCATTAACCGAATTAGAAGAGTTAGTGATTAGTAAAAACTTAAGTTTCGGAATGGATTTAAGCAAATATAAATTAGATAGAGATTAAAAACCTTTCATAATTTGCTCCTCAAAAAGGGTAGAGCAAGATGAAAGCTAAAAAACAAAGGTCATGAGACACGGTAAAAAAGTTAACCATTTAGGTAGAAAAACTGCGCATAGAAAAGCTATGTTAGCAAATATGGCTTGTTCATTAATTGAGCACAAGCGTATTAATACAACTGTTGCTAAAGCTAAAGCTTTACGTACTTTTGTTGAGCCTTTAATTACTAAGGCAAAATCAGAAAACAATACTACTACTGAGCAAAGTACGCACAACAGACGTGTAGTATTTAGTTATTTACGTAATAAGTATGCAGTTACTGAATTATTTAAAGAAGTAGCTGTTAAGATAGGTGACAGACCAGGTGGTTACGTTCGTATTATCAAGTTAGGAAATCGTCAAGGAGATAACGCTCCAATGGCAATGATTGAATTAGTTGATTACAACGAGCTATATAACCCTAAAGGTAATAAAGCTAAAAAATCTACTCGTCGTAGCCGTCGTGGAGGAGCTAATAAAGCAGCTGCACCAGTTGCTGATGTTGAAACTTCACAAGAGGAAGAATAAGATGAAGATTTTTATCTATCATATCAAGGGACAAACATTTAATGTTTGTCCCTTTTTTTATAATTTTACACTAAAATACACAACACACTAAATGAAGTACACTAATAGAAAAAAAGCTTTAGTTCTTTTACAAGACGGAACCATATTTTATGGTAAATCTGTAGGTATTGAAGGAACAGCAACCGGAGAGATTTGTTTTAATACAGGTATGACTGGTTATCAAGAAATTTTCACAGACCCATCTTATTTTGGACAACTTATGGTTACAACCAATGCACATATTGGTAATTATGGAGTGCATAAAGATGAGATTGAATCTGAAGGAATTAAAATAGCTGGTTTAATTTGTAGAAACTTCAGTTTTACACATTCAAGACAAGATTCTGAAAGTGATTTGTTAACATGGTTTCAAGAGCATAATTTAGTTGCAATTTCTGATGTAGATACACGTGCATTAGTATCATATATCAGAGAAAATGGAGCTATGAACGCAATAATTTCTACGGATGTAGACAATATAGAAGCGCTTAAAAAACAATTAGCAGACACTCCAAGTATGGAAGGTTTAGAATTAGCTTCTAAAGTTTCTACTAAAGAGCCTTATTTTATTGGTGATGAAAATGCAACTTTTAAAATAGCAGCTTTAGATATAGGTATAAAAAAGAATATTTTAAGAAATCTAGCTAAAAGAGATGTCTATATTAAAGTATATCCATACAATACTAAGTTTGAAGAATTAGAGTCTTGGAATCCTGATGGTTATTTTATTTCTAACGGACCTGGTGATCCAGAGCCTTTAATAGATGCTCAAAATGTTGCAAAAGAAATAATTAAAAGAGATTTACCTCTTTTTGGAATATGTTTAGGTCATCAAGTTATAGCTTTAGCTAATGGAATATCTACCTATAAAATGCATAACGGGCATAGAGGTATTAACCATCCAGTTAAAAACTTATTAACAGGTAAAGGAGAAATAACTTCACAAAACCATGGTTTTGCAATTAGTAGAGAAGATACAGAAGCAAACCAAGATATAGAAATAACACATGTGCATTTAAATGATGATACTGTAGCTGGTATTAGAATGAAAAATAAGAATGTATTTTCTGTTCAATATCATCCAGAAGCTAGTCCTGGTCCGAATGATGCACAATATTTATTTGATGAATTCATAGAAAACATTAAAAAAGCGAAAGTAAACGCATAAATAGATTCCCGCTTAGGCGGGAATTTCATTTTGAAAACGATTTCGCAAAATAGCTTAAAAAACAACCTAAATACAGGTAGCATTTTGTAAATTAGCTACCCTATAACAAACAAAAAAGAAACAACTATGAGCATGATTGTAAACGTTTACGCTCGTCAAATTTTTGACTCGAGAGGAAATCCAACTGTAGAAGTTGATGTAACTACAGAAAATGGTGTAACTGGAAGAGCTGCAGTACCATCTGGAGCATCTACAGGAGAGCACGAGGCTGTAGAGTTAAGAGACGGCGGTGATACATACATGGGTAAAGGAGTTTTAAAAGCAGTAGAAAACGTAAATACATTAATAGCACAAGAATTATTGGGTGTGTCAGTTTTTGAACAAAACTTAATTGATCAAATCATGATTGATTTAGACGGTACTCCAAATAAATCAAAATTAGGAGCTAATGCTATTTTAGGAGTATCATTGGCTGTTGCTAAAGCTGCTGCTAATGAATTAAGAATTCCGTTATACAGATATGTTGGAGGTGTAAGCGCTAATACATTACCTGTTCCAATGATGAATATTATAAATGGAGGTTCGCATTCAGACGCACCAATTGCTTTTCAAGAGTTTATGATTATGCCGGTTAAGGCTCAAAACTTTACACAAGCAATGCAAATGGGCTCGGAAGTATTTCATCATTTAAAAAAGGTATTACACGATCGTAATTTATCAACAGCGGTTGGAGATGAAGGAGGTTTTGCTCCAACACTAGATGGTACCGAAGACGCACTAGATACTATTGCATTAGCCGTTAAAAATGCTGGGTATAAATTAGGCGATGAAATTATGATTGCATTAGATTGTGCTTCGGCAGAGTTTTATGTAGATGGAAAGTATGACTATACTAAATTTGAAGGAGATAAAGGAAAAGTTAGAACTAGTAAAGAACAGGCTGATTATTTAGCTGAATTAGTAGCTAAGTATCCTATTATTTCTATTGAAGATGGAATGGATGAAAATGATTGGGATGGATGGAAATACTTAACAGAAATTGTTGGGGATAAAGTTCAATTAGTAGGTGATGATTTATTTGTAACTAATGTAGAACGTTTATCTAGAGGTATTGAAAACAATACGGCCAATTCAATTTTAATTAAGGTTAATCAAATAGGTACTTTAACAGAAACAATAGCAGCAGTAAATATGGCACATAATGCAGGTTATACATCAGTGATGAGTCATAGATCAGGAGAAACGGAAGATAATACTATTGCTGACTTAGCTGTTGCACTTAATACAGGTCAAATTAAAACAGGTTCTGCATCACGTTCAGACCGTATGGCTAAGTATAATCAGTTATTAAGAATAGAAGAAGAGTTAGGAAGCGTGGCTTATTATCCGCAAAATAATGCGTTTAAAATCTAACAAACTTTAAAAATACGTTTAAATAAAACCTTGTAAATCAAATTACAAGGTTTTATCTTTTTTACGACATTATGAAATAAGAAAACGCTATTTTTTCATATTAAAAATCTATGCATTATCATTTTTAAAATACTTTAAAAAATGGTATCTTCGTGCTTCACTTTAAATCAATTAAATAACAAGTAAAAATGTCAGAAATAGCTAAATTACAAATTGGTGAAAATACCTATGAGTTTCCAATTATTACTGGAACCGAGAACGAGAAAGCAATAGATGTAAAAACATTGCGTGGTGCTTCAGGTGGAGTAATTACTATAGACCCAGGTTTTAAAAACACAGGTTCTTGTGAGAGTGCTATTACATTTTTAAATGGTGAAGAAGGAGTATTACGTTACCGTGGTTACTCTATTGAAGAATTAGCTGAAAAAGCTGATTTCTTAGAAGTTGCTTATTTGTTAATTTTTGGTGAATTACCAACAAAATCAGAATTAGATAAGTTTTATAACGATATTTTAGACGAAGCAATTGTTGATGACGATATCAAAAAGATAATTGATGCATTTCCAAAGAATGCTCACCCAATGGGGGTATTATCTTCATTAACATCTGCGTTAACTGCATTTAATCCATCTTCTGTAAATGTGGATTCAGAAGAAGATATGTACAAAGCAATTGTTAAAATATTAGGAAAGTTTCCAGTATTAGTTGCTTGGACAATGCGTAAAAAACAAGGATTACCATTAAACTACGGATCTCGTAAATTAGGGTATGTAGAGAATGTATTATCTATGATGTTCCAAAAACCTAATGATGAGTACGATTTAGATCCTGTTGTTGTAAATGCTTTAGATAAATTATTAATTTTACATGCAGATCACGAGCAAAACTGTTCTACATCTACAGTAAGAATTGTAGGTTCATCTCATGCAGGTTTATTTGCATCATTATCTGCAGGTATATCAGCATTATGGGGGCCATTACACGGTGGTGCTAACCAAGCGGTATTAGAAATGTTAGAAGCTATTAAAGCTGATGGAGGCGATACTAAAAAATATATGGGTAAAGCTAAAGATAAAGAAGATCCATTCCGTTTAATGGGATTCGGACATAGAGTTTATAAAAACTTTGACCCTCGTGCTAAAATTATCAAAAAAGCTGCCGATGAAGTTTTAGGTAAATTAGGTGTTAATGATCCTATTTTAGACGTAGCAAAAGGTTTAGAACAAGAAGCTTTACAAGACGACTACTTTGTAAAACGTAAATTATATCCAAACGTAGATTTTTACTCAGGAATTATATACAGAGCTATGGGAATTCCTGTAGAAATGTTTACTGTAATGTTTGCATTAGGTCGTTTACCAGGATGGATTGCTCAATGGAGAGAAATGCGTTTACGTAAAGAACCAATCGGACGTCCACGTCAAGTTTATACAGGAGAAAACTTACGTCCATTTGTATCAATTGAAAACAGATAATAAACAAACAATACTAAAAAATGTCATTCACATAGTGTGAATGACATTTTCTTTTTTATATGCTACAGTTAAATATTAAAAATGAAACCTCAAGGTTAAGAGCAGTAGTTTTAGGTACTGCCGAAAGTAATGGACCAACACCAACTATTGAAGAAGCTTACGATCCTAAATCTTTAGAGCATATCAAGGCAGGAACTTATCCTGTAGAAGAAGATATGGTAAAAGAAATGGAGGCTTTTTTAAAAGTATTTCAGAAATATGATGTTAAGGTGTACAGACCAGAAATTATAAAAGACTATAACCAGATATTTTCAAGAGATATTGGATTTGTAATTGAAGATACCTTTATTAAAGCAAATATTTTACCAGATAGAGAAAGAGAATTAGAGGCTATTCAATATGTAATTGACCAAATAGATCCAGCAAAAGTAGTTAGACCACCAGAAGAAGTACATATTGAAGGTGGCGATGTAATGCCTTGGAATGATCATATATTTATAGGTACTTACAAAGGTTCAGACTATAAGAATTACATTACAGCCAGAACTAATATGGCAGGTGTAACATATATAAAAGAACTATTTCCAAATAAAATTGTAAAAGAATTTGATTTAGTAAAGTCTAAAATAGAACCAAGAGATAATGCATTACATTTAGATTGTTGTTTTCAACCCATAGGAAAAGACAAAGGTATTATCTATAAAAGCGGATTTAGAGAAGAGGCTGATTACATGTATTTGGTGAACTTATTTGGTAAAGAAAATTTATTTCATATTGAGAGAGAAGAAATGTACAATATGAATTCTAATATTTTTTCTATTGCAGAAGATGTGATTGTATCAGAAAAAAACTTTACTCGCTTAAATACTTGGTTACGAGACAAAGGATTTACTGTTGAAGAAATACCATATGCTGAAATAGCAAAACAAGAAGGGTTACTAAGGTGTTCAACCTTACCGTTAATAAGAGATTAAAATTTAGGAGCGATATTATCGCTCCTTTTTTTATACCTTCATTTTAAAAGCTTATATTTGTTATAAATAAACTTTAGGAGTAGCTAGATTATCTAGTTTGAGAAATATCCTTAGAACCTGATTTGGTTAACACCAACGTAGGGAAAAGTAGTCTTTTCAAAAAGACAACACATGAAAAAGGTGTGTTGTGTTTTATCACTTCTAGAGTTTACTTAAACTGTTTTCATGATAACAATTAAAGTAAACGATAATACAAAACAAATTCAAGAACAATTAACCGTAGCTAATTTAATTGATGAATTAAAAATTCAATCAAACGGAATTGCTATTGCCATTAATAACAGTATTGTCAAAAAAGAAGATTGGCATAATGTGCAAGTAGTAAATAATGATAACATTTTAATTATTCAATCTACTCAAGGCGGTTAAATCTAACTACAACTAAGCTGAATAACTTATTAATTATGAAGAAAAAAGACACAGCACCAAAACAAGACGGAATAACAAGAAAACCTTTTCCAAATTCACAGAAAATATATGTAAAAGGAAAAATTCACCCAGAAATAGAAGTAGCAATGCGTGAAATTACATTGAATGATACCGTAGATTCAATGACTAAAAAGCGCACACCAAACGAACCAGTAACTGTTTATGATACGTCTGGACCGTATACTGATCCGAATAAAGAAATCAATATTCATAATGGTTTGGAACGAATTCGTGAAGAGTGGATTTTAAATCGTGGCGATGTTGAAGAGTTAGATGCATTCACTTCGGAATATTGTAATGAAAGACTAAATGATGCGAGTTTAGATCATTTACGCTTCAATTTAAAGCACAAACCAAAACGTGCGAAGAATGGAAAGAATGTTACTCAAATGCATTATGCAAAACAGGGGATTATTACCCCTGAAATGGAGTACGTAGCTATTCGTGAAAATCAACGAATAGATGAAATGACACGTTTGTCTAAACAACATCCGGGTCAAGATTTTGGAGCAAGTATACCTGAGAAAATTACACCTGAGTTTGTTAGAGATGAAATAGCTAGAGGAAGAGCTGTAATTCCATCAAACATTAATCATCCAGAAGCAGAACCGATGATTTTAGGGCGTAATTTCTTAGTCAAGATAAACGCAAATATTGGAAATTCAGCAACTACATCCTCTATTGAAGAAGAAGTAGAAAAAGCTGTTTGGGCTTGCCGTTGGGGAGCTGATAATATTATGGATTTATCAACAGGAAAAAATATTCATGAAACACGTGAGTGGATTATCCGAAACTCACCTGTTCCAGTAGGAACGGTACCTATTTATCAAGCATTAGAAAAAGTAAATGGGGTGGCAGAGGATTTAACATGGGAAATTTTCAGAGACACGTTAATTGAGCAAGCAGAGCAAGGAGTAGATTATTTTACCATTCATGCAGGAGTGCGTTTGGCATATGTACCAATGACAGCGAAGCGAATTACAGGAATCGTATCTCGAGGCGGATCCATTATGGCAAAATGGTGTTTAGCACATCATAAAGAGAGTTTTTTATATACGCATTTTGAAGAGATTTGTGAAATTATGAAGGCTTATGATGTAGCGTTTTCTTTAGGAGATGGATTACGTCCAGGATGTATTGCAGATGCTAATGATGAAGCTCAGTTTGCTGAATTAGAAACTTTAGGAGAGTTGACTAAAATTGCATGGAAACACGAAGTGCAGTGCTTTATTGAAGGTCCAGGTCACGTACCAATGCACATGATTAAAGCAAATATGGATAAGCAATTAGAGGCTTGTGGAGAAGCTCCATTTTATACATTAGGTCCTTTAACCACTGATATAGCACCTGGTTATGATCATATCACTTCAGGTATCGGAGCCGCTATGATTGGATGGTACGGAACAGCTATGCTTTGTTATGTAACTCCAAAAGAGCATTTAGGTTTACCAAATAAAGAGGATGTAAGAACGGGAGTTGTAACCTATAAATTAGCAGCACATGCTGCGGATTTAGCGAAAGGTCATCCTGGAGCACAACATAGAGACGATGCATTGAGTAAAGCACGTTTTGAATTCCGATGGGAAGATCAATTTAACTTAAGTTTAGACCCAGAGTTAGCCAGAGAATATCACGATGAAACATTACCTGCAGAAGGAGCAAAAATAGCCCATTTCTGTTCTATGTGTGGACCGAAGTTTTGTTCAATGAAAATTACTCAGGAAGTTAGGGATTATGCTGCTAATAAAGAGTTAGAAGAGGCAAAAGCCTTGGAACAAGGTATGAAAGAAAAATCTGAAGAGTTTAAAGAAAAAGGTTCAGAGGTATATTTATAAGAATTACAACAATTGATCAAGAACTTCATAAGTTTGTAATCCATAATTATCAATATAATTTGTTTATGCTAATAGTTCTGACTTCAGAAAAAAAGATACAAAATGAAGCAGCACTTTTAAACCAACTTTTCGAAGAAGGTTTAGAAGTGTTGCATTTAAGAAAACCAAGTTTTTCTGTTGATGAATATCGACGATTACTTAATGAAATAGATCCGAGGTTTTATAATAGAGTTATGATTCATCAATTTCATGATTTATGTACAGAATTTGTTTTAAAAGGAATACATATTCAAGAACAGCCTAGAATCGATTTACAAGAAAGACTAGAAGGTTATGTATCTATTTATATGTCAGAAGGGTTTAAGGTCAGCAGTTCTTTCCATGATCCGAAGGTGTTGAAAGAATGTGATATCAACTTTGATTATCATTTACTAAGTCCCGTTTTTTCTTCTATATCTAAAAAAGGGTACGAAGGAAAAGGGTTTGATGTAAATTCCATTACCAAAGAAATCATTGGAATGGGAGGAGTAAATGCTGACACAATTCCAGAAGTTTTTAAATTAGGATATTCAGGAATTGGTGTTTTAGGAGGTGTTTGGAATTCAGAAAATCCAATACATAGTTTTAAAGAAATTAATCAACAATACAACAAAGTGTATTTGTAGTTTTTACACATGAATAATCATCAATACATTTTAACAATCGCAGGTTTGGATCCTTCCAGCGGAGCAGGTTTAACATCAGACCTTAAAACTTTTGACGCTCACGGATTGTATGGTTTGTCTGTGTGTACGGCCATTACCGTTCAAAATGATATTGATTTCAAACATTGTGTTTGGACTGATGAAGAAATCATTTTAGCACAAATAGCATGTTTATTGGATCGTTTTTCTATTAATACCGTCAAGATTGGAATTGTTCCTTCTTGGAAAATAGCGTTATCGATTGTGATTTTATTAAAAAAGCACAATCCTGAAATTACCATTGTTCTAGACCCTGTATTAAAAGCAACCGCAGGATTTACATTTCACTCAAATGATGATTATTCGGTCTTTGAGCAAGTGATATCGCATTGCTCATACATCACTCCGAATTATGAAGAGTTGAAAGCAATTTTTCCAGATAAAAATATTGATCAAACTATTGAGGCATTGGCTGAATTAACAAATGTATATGTGAAAGGCGGACATAGATTGGATAAACCTGGTTGGGATGAATTATATTACAATAAAATTGTTAAAATGAATATTCCACCTGCAGTTGATAATGTGTATCAAAAACATGGAAGCGGTTGTGTGTTATCATCAGCATTAGCGGCAAATTTAGCGTTGTCAATTCCTATGGAAGATGCGTGCAAAAACGCTAAATATTACACAGAACAATTTTTAAATTCCAATAAAACATTATTAGGAACTCATTCATTCAAAGCCAGAAAAAATGATTAGTAAACTACACTATATTTCACAAGGAAACACTCCAGAAGAGCATTTACAGCATATACAAAATGCCTGTACAGCAGGAGCGGAATGGGTTCAATTACGACTCAAAAATGTTTCTGAAACGGTTGTTTTACAAACTGCTGAAAAAGCTCGTGAAATAACGAGTCATTTTCAAACACGTTTAATTATCAACGATCATTATAAAATAGCCAAAGAGGTAAAGGCGGATGGTGTTCATTTGGGGAAAACGGATACGTGTCCGTTAGTAGCAAGAGAATATCTTGGGAAATTATATACTATTGGAGGAACAGCCAATACACTAGAAGATTGTCAAGTATTAATTAACAAAAAGGTAGATTATATTGGTTTAGGACCATTTCGATTTACCACAACCAAAGAAAATTTAAGTCCGGTTTTAGGAACTGTAGGTTATAAAGTCATTCTAGAGGAATTACAATCTGACATTCCAGTTATTGCTATTGGGGGAATTATACTTGAAGATGTTTCTGAATTGGTAAACACAGGAATACATGGAATTGCAGTTTCAGGAGAAATTACCAAGAATTTTAATTCCATATCAAAGTTTCATCAAAAGCTACAGTCTGGAAGTGCTCAAGAGCAAGTGTACAAGTTACCAAAAAGGTAAACAAAACAACAAACAACATGAATCAAACATTACAAATAGCTGATAAAACATTTACTTCTCGTTTATTTACAGGAACAGGTAAGTTCAGTTCTTCAAATTTAATGGAAGAAGCCTTAATAGCTAGTGAAAGTGAACTAGTAACGGTAGCTTTAAAGCGTGTAGATGTTCAAAATGAAGAAGATGATATTTTAACTCATTTAAGTCATCAACGAATTAACTTATTACCCAATACATCTGGAGTTAGAAATGCGAAAGAAGCTGTTTTTGCTGCGGAATTATCTCGTGAAGCTTTAGAAACGAATTGGGTAAAACTAGAAATTCATCCAGATCCAAAATATTTATTGCCTGATCCAATAGAAACGTTAAAGGCAGCTGAGGAATTGGTAAAAAAAGGATTTGTAGTTATGCCATACATTCACGCAGATCCTGTTTTATGCAAACGTTTGGAAGAAGTAGGAATACAATGTGTAATGCCACTCGGAGCTCCAATAGGAAGTAATAAAGGGTTAAAGACTCTAGAATTTCTTGAAATTATTATTGAACAATCTAATGTCCCAGTTATAGTTGATGCAGGAATAGGTTCTCCCTCTCACGCCGCTCATGCCATGGAAATTGGAGCTGATGCTGTTTTGGTGAATACCGCAATTGCCGTTTCTCAAAATCCTATTGCTATGGCGAAAGCCTTTAAAATGGCTGTAGAATCAGGAAGAATGGCATACGAGGCTAAGTTAGCCCCCATTAAAAATCATGCAGAGGCAAGTAGCCCGTTAACATCGTTTTTAAGTTAATTATAAATGAATACTTTCGTAAATACTTTCGATAATTATGATTGGGATTCAGTAATGCAAGATATTCTTTCTAAAACATCATTGGATGTAGAAAGAGCTTTATCCGCTTCAAAAAGAGATGTAGAAGATTTCAAAGCATTAATTTCTCCTGCGGCAAAGCCGTATTTGGAAAAAATGGCACAATTGAGCAATCAATTAACCAAAAAACGTTTTGGAAACACTATTCAAATGTATGCTCCCATGTATTTGAGTAACGAATGCCAGAATATTTGTACGTATTGCGGATTCAGTTTTACCAACAAAATTCCAAGGAGAACACTAACTGACGAAGAAATTATTCAAGAAGCTTTATTTTTGAAGAAGAAAGGTTATGATCATATTTTATTAGTAACTGGCGAAGCGAATAGAACTGTCGGAGTTGATTATATTAACAAGGCAATTCAATTAATAAAACCGTATTTTTCAAATATTACAATTGAAGTTCAGCCGTTAGACCAAGATGAATATGAACTGCTCATACAAAACGGATTATACGCAGTATTGGTTTATCAAGAAACCTATCATAAAGAAGAATACAAAAAGCATCATCCGAAAGGGAAAAAATCTAATTTTGAATATCGTTTAGAAACTCCTGATAGACTCGGAAAGGCAGGAATTCATAAAATTGGATTAGGAGCTTTGTTTGGTTTGGAAGATTGGCGAGCTGATAGTTTTTTTACAGCCTTACACTTAAAATATTTGCAAAAGCAATACTGGAAAACGAAGTATTCTATATCTTTCCCAAGATTACGTCCGCATTCAGGAGGTTTAGAGCCAAAAGTTGAAATGACAGACTCAGATTTGGTACAGTTAATCTGTGCCTATCGATTGTTTGATGAAGATGTAGAGTTGTCTATTTCCACCAGAGAGAGTGAAGTCTTTCGTAATCATATTGTACAATTAGGAGTTACTTCTATGAGTGCTGAGTCAAAAACAAACCCAGGAGGTTATTCTGTAGAACCACAATCTCTTGAACAATTTGAAATTTCTGATGAACGATCTACGTCAGAAATTACTGAGATGCTACAAAAACAAGGTTTAGAAGTAGTTTGGAAAGATTGGGAACATTTTAGTTAAGCCAAAAAAATATGTTAACATCGGAGGAAAAACAACAATATAATCGTCATTTAATTTTAAACGAAATAGGTGAAAACGGACAGCTTTTACTAAAAAAAGCTAAAGTTTTAGTGATTGGTACTGGTGGTTTAGGATGTCCTGTGTTGCAATATTTAACAGCTGCTGGAGTTGGGAATATTGGAATTATTGATGATGATGTGGTTGATCAATCGAATTTACAACGTCAAATTTTATATACCGTAGACGATATCGGTAAATCAAAAGCAATAACTGCCGCCGAACGATTGTCTAAATTGAATCCATTTGTCAATTTCAAGGTATATAACGAACAATTGAATTCGGTAAATGCACTTTCAATTTTTAAAGAGTTTGATATTATTGTAGATGGAAGCGATAATTTTGAAACTAGGTATTTGTCAAATGATGCCGCAGTTCTTTCTGGAAAACCTTTGGTATATGGATCTATTTTTAAGTTTGAAGGACAAGTAAGTGTTTTTAATTACAAGAACAGTGCAACCTACAGATGTTTGTATCCAACACCACCAAAACCTGGAGATGTTCCCAATTGTTCAGAAATTGGTGTGATGGGCGTTTTGCCTGGAATAATTGGTAGTTTACAAGCTAATGAAGTTATTAAAATAGTTTGTGGGATAGGAGAGGTTTTAGCGAACAAATTGATGATGTTTGATGTGTTATCCATGCGTCAATTTACTGTTAAATATTCAAAATCATTAGAAGCTGAGGTTAAAAAGCTACACGATAATTATGCTGTTTTTTGTGGTATTCCTCAAATAGATAAAGAAATTACGTTAACTGAATTAGAAAGTAATAGAGACGATTATAATTTATTAGATGTTAGAGAAAATTGGGAGCGTAAAGAGAAGCATATCGGAGGAATTCATATCCCATTAGGAGAACTTCCAAATCGATTAAATGAAATTGATATAGACAAGCCTGTTGTGGTGTATTGTAAATCAGGTATGCGAAGTAAAAGAGCTATAGAATTATTGAGAACTAAATTTTTACAGACAGATTTTATTAATTTAAAGAATGGTTTGTCAAATTAGTATGTTTTTTTTGAAGATTTCAAAATAAAGCTCGATTTTTGCGCCAATAAAACAACCATACATTGAAACAAACAACCAATACCATATTAATGATTCGTCCTGTAGGTTTCAGGATGAATGAGCAAACTGCAGTAAATAATTATTATCAAAAGGTTTTAGAGAATGTACTACCATCAACGGTAAATGCAAAAGCCCAAGAAGAATTTGATAATTATGTGGAGAAGCTTAAGAGTTACGGAGTAAATGTTATTGTTGTTTCAGATACGGTAGAAACAGATACTCCAGATTCTATTTTTCCGAATAACTGGATTTCTTTTCATCAAGATGGAACGGTAGCTTTATATCCAATGTTTGCTGAAAATCGTCGTTTAGAAAGAAGAGAAGATATTTTAGATATTTTAGAAGAACAAGGTTTTCTTATTGAAAATGTAGTAGATTATACTTCCGCAGAAGCATCAGATGTGTTTTTAGAAGGAACAGGAAGTTTGTTGTTAGATCGTGAGAATAAAAAAGCGTACTGTGCGCTTTCACCGAGAGCCGATGAAGAATTATTCATCGAGTTTTGTGAAGATTTCGAGTATACCCCAGTTGTATTTACGGCCAATCAAACAGTCAATGGAGAGCGAAAAGCAATTTATCACACTAATGTTATGATGTGTTTAGCTGAAACTTTCGCTGTGATTTGTTTGGATTGTATTGATGATAAGAAAGAGCGAAAAAATGTGGTGAAGCAGTTAAAAGAAGATGGTAAAGAAGTAATTACCATTACGGAAGATCAGGTTAATAATTTCGCTGGAAATATGTTGCAAGTAAGAGGAGCTAATGATGAGCGTTTTCTAGTAATGAGTCAAGCTGCTTATGATTGTTTATCGAAAGATCAAATCAATAAAATTGAAAAACATTGTAAAATTATATCAAGTTCCTTAGATGTTATCGAAGGATGCGGTGGAGGAAGTGCTCGCTGTATGATGGCGGAGGTTTTTCTCCCTAAAGCATAAGATATTTATTTAAAAGCCTGTTTATAAACAGGCTTTTGTATTTTTAAAATATTAAAACTGTATCTTTCTGCTATGAATTTACTACTATTAGCAATAGCACCTATTGTTATAATTATTTTATATATCTATTTAAAAGATACTTTAGATAAAGAACCTATAAAATTATTATTGATAAATTTTATTTTAGGAGCTTTTGTAAGTGTATTAATAACATTAGTATTAGGATATTTTTTAGATAAAACTTTTCCAGTAACAAATGCACAAAACATTTATCAAATATTTATAAAAGCATTTGTAGTTGTTGGTTTTACAGAAGAATTTTCAAAGTATGTTATTTTGAAACTTTACGCACAACCACATAAAGAATTTGATGAACCTTATGACGGTATTATGTACGCAGTAATGGTTTCTATGGGGTTTGCAATGTTAGAAAATATACTGTATGTATTTAAATACGGATTTCAAACTGGTATTACTCGAGCTTTTACAGCAGTACCTGCTCATGCAACATTTGCAATATTAATGGGATATTTTATGGGAAAGGCGAAGTTTTCAAATAATAGAGCCTATTATAATTTATTAGGACTATTTATAGCCACTGTTTTTCATGGAGCATATGACTTTTTTCTATTTATAAATTACATTCCAGGTATATCTGTGGGAGCATTTTTGTCTTTATTTTTAGGGTTCTTTTTAGCAAACAAGGCAATAAAAATTCATCAAACTCATAAAAGTTTAGTAGAGTAATAATAACTGTGACTTTTTAGATAAAATTGTGTCATATATATGTAAAGCAATTAAAAATCCTCAATTACATTAATATATATGAAATCTTTTATTACAACTATAATATTTCTTTTGATGACTTTATCAGCCACAAATTCATTTGCTCAAACAATTGATTCAAGAAATAAAGTTGAGTTTATAGATGAATCATCATCAACAAGTAATTTAAACGCTATTAAAGCTATTGTTAAAGAAACTCCTAAAGGAAGTATTAAGATTAAAAGTTTAGAAAAAGAACCTGTAAAAACATCAAAAAAAGTAATTTCAACCAAAAAAGGACAAGATATATCTGTAGCTGATTTAGAAAAGATTGCAAATCAAAGATCTAACATGCGCTACAGAAATGTAAGGAAAAGATCCAACAAATGTTTTGTTGAAAATGCTGATTGTAAAAAAAAGTAACAAAAAATTAACATATTTCTTTTCTAGTTACATAATTTTTTGTTATCTTTAGTTCGCTAAATAGATAATAATATTTTAGCTTTTCATAATTTTTAAAGTCCCCTAAAAATGAAAAAAGCAAATGTAATTAAAGTAGCAATGCTATTGCTATTTTTTGCAAGTCAATCCCTACTTGCACAATCAGACTCCAGAAGGCAGTTGGATTTAGGTCCGGAGCAATCTTCAGGAAGCAACTTAAACTCAATTAAGGTTGTTTCTGACAAGGAGAAGGCTTCAATTAAGATTAAATCTTTCAACTACAAAGGTAAAGGAACCCCTAAGAAAGTTAAGAGTACTAAGAAAGGTCAAGACTTGTCTCTTGAAGACTTAGAGAAATTAGTTCAGCAAAAAACGAACTTACGTTATAGAAATAAAAGAAATAAACCTATTCCTGAAAAATGTTTCAAAGAAGAAACGGACTGTGATAAGTCAAGTAAAGAGAAAAAGGAATAATCAGAAAAGCGCCCCTTCAAAGGCGCTTTTCTGGATTTTATATGTATGTTTATTATTTTAAAGCTTCCTTAACAACACTACCGGTATTTCCGTTAGGAAATTCTATATCTAATAAACTGCACATTGTAGGCGCAATATCTATAATACTATAGTTTTTATTAGATTTTCCCTTTTTAATTCCGTTACCATAAAATATAATCGGTACATGTGTATCATATGAATAAGCAGAACCGTGCGTTGATCCTTTTTTGGAATAACTTATGGTAGCAGGTGAAGGAATTAATAAAACATCACCAGAAAACTTTTGATTATATCCGTTTTGCAAAGCGTGTAAAAGGCCTTTGTCAAAATAGGCACTTTGTAAAGTTTCTGCTGTTACAGACTTATATATACCTTGATAATTTATAACCTCAGATGCTATTACTTTTGTAACTTCTGTATAAGATAATTTTAATTCTTTAAGTCTTTGTTTATTAAGAAAAATTTGAAAATTAGAGATGTTTTCTACTAAATCATCAGCATTAAAATACTCTTTAGTTATACTGTTAATGTATTCATTAAATTTTTTATAGCTAAAATAACCAGCAGGTATTTTTACAGATTGTAAGTAAGAAGGTACTTGAACTGCAGCATGATCTGCTGTTAAAAATAAGGTGTAATTACCGCGACCAACTTCTTTATCTAAAAAGTTAAAAAAGTCTTCTAAATCTTTATCTAGTCTTAGGTAAGTATCTTCAATTTCTTTTGAATCAACCCCAAATTGGTGTCCAACATAATCTGTAGATGAAAAACTAACCGCTAAAAAATCTGTAGTTTTATTTTTACCTAACTGTTCACCTTTTATAGCAGCTTTAGCAAAATCTACAGTAAAAGTATTACCTGCAGGTATGGCTTTTAAAATACTAAAGTTGTTATTTTTACCTCGTAAAGCTGGAATGTCATGAGGAAAAACAGGTTTTTCTTCACCTTTAAAGGTCTCTTCATAATTATTATCATCAGCAATACTCTCTGAGTAAGTATTTATATCGTATAAAGTTTCCCAAGGTTTCTTTAATAATTCATCAGCTCTTCCAGAGTTGTTAAATTCATTCACCCAATTTGGTAAGTTATCTTGGTAGAATGTAGATGATATCCATTGACCTTTACTACCTCCATCATACCAATAAGCAGCATTTGCAGTATGACCAGCAGGTAAAATGGCAGATCTATCTTTAATAGCAATTCCAATAGTTTTTCCTTGCATTTGTTGTGCTAATTTTAACTGATCAGTTATTGTGGTAGTTTGCATCCTGTAAGGAGATTTTTTCCCGCCATCACCATCGTTACCAACTGTGTTATATTTTGAATCATTTACACAGTAAATAGATTGTTTTTCATATTTATCATACCAGTTATTTCCTATAATACCGTGATTATTTGGTGTAGTACCAGTATAAATAGATGTATGACCAACAGCTGTATAGGTTGGGATGTAATTATAATGGGCATTTTCTAAAGAAAACCCATTAGAAAGTAAGCGTTTAAATCCGCCATTTCCATATTTGTCTTCAAAACGAGTTAAATAATCATAACGCATTTGATCAACAACAATACCTACCACTAATTTAGGTTTATTAGGTTTTTTGGTATTGATTTTACAAGCTAATGTGCTAAACAATAGTATGTAAAGTAAATAAGCTTTTTTCATGAAGTATCTTGTTATTTTGCTCCAAAAGTACGTAAAATAGTATGTTTAGCTTTTAATTAATGTTAATTTAATAAGATATTTTAATTTTTCATCTCTTTTAATATTCTTTACTACCTTAGCAAAAAAGTACATATTGTTACATGAACTATATTGAGCATATTGGAAAGTATTTTGTAATGCTTAAACAAGTATTTAAAAAACCTCAAAGAGCCCGTGTTTTTAAAGAGGTATTGTTTAGAGAAATAGAAGAGTTAGGTATAAAGTCTCTAGGTATAATAGCTTTTATATCCTTTTTTATAGGAGGTGTAATAGCCTTACAAACAGCCTTAAATTTAGAAAGTCCCTTTATACCAAGATCATTAATAGGATTTGCAGCTAAGAGATCTATAATATTAGAATTTGCGCCTACTTTTTGTTCCATTATTTTAGCAGGAAAAGTAGGTTCATACATAACTTCAAGTATTGGCACAATGCGTGTTACCGAACAAATAGATGCATTAGAGATTATGGGAATAAACTCTTTAAACTATTTGGTTTTGCCAAAAATTATAGCTACTATTTTCTTTTATCCTTTTTTAATTGTGTTAGCTATGTTTTTAGGAATTTTAGGTGGTTGGGTAGCTGGCGTATTGTCTGGACTATTTTCTGGAGCCGACTATGTAATTGGAGTACAAACAGATTTTAACCCGTTTTTAATTACTTATGCACTCATAAAAACATTAGTTTTTGCCTTTTTAATAGCAACAGTTCCGTCGTATCATGGTTATTATGTAAAAGGAGGATCTTTAGAAGTTGGTAAGGCTAGTACACAATCGGTGGTTTGGACCATAGTAATTATTGTAATTGCTAATTATTTCTTAACGCAAATGCTATTAACGTAATGATAAATGTTAACGATATTCATAAAGGCTTTGGTGATGTAACGGTATTAAAAGGAATATCAACATCTTTTGAAGCTGGTAAAACAAGTTTAATTATAGGTTCGTCTGGAGCCGGAAAAACAGTATTCTTAAAAAGTTTACTTGGTTTACATACACCAGAAAAAGGAACTATTGTTTACAATGGTAAAATTAATACCGAAATGTCTATAGAAGACAAAAGAGAATTTAGAAAGGAACTTGGAATGGTATTTCAAGGAAGTGCACTTTTTGACTCTCAAACGGTGGAAGAAAACGTAATGTTTCCTTTAAAAATGTTTACTCAAAATACAGTGGAAGAAATGTTAGAACGAGTAAATTTTGTTTTGAAGCGAGTAAACCTTGAAAACTCTAACTATAAATTTCCAGCAGAATTATCAGGAGGTATGCAAAAAAGAGTTGCCATTGCAAGAGCCATCGTAATGAATCCAAAATATTTATTTTGTGATGAACCAAATTCAGGATTAGATCCGCGTACTTCTATATTAATCGATAATTTGATTAAAGAGATTACAGAAGAGTATAAGATAACAACTGTGATTAATACTCATGATATGAATTCTGTTATGGAAATAGGTGATAAGATTGTTTTTTTGAAAGATGGATTGAAAGCTTGGGAAGGAAGCAGCAAAGAAATTTTTAAAACAGAGAACCAGGCAGTGGTAGATTTTGTGTATTCTTCTAATTTATTTAAAAAAGTAAGAGAAGCTTATTTAAAAGAATAAAAAATAAAATATTGATTTTTAGGAGGTAATAAATTAACCTTAATTTTTTTTAAAATTTCTTTTAAAAAATGTTTGCAGAACCAAAATAAGCCACTATATTTGCACCCGCAAACAGTGAAACACAAATGACCGGGTAGCTCAGTTGGTAGAGCATCTCCCTTTTAAGGAGAGGGTCCTGGGTTCGAGCCCCAGCCCGGTCACTAAGCTTCTCTACAGAGAAGCTTTTTATTTGAAACTTTTGGGGAGATTCCAGAGCGGCCAAATGGGACGGACTGTAACTCCGTTGTCTTTCGACTTCGCAGGTTCGAATCCTGCTCTCCCCACAATTTCAATTTATTTAGGGGATTTGAAAAAGCATCTGCATTAAACAGATGCTTTTTTATTTCTTAACATTTACTTGTTTATTGAAAGTTTGTTTTTGTTGAACAAAACGTATCTTTGTTGATAAAACTCATTATCATGATAAGATCATTATCTACCCTAATCTTATTTTTTATAAGTCTCTTGGTTATTAGTCAAGAAACAGGTATTGTTAAAGGAAAAGTAATAGACGCTAAAACTCGAGAGGTTTTACCTTTTGTAAATGTTTTAATAACCGGAACCCAAATTGGAGCAGCTTCAGATGAAAACGGAGTTTTTGAAATAAAGAATGTTCCTGTGGGGTATGTAAATCTTCAAGCATCATTTGTAGGTTATGATTCTGAAACCACCCAAAGTTATTTAGTAACCAAAGAAAAAATACCTTTTGTACTGATAGAGTTAACTGAAAATTCGAATACCTTAGATGAGGTAGTAGTAAGCTCTCCTTTGTTTAAAAGAACAGCAGAAAGTCCATTATCGGTTCAAAGTTTAGGAGTAGAAGAAATTGAAAAGAACCCTGGAGGTGATAGAGATGTTTTAAAGGTAATTCAGTCCTTTCCAGGTGTAGCATCAAATCCTGGATTTAGAAATGACATCATAATTAGAGGAGGGGCAACTTCAGAAAATAAATTTTATGTAGATGGAATAGAAGTTCCAGTAATTAATCACTTTCAAACTCAGGGAGCCTCTGGTGGACCTGTAGGTATTATCAACACAGATTTAATTAGGAATGTAAGTTTTTATTCAAGTGCTTTTCCGGCTAATAGAGGAAATGCATTAAGTTCTGTAATAGAGTTTACTCAAAAAACCGGTAGTTCAAATCAGTTTGAAGGGAGAGCAACTTTAGGTACTTCAGATGCAGGAATTACCTTACAAGGTCCGCTATCTAAAAATACCACTATAATTGCATCTGCAAGACAGTCATATCTTCAATTTTTATTCAAGTTAATTAAGTTACCTTTTTTACCAACGTATAATGATTTTCAACTAAATATTAAATCTAAAATAACGGATAAAAATGAAATCTCAATTTTTGGTTTAGCAGCTATAGATGATTTTGAATTAAATCAAGAAGTTAATGATGGAGTTACAGATGAAGAAACTTTAAAAAGAAATAGATATGTTTTAGCTAATATTCCTGTACAAACACAATGGAATTATACTTTGGGTACTTCTTACAAACACTATGGTAAAAACAGCACACAAACTTTTGTGTTAAGTAGAAATGAATGGAAAAATGAAGCTATAAAATATCTTGATAACACCTATGAGCCTCAAGATTTATTATTTAATTATGAGTCTAAAGAGATAGAAAATAAATTTCGTTTTGAAAATGATTGGCGATTATCAAACGGTATCAATGTTAATTTTGGTGTAGGTTTACAACAGGCTACTTATCAAAATGCAACTTTTCAGCGTTTCGCTAATGCTGATGGAGAGCAGTTGTTTAACTTCGATTCTGAGTTTTCAATGTTTAAATATGCATTGTTTGGTCAAGCATCTAAAAAAGTATTTAATAATAAATTACAGTTATCAATTGGTTTTAGGACGGATGCAAATAATTATAATGAAGACATGGAAAACCCATTTAACCAGTTTTCTCCAAGATTTTCTTTCTCATATAAAATGGCTGATCGCTTGTATTTAAATGGATCTGTGGCAAAGTATTATCAATTACCTGCTTATACAATTTTAGGTTTTAGAGATAATAATAATACATTAGTAAATAAGCCCAATGTAAAATATATCTCATCAAATCATACGGTTGGAGGTCTTGAATTTAGAGCAGACACGAATACTAAATTCACTTTTGAAGGTTTTTATAAGCAGTATGATGATTATCCTTTTTCTATTAAAGATAATATTAGTTTAGCTAATTTAGGAGCAGATTTTGGAATAATTGGTAATGAGGCAGTAATATCTAACAATCAGGGGAGAGCTTATGGTTTTGAATTACTAGCGCAAAGAAGATCAATTAATGGTTTATATGGAATTGCTTCATACACATTTGTTAAAAGTGAATTTAAAGATGCGTTGGGTAATTTTGTGCCATCTACTTGGGATAATAGACATTTACTTACTTTAACTGCTGGAAAAAAACTAAAACGAAATTGGGAGATAGGAGCAAAATTTAGATTAGTAGGAGGTAGGCCTTATACTCCTTATGATTATGAAAATTCAGCCATTATAGAGAATTATAATATCAATAATCGTGGTATTTTAGATTTTACACAGCTTAATACAGAGCGTTTTGATACGTTTACCCAATTAGATGTTAGAGTGGATAAAACCTGGTACTTTAAAAAGTTTGCCCTTAACTTTTATGTAGATGTTCAAAATGTTTACGCTTCAGTTACGCAGCAGCAATCTATTTTACTTCCTTTATTAGATAATAATGGAAATAGAATTATAGATCCTAACGATAATTCAAAGTATTTATTAGAAGAAATTGATAATTCTGATGGTAATGCTTTACCTAGATTTGGATTTATTGTTGACTTTTAAAATGTATTTATTATTTGAGTATATTTGATACTATCAATAATAATATAAATGGATAATAACAAAGAAAAGGAAACCGTTGCAACACCTTCAGAAGCAGGTACAGATGCAACAAAAAAAGAAATAACGAAAGATGCTCAAGGCTTATTTCAAAATATAAAAACGTTTTTATTTGAACTTTTAGATTTTAGAAACGATACCGATCAAGAAGCAACTATAGAGGCTATTAAACAAGATATCTCTTTTAAAGGAGCAACAGCTTGGATTTTAATATGTTCAATTTTTGTAGCATCTATAGGTTTAAATGCTAATTCTACAGCAGTGGTAATTGGAGCCATGTTAATATCTCCGCTAATGGGACCAATATTAGGTATTGGAATGTCATTAGCCATTAATGATATTGATACTTTACGAAAGTCATTAATCAACTTAGTTATTATGATTGTACTAAGTTTATTAACAGCTTTTACATTTTTTTATCTTTTTCCATTAAGTGAAGATACTTCGGAGTTGTTAGGTCGTGTAAGGCCAGATATCAGAGATGTGTTAATAGCATTTTTTGGTGGTTTAGCGTTAATAATTGCAAGAACAAAAAAAGGAACCATCGCTTCGGTAATTTTTGGAGTAGCTATTGCAACAGCCTTAATGCCACCGTTATGTACTGCTGGTTATGGTTTAGCTAAGGGTAATTTAATATACTTTTTGCAAGCTTTATATTTGTTTACCATTAATACTATTTTTATTGCTTTAGCAACATTTTTAGTACTGAAGTTATTGCGTTTCACCATGATTCGTTATGTGAATTCAGCAAAACGTAAAAGAACGGCTCAATTAGCTTCATTAGTAGCATTAGTGGTAATGATACCTGCTTTTTTAACTTTTATGCAAGTTTATAGAGAGAACGGAATAAATACCCAATTAGCAGAATTTTTAAGAAATGAAATCAAATTGAATCCTTCATATCAATTATTAGATGACTCTTTTATTATGGAATCAAAAGAGTTACAATTAAGTTTCTTTAATGAAATATCTGAAGGGGAAGTAAATTCATTAAAAAATAGTTTAATGACTGATCCTCGTTACAGTAATTTAAAGGATATAAAATTAAGTATCAAAGGAAGTAATACAAAAAGCTTCGATTTAATATCAAGTGCTTATACGGATGCAAGGGAAGAGTTAGAACAAAATAAAAATATTATTTCTGGTTTAAATAAAGAAATAGAGGACTTAAAACAAACGATTTCTTCTTTAAATCAACGTATCGATAAAACCGAAAAAGATAGAAATGCTCAGTATATCCCATTTAGTACAGTAGCTAAAGACGCTAAAATTAGATATAACGATATTCTAGAAATTAGTTTTTCTAAAGTATTAAGTACAAAAGATTTTATAAAAGTGGATACCATGCCTGAAATGATTATAAAATGGAGTAAAAAACTTTCTGAAACTGATAGAAAAAAGAAACAAAAAGAATTGCAATTATGGTTGCAGAAAGAGTTAAAGTTAGATACTCTTCTAATTAAATAAATAAAAAAAGGTTTGGCTATACAAAGTCAAACCTTTTTTGTATTCAAGTTATAAATATCTTTTTAATAAAGTATTTTGTTACTTTGATTATAGTTTATCAAAGTAGAGACTTTTAATTATACCGTCTGATAATCCAATTTTTGGCACATATATTTTACGAGCATTACTCCACTTCATTGCAGATAAATAAATTTTAGTTGCAGGAACTATAACATCTGCTCTATCAGGATTTAAACTTAATTCAGAAATGCGTTCTGAGTAGCTCATTTTTTTTAGAAATTGATATTGAGCATTTAAGTAAATATAAGAAATTGGTTTTCCTATCTCTCTGCCAGACATTTTAAAGATCTTGTTGATATTACCACCAGATCCTATTAAGCTAATTCGTTTTAAATCTTTAGTATTGGTCTTAATCCATTCTTCAACTTTTTTGAAGATTTTTTTATTTTTCTCTTTAGAATTATTTATTAATCTAACAGTACCAATTTTAAATGATTTTGAGTTAATAATTTTGCCTTTTGAGAATACGGTAAATTCAGTACTACCTCCACCAACATCTACGTATAAATAGGTATCGTCAGAGTTTATTAGATTGTTTAAATCGGTAAAAGAGATAATTGCAGCTTCTTTTTTACCGTCAATAATATCAATATTAATACCTGTTTTTTCTAATATTTCAGTACTAACTTCCTGACCGTTTTCTGCTTCACGCATTGCAGATGTAGCACAAGCTTTGTAGCGCTCTACCCCGTGTACAGACATAAGTAGGTTAAATGCTTTCATGGCATCTAGCATTCTGTTTTTATTACTATCAGAAATTTTTCCATCCACAAAAACATCTGCACCTAAACGAATAGGTACACGTATTAAAGAAGATTTTTTAAACTTAGGTTCTTTATCTTTCTCTTCAATAACGTTGGCTATTAGTAAGCGTATTGCGTTAGATCCTACATCAATGGCTCCGTACTTCTTTATCTTCAAGGGTAAAATTATTTATGATATTTAGGAAACTCTACTAAAACAGTTGTTCCTTTTTTAATGTCTTTCCAATGTTTTTCTTTAAATTCTATACCTACTACACCACAGGTTGTAACATGAGCTATAGGTTTGTTACCAAACTTATTTACAAACGTGTTTATTCCGTGGTCATGACTAAAAATAATGGCGCTATCAAAACTATCATCTAAAGCTTTTACTGTTTTTACTAAGTATCCATCGCTAAAACTATAGAGTTGCTTACTAATTTTTAAGTTAGCTAATGGATACGCAAAATTTTCACAAAAAATAATACCAGTATGTAAAGCTCTGTTAGCGCTACTTGATATGAAAATATCTGGTCGTTTTATATTTTTTGCTAAGTATTTAGATATTAAATGAGCGTCATTAATTCCTCTTTCTTTAAGAGGTCTGTCATGATCTTTTACACTGCTATAATTCCAAGATGATTTAGCGTGTCTTACAATATAAATTGTTTTCATTTAGTTTTAAAGATGATTCAAATATAAATATTAAGGAGCTAAACGTTCAATTTTCCAAGAAAAATCTTTTTGTAAGCTGTATCGAATTCTGTCGTGCATTCGGTTGGGTCTTCCTTGCCAAAACTCAATAGAAATAGGATTAACTATAAAACCACCCCAATGAGGAGGTCTTGGTATTTCTGTATTTTGATATTTCTTCTCATATTTCTCTAAGTTGTCAATCAAGGTTTCTTTGTTAGGTACAACTTCACTTTGGTTTGAAGCCCAAGCTCCTAATTTACTTCCATCTGGTCTCGATTCAAAGTATCCGTCAGATAAATTATCAGCTATTTTTTTTGCAGTTCCTTTAATAATAATCTGTTGTTCTAAACCAGGCCAGAAAAATGATAAGCATACATGGTTATTGTAGCTTATGGCTTTTCCTTTTTCGGAGTTATAATTGGTGTAAAATATAAATCCTTCATGCGTGTATTTTTTTAATAAAACCACTCTATTTTTAGGAAAACCATCATTGCCAATTGTAGCAATATTCATGGCGTTGGCCTCATCAACCATTTCAGATTCATCAGCATTTAAAAACCAGTCTCTAAATAGTTCAATAGGATTATCAGGACAATTGGTTTCTAAAAGTTCAAATTTGTCATAAGACTTTCTGTAATCACTTAAATCATGCGACATAATCACTAATATTTATAAAGTAAAATTACAACAATATATACAATTCATCGGTGTTTTTTTACAACTCGGTTTTTCTTTTTAGGCTTTTTTTTTAATCGCCATCATATTTGTAGTGATAAAAAATAAACCAATGAAACCACTAATTACTATTTTTACACTATTAATCACATTTTTAAGTATTGCTCAAACAACTATTACAGGTAAGGTAACAGATCCAAAAGGAATTGCAATTGAGGGAGCAAATGTTTATTTAAAAGGGACTTATGACGGTACTTCAACTAATGAGAAAGGAGAGTTTAGTTTTGAAACACACGAGATAGGCAAGCAAACTTTGGTGGTTTCTTTTATCTCTTTTGAAACATTTTTCAAATCAAATGATGTATCTCAATTATCTAATTTAAAAATTAAATTAAAGGAAGATGTTAACACATTAGATGCTGTTTTAATTAATGCAGGAAGCTTTGAAGCAGGAGATAATGCAAAAGTTACGGCTTTAAAACCTTTAGATGTTGTTACAACTGCAAGTGCTTTAGGAGATGTAATAGGCGCTTTTCAAACTTTACCAGGAACTTCGGCAAATGATGATGATGGTCGATTATTTGTTAGAGGAGGAGATGCTGAAGAAACACAAATTTTTGTGGATGGATTGCGTGTGTTTACTCCATATTCTCCAACAGCCAATAATATTCCAACCCGAGGAAGATTTTCTCCTTTTTTATTCAAAGGAATGACTTTTTCTACAGGAGGTTATTCTGCAGAGTACGGTCAGGCTTTGTCTGGCGTGTTAACTTTAAATACTATTGATCAACCAGATCAAGAAAAAACAGAAATTCAATTAATGACTGTTGGTGCTGGTATAGGGAATACTCAAATTTGGGGCAAAAATTCATTCAGTATTAATACTTCTTATATAAACCTAGCTCCCTATTTGTGGGCGTATTCTGATAGAAATACTTGGAACAAACCTTTTGAAGGGTTTAGCGGAGAAATGGTTTATAGATATAAGCCCAATGATGATGCTTTGTTAAAACTTTACGGAGCCTACAGCGGAACACGCTTTGATGTAATTCAACAAGATATAAATTTTAACAACGGATTTAGATTTGGTTTACAAAACCATAACATGTATGTGAATGGATCATACTCTCAACAGCTAAATGATAATTGGAATGTTTCTGGAGGGTTCAGTTTTACTCATGATAATTCAGATATTAATCTACAACAAGATATAGTTGATAATCAAGAGAATGCTTTGCATGCTAAAATTAAATTAAAAAAGCATTTTTCAAATCGTTTTAAATTAAGTTTTGGAGCAGAGTTATTTAGTAGGGTATTTGAAGAAATATATGAGTCCAATCAGGGTTCTTTGTATAAAAATCAATTCACAAATAACTTATTAGCAACATTTGCAGAATCGGATGTTTACTTTTCTAAAAAGTTAGCTGCAAAATTGGGTGTTAGAGTAGAGAAAAATTCATTGTTAAATCAATTTACTTTTTCTCCAAGAGTTTCTTTAGCCTACAAATCAGGTAAAAATTCACAGTTTTCTATGGCATACGGTCAGTTTTATCAAGACCCAAAGAATGATTACATAAAGTTTGATTCTAATTTACAATCAGAGAACGCTCAACATTATATTTTAAATTATCAATTCGTAAAAAATAAACAAATTTTAAGAGTTGAAGGTTATTACAAATCATATGATGATTTGGTCAAATATTCTGGAGATTTTGCTGGAGCTACCTCAAATTATAATAATTCAGGAAACGGGTATGCAAAAGGTGTTGATGTATTTTGGCGAGATAGTAAAAATATTAAGAATTTAGATTATTGGGTATCGTATTCTTTATTAGATACTAAGAGAGATTATAGAAACTTTAGCTCAGAGGCAACTCCAAACTTTGCATCAAAACATAATATTTCTTTAGTAGGAAAATATTGGATAGATGCCTGGAAAACACAACTTGGTTTTTCATATACTTTTGCTTCGGGTAGGTCATATACAAATCCTAATAAAAACGGATTTTTAAATCAACAAACAAAAAACTATAACAGCTTAAGTTTAAATGCAGCCTATTTGATTAGTCCGCAAAAAATACTGTACTTTTCGGTGAACAATGTGTTAGGTACTCAAAATGTTTTTGGATATAATTATAAAAATGAAGCTAATGCTGATGGGGTTTATGAAAGACAGGCAATTGTACCTAATGCAGATCGTTTTTTCTTTGTTGGTTTCTTTTGGTCTATCAGTAAAGATAAAAAAAGTAATCAGTTAAATAATTTATAAATAATTACAACTGAGTAATAAAATTCAACAGTTCGGTAAAGTAATTGATAAAACTAACTTAAATCAATAGATATTTACAGTATAAAAATAAAAAAACTATGCAACGATTCATTTTATTAGCAGCCTTTTACGTATTAAGTTTTATAAAAGGTTACGCACAAGACGCTCACAGTATAACAGTTAATTTTAAAGGCTTAGAAGCAAATAAAGGAGATGTGTATGTAGCTTTATACAATACCGAAGCCTCTTTTTTAAAAACGCCTTTTAAAGGAGCTATTGTTAAGGTAAACAATTTAAAAGCCACTGCTGTTTTTGAAAATATTCCAGCTGGTGAATATGCTATTTCAGCTTTTCATGATGAAAATGATAATAAAAAAATGGATACACGAATTTTTGGGATTCCAAAAGAACCAATAGCAATTTCAAATGATGCCAAAGGTTTTATGGGGCCTCCAAAATATAATGACGCAAAGTTTACGGTTGATGAAGACAAGAATTTAACGGTTAAATTTAATTAACATGAAAAAAATTATAGGAATATTAGTTTTAATGGTTTCTGTAACTGTTACAGCGCAAAGCAAGTATGAAAAAGGAATGCAAAAAGCATTCAGTTTATGGCAAGCAAATAAAATTACGGAAGCTTCACAACTATTTGAAAGAATAGCAAATGCAGAAAAACAAAATTGGCTTCCGGCATATTATGTGGCAACTATCGAAATTACCAGTAGTTTTGGAGTAAAAGAAGAAGCTGTATTAGATGCTAAATTAAAAAAAGCTCAAACTTTTTTAGATAAAGCAAGTGCTATTTCTCCTAAAAACCCTGAAATTATTATCAATCAGGCTTTATTAAATACGGCTTACATAGCTTTTGATGGACAGAAATATGGAATGACATTATCTCAGAAAAACAATCAATTATATAGTGAAGCCCTTAGTTTAGCACCTAAAAATCCGCGGGTAATTTTAGGAAAAGCAGAATGGGATATGGGAGCAGCTCAGTTTTTTGGGCAATCTACAGAACCTTATTGTAAAGATGTTGTAAAAGCTTTAGCCTTATTTGAAGAAGAAAAGTTACCTAAATTCTATCCGTCTTACGGAAAACAAAGAGCTGAGGAAATTATTAAAAAATGTAAAAGCTAATGTGAAACGAACTCAATTGAGTTCGTTTTTTTTGAGGTTATATCAATATAAAATAAACTTATTATAGTAAGTTGTGTACTTTTTAAGTCCTTGTTATTTTTACACAAAAGAAGATTCAATTATGAAAATCATTATATCACCAGCAAAATCATTAGATTTTGAAACGAAATCGCCAACAAGCTTACATACACAACCAAGGTTTTTAGAACATTCAGAGAAATTGAATAAAAAGCTTAAAACATTATCAAGAAAAAAACTTTCAGACTTAATGAGTATTTCTGATGATTTAGCAGATTTGAATTATGAAAGAAATCAAAATTGGACTACTCCTTTCACTTCTGAAAATGCAAAACAAGCTGTGTATAGTTTTACTGGTGAAGTGTATAGAGGATTAGATGCTACTACTATAGATGAGAGTAAAATACCATTATTACAGGATAAGCTAAGAATTTTATCTGGACTATATGGTTTATTACGTCCGTTAGATTTAATTCAGCCTTACCGTTTAGAAATGGGAACTAAGCTGAAAGTAGGTTCTGCAGATAATTTGTATAAATTTTGGGATACTCGTTTAGCGGAATCTTTAAATGATGAAATGACAGATGATGAATTACTTGTGAACTTAGCTAGTAACGAGTATTTTAAAGCATTACCTAAAAAAGCGTTGAAAGTACCAATGATAACTCCTGTTTTTAAAGACTTTAAAAATGGACAATATAAAACCATTATGACGTACGCTAAAAAAGCTAGAGGTTTGATGCTGCGATATATAATTGATAACGATGTAGAAACTATAGAAGATTTAAAAGGGTTTAATACAGATGGCTATAGTTTTTCTGAAGAATTATCTGAAAAGAATAATTTAGTATTTACGAGGTAATAAAAATCCCAAAACTTTGTTTTGGGATTTTTTTATTTTAACAGTCAGCTAGTTTTACAGATACTGCTAAACCACCTTCAGATGTTTCTTTATAGTTTCTGTTCATGTCTTTAGCTGTTTCCCACATAGTATCTATTACTTTATCTAATGGAACTTTAGATTCTTTAGGGTCTGTTTCTATAGCAAGCTCGGCAGCATTTATTGCTTTTATAGCCCCCATAGCATTACGTTCAATACATGGAATTTGAACCAAACCACCAATAGGATCACAAGTTAAGCCTAAATGATGTTCCATTGCTATTTCGGCAGCCACTAAACATTGAGAAGGTGTACCACCTAATAATTCAGTTAATGCAGCTGCGGCCATCGCAGAAGAAACTCCAATTTCTGCCTGACAGCCACCCATTGCTGCTGAAATTGTTGCATTTTTCTTGAAAATACTTCCAATTTCACCGGCTACTAACAAAAACTTTTTAATGTGCTCAAAATTTGCTTCATGATTTTCAATAACCAAATAGTACATTAAAACAGCAGGAATAACTCCTGCACTTCCGTTTGTTGGAGCAGTAACAACCCTACCTAAAGAAGCATTTACTTCATTAACAGACAAGGCAAAGCAACTTACCCATTTTAAAATTTCTCTAAATTTAACTTCGGTATTTCTAATAGCACTAATCCATTCTTGTTGGTTGTTGTAGTTAGCGCCTTTAATTAGTTTTTCATGCGTTGCAAAAGCACGGCGTTTTACATTTAAACCACCCGGTAACGTGCCTTGAGTGTGACAACCAATATACATACACTCTAGCATAGTGTTCCAAATACGTTCAAGTTCTGTATTAATTTCTTCTGCTGGTTTTAGCACTAATTCATTTTCAAAAACAATATCAGAAATGTTTTTTTGATGAATTTCGCAGTACTTTTCTAGTTCAACAGCTCTGTTTATAGGAAACGGAAAGTTCTGTTTAGTTATTTCTATATCAGAATCTTTTTCAATAGTTTCTTGAATAACAAAACCGCCACCAATAGAATAATAGGTTTCTGTAGAGATTTCATTATTGTTTTCATCAAAAGCTCTAAAGGTTAATCCATTTGAATGAAAAGGTAAAAAATCTCTATTAAAACGAACATCTTCAAATGAAAATACGATGTTTTTTTCGAAATTAAATCGGAGTATATGTTGTTGATTGATTTCGTCAATAATACTTTGAATTTCATCAACAGGAATAAACTCAGGATCAGTGCCACTTAAGCCTAATAAAACGGCTAAATCGGTTGCGTGTCCTTTTCCTGTTAAAGATAAAGATCCGTACAGATCTACCTTTACAGTACTCACTTGGTTAAATAGCTGCGAAGCTTTAAGAACTTGAATCCATTCTTGCGCAGCGCGCCACGGACCTAAAGTATGAGAGCTAGATGGTCCTACGCCTATTTTTAGCATATCAAATACGCTAATAAATTGTGCCATATATTACAGTTGTTTGTATCGCAAAAATAAAAAATCCCGTTTTGATATTTTCAAAACGGGATTAATTTTGTTAACGGTGTGTATATTACATTCCGTACACAGATTCTTTATCGAATTTTTTAACTAATAAATAGTATACTACTGCACGGTATTTATTTCTTTCAGATTTTCCAATTCTTTCTACAACTTCAGCAATTGCTTCGTCTAATTCAGGTCCGTCATTTAAACCTAATTTTTTGATTAAGAAATTCTTTTTTACAGTTTCTAATTCCTTTGGATCTGATCCAGATACTGTTTCAGCATCTCTTTTGTAGATAGAAGGTCCTAAACCTTTGGTTACTGCTCTTAATAAATCAGTATTAGAACGCATGTTTTTATCGTCCATAAACTTTTTATACAGCTCTACTTTTTCATCAAATTTGCTCATGATAATTTTTTAAAGGTTATAACTATTTAAATATTTAGCATTTAAACTTCTCAAATATATAAAAATAATTAAGCAAATCAAATAAACTATGTAAGCTTATAAGTTTTTATTAGACCAATAAAACACTAACAAAATTGTTAATTATTTTGTTGAAAACTAAAAGTAGGTTTTGTGCTTCAAAGCCTTTTGTGTAGTAAGTTTATAATGTAATTCAAATAAAATAGCCTATGTCTCTATCAAAATTTGAATCGATGCTGAAAACCAACGATGTTTACTTTTTTGACGCCACAGAGTTTGAAGATATTGTTCACCATTACTTAAACATAGGAAAACTTTCATTAGCTAGAAAAGCGGTAAAGTTAGGTTTAGAACAACACCCAGCCTCAGTAATTTTAAAATTACTGCAGGTGGAAATTTTAGTGTTTGAAGATAACCTAGATGCAGCTGTAAAATTGTTAACTGAAGTTGAAGCTGTAGAACCTCACAATGATGAGGTTTACTTACAAAAAGCTACTATTTTATCTAAAAATAGCAAGCATAAAGAAGCTGTTTCCATTTTAAAAGAATCTTTAGATTATGTGGAAGATCCTGTTGACGTTTGGGCCATGATGGGGATGGAATACATGTATTTAGATGATTATGAAAATGCGCGTTTAAATTTTGCAAAATGTATAGATGTTGACTATGAAGATTATTCATCATTATACAACATCGTATATTGTTTTGAAATGCAAGACAAACAGGAAGATGCTGTACGATTTTTAAATTCTTATGTAGATAAAAATCCTTACAGTGAAGTTGCATGGCATCAGTTAGGAAGGCAATATTTTGAATTAGGTAAGTTTAATGAAGCCTTAAGAGCGTTTGATTACGCTGTTTTAATAGATGATAGCTTTATTGGTGCTTATGTTGAAAAAGCAAAAACGTTAGAACAGCTTGAGAATTTTGAAGAAGCTATAGAGAATTACATGGTTACGTTGGAGTTAGATGACCCTACGGCTTTTGTTTACAGTAGAATAGGAGAATGTTATGAACAGCAGCAAAACTTTGAAGAAGCTATAAAGTTTTACAAAAAAGCAGTTCACGAAGATCCATTGTTAGATAGAGGTTGGGTATTACTTACAGATGCTTATTATTCATTAAAAAATTACCATAAGGCATTATATTATGGTCAAAAAGCTGTAGAGATTGATGATGCTAACCCTGTTTACTGGCGTAAATTAGCTAATATTTATATTCAATTAGAGCTTTATGAAGAGGCTGCCAATGCTTTAATGCATTGTGTTGATTTAGGAGATATTGATATAGATGTTTATGTTGCTTTAGCGGATGTATTGTTGTTTTTAGGTAACTATGATGATGCGTTGTCAATACTTGTAAAAGCAAAAAGCACTTACAAAGAATTTGCAGAAATTGAATATAGACTGTGCAGTGTTTTTATGATGATTGATAAAATTGAATATGGATTATTACATTTAAAAAATGCTTTGGCTATAGATTATGAATATCATCATATCATTAAAGACTTATATCCTGTAATATTTAATAATGAGTTAATACAGCAAACTATTTTAAATTGGAATTCTAATTAATCCCATATAATTTTACAGTTACTAGGTGTTTGAATTTTGATTCTTCCTTGCTCGTAATCATCAAACTGATTATTTTTTATATTTAATAATTGTAACCTTTTAAGTCCGCCAATATTGGTAGATATTTTATAAAAATTATTATTGTGCAATTTTAAAGCTCTTAAATTAGTTAAGTAGTTAAAAGATGCTGGTAAAAAAGCAATAATATTGTGCTGTGCATACAGTTTTTTTAATTGTTTAAGTTCTCCAAAGTCTAAAGGTAGTTCGGTAATTTTATTGTACTGAATGTAAAGTTTTTCAAGGTTTTCCAACTCTATAATCTCATCAGGTAATTCGGTAATTTCATTGTAACTTAGGCTTAAATGTTCTAATGAATTGGCTTTGTATATTTGATTGGGAATGGTTGTTAATTTATTCTTAGAAAGATTAAGATATTTTAGTTTAGGTAAATCAAATAATAAAGGATCAATAGTTGTGATTTTATTGTTTTTTAAATTTAATTTTTCTAAGTTTTTTAATTTATAAATAAGTTCAGGTACTTCAGTTAAGTTTTGCTCAGCTAAGTTTAATTCAACCACATTCTCAGGATGTAACATGGCTTCAGAAATAGAAGTGAAAACGCTATTTTGAGAAAAAGTAAGTATGGGTAAAAACAATAAAATCAGTAACTGTTTCATTTTTTAATCTTTATTTTTTTGGTGTTTTCTAACCTAAATTCATACAAAGCTACTAACTTATTTTGTATGTTCTTTTTCCATACTTTAAGTTTTTCTTTATCGTTTCCAAAGTTTGTATCGTTATTGAGTTTAGTTCTTTCTATTGCTAGTTCTGCCAAAATTTCATCATGTAATTTTTTTACTTCACTAAAACCTCTAGATATTTTTTTCTTATTAAATAATAGACTTTTTCGCAGCTCTCTGGCATAAACTTCAGATAAATCAAATTGAACTTGATGATAGTCTAAATAGTATTGGATGTCATCTGTTTTGGAAACATCTATCCATGAAGCATTTTTAATAAAAATATTCTGAACCCTATGGTTTAAGTTTCTTTTTAAAAAATCAAAACCCTGACTTTCATAATTTATTGTAAACTGACTTTCTAAAATTCTGTTAGAGTTGTTCTCTATTTTTAACTGAAAATCATCAATTTTTAAATGATCAGTTTCGCTCCATATTTTATGATTCGGATTTGTTTCTTGAGCAATTGTGTTAATTGTTATAATTAAAAGACACAGTTGAATTACTTTTTTCATAATCATTAAAGATATAATTATAGTTTTTTCCAGATTTGCTGTAAAAATATCATCGAAATAATGGTTAAAGCGGTAAGTGTTAAAGCTAATGTTGTATTACCATAAATCCAGTTACCTGTAGCAAATAAAAAACTGTAAACACCTATTGTTCCTGCTATAAAAGCAGCTATTTTAACACCTATGTTTTTAAATTTATACTCGCCTTCAAAAATTAGTTGATTAAATTTTTCTAGCGTTTCTTTATCAGTAGGGTGTGTAAGTAGTGTTACAATTATCCAACCTACTGTAGTAATAAAAACACCAATTATTAATTGCCAATAACCTGGTATTTCAAAAATAGGTGTTGCTAGTTTTTTATTGATAAAAAAGAAAACTGCTAAAACAAAAGAAATGGCCATTGCAGCTATTTCACTGTAAGGATTTATTCGATGCCAAAACCAACGTAAAATGAATAAAAGTCCAGTTCCTGCGCCAATTTGTAGTAATAAATCAAAAACATCTTTAGCTGATTGTAAAAAGAATGAAAACAATGCAGCACAAATCATTAATACTATTGTTGTTATGCGTCCAACTATAACTTTTTGTTTTTCTGATGCATTTTTATTTATAAATCTCGCATAAAAGTCATTAACCACATAAGAGCTTCCCCAATTAAGTTGCGTTGAAATGGTACTCATAAATGCTGCAATTAAAGAAGTGAGTACAATACCTAACAAACCTGCAGGTAAATAGGTCATCATGGCAGCATACGCAACATCTTGACCTTGCATTTCTTTAGTTAAATTAGGGAAAGCGGTATTCATGCTGTCTAAGCTTGGAAAAATAATTAAAGAAGCCAATCCGACTAAAATCCAGGGCCAAGGGCGTAAGGCATAATGTGCAAAATTAAAAAATAAGGTAGCCCATGTAGCATTTTTTTCGTCTTTAGCAGCAAGCATTCTTTGGGCAATGTAACCACCGCCTCCAGGTTCTGCACCAGGGTACCAAGTACTCCACCACTGAACAGCAAAAGGAATAATAAATAAAGTGATTAAAGCTTCAGTATTTGAAAAGTCAGGAAGTAAATTAAGTTTGGTATTAACATTAGCATGATTAAGAAGGTTGTTTAGTCCTCCAATTTCAGGTAGGTTAATAATATAAATTGTAGCCCATACAGAGCCAATCATAGCAATTAGAAACTGAACAAAATCGGTTAGTAATACCCCTTTTAATCCACCTAATGAAGAATATATAACAACAATTACAGAAGCATAAATAAGCATTTCAACTTGAGAAATACCTAAAAGTATAGCTGCAATTTTAGCACCAGCTAAACAAACACCAGCCATAGTAATAATGTTAAAAACAACCCCTAAATACAAAGCTCTAAATCCTCTTAAAAAACCAGCAACTTTACCAGAATACCGAAGTTCGTAAAATTCTAAGTCTGTTGTAATGCCAGATTTTCTCCAAAGTTTAGCATAAAAAAATACAGTTAACATTCCTGTTAATAGCATAGCCCACCATACCCAGTTTCCTGAAACTCCATTGTTTCTTACCAATTCTGTAACTAAACCAGGAGTATCAGCAGCAAAAGTTGTAGCTACCATAGATACACCAAGAAGCCACCAAGGCATATTTCTTCCAGATAAAAAGAATTCATTACTGTTTTTTCCAGCAGATTTAGCGGCCCAAATCCCTATGAATAAAGAAATTAAAAAGAAGCTAATAATAATAAAGTAATCAATAGTAGAAAGTGTCATGTGTACGATTTATAACTAAAATGTAAATAAATAAAATAAAAGTTAATTCTTTATTAAATCGAAAACGATTTCGCATTTTTTTTAATATTAATGATAAATATTGAGTAAATTTGATATTCGATTTTTATGGGAAATAAGATAAAAAAAATAGCAGTAATGACCTCAGGAGGCGATTCTCCAGGAATGAATTCCGCAATTAGATCTGTAGTAAGAACTTGTGCTTATTACCGAACTGAATGTGTTGGGATTTACAGAGGTTATCAAGGAATGATAGAAGGCGATTTTATAACCATGACCGCCAGAAGTGTAAATAATATCATTCACAAGGGAGGAACTATTCTTAAGTCAGCTCGATCAAAAGAATTTATGACTCCAGAAGGTAGAAAAAAAGCATATGAGCATTTAAAAGAGCATAAAATTGATGGCTTAGTAGTAATTGGAGGAGATGGTTCTTTTACAGGAGGCGTTGTTTTTAATAATGAATATAATTTTCCAGTAATAGGTATTCCAGGAACTATTGATAATGATATTTATGGTACGTCTCATACTTTAGGCTATGATACAGCTTTAAATACAGCTATGGAGGCTATTGATAAAATTAGAGACACAGCTTCTTCTCATAACCGATTATTTTTTGTAGAAGTTATGGGGCGCGATGCAGGTTTTATTGCTTTAAATGCAGGTGTTGGTGCTGGTGCTGAAGAAATATTAATACCAGAGGAAGATTTAGGTTTAGAAAGAATGTTAGAGTCTTTAAAAAAGAGTAAGCGTTCAGGAAAATCTTCAAGTATAGTTGTAGTAGCAGAGGGTGATAAATCAGGAAAAAACGTGTATCAGTTAGCGGAGTATGTTGAAGAAAATATGCCAGAATATGATGTGCGTGTATCTGTTTTAGGGCATATGCAACGTGGTGGATCTCCAACTTGTTTTGATAGAGTTTTAGCAAGTAGAATGGGAGTGAAGGCAGTAGAGCTTTTAATAGATGGTAAAAGTAATTTAATGGTTGGGTTACAAAATGATAAAATAACTACTACCGATTTAGATAATGCAATTAAAGGTCAGTGTGATATAGATATGGAACTATTAAGAGTTTCAGATATCATGACCACATAGAAATAATTAAACAAACAATTAATTACAAATGATTAAAATAGGAATTAACGGTTTTGGTAGAATTGGACGTTTAGCGTTTCGTTCTGCTATGCAAAGAGATAATGTACAAGTTGTAGCAATTAATGATTTATTAGACGTAGAATATTTAGCATATTTATTAAAGTATGATTCTGTTCACGGGCGTTTTAATGGTACTGTTGAGGTACAAGACGGTCATTTGGTTGTTAATGGTCAAAAAATTCGTGTAACTGCTGATAGAAATCCTGAGAATTTAAAGTGGGATGAAGCTGGTGCAGATTACGTAATTGAATCAACAGGTTTTTTCTTAACTAAAGAAAAAGCTAGTTTGCATATTAAAGGAGGAGCTAAAAAGGTAATAATTTCTGCACCATCTAAAGATGCTAATATGTATGTAATGGGTGTAAACCATAAATCACTTTCTGCTGATGAAACAATAATATCTAATGCATCTTGTACTACTAACTGTTTAGCGCCATTAGCTAAAGTAATTCATGAAAAATTTGGTTTAGTAGAAGGATTAATGACAACTATTCATTCAGCAACTTCTGGGCAAGACGCTGTAGATGGACCAAGTTCTAAATGGAGAAGAGGTAGATCTGTGTTAACAAATATGATACCAACAACTACTGGAGCTGCAGTTGCTGTAACAAAAGTAATTCCTGAATTAGATGGAAAATTAACAGGTATGGCAGTACGTGTTCCAACTGCAGATGTGTCTATTGTTGATTTAACTTTTAGAACTGAGAAAAATACAAGCTTAAAAGAAATTTTAGCTACATTAAAAGAAGCTTCAGAAGGAGAACTTAATGGAGTTTTAGGATATACTGAAGATGAGGTAGTTTCACAAGATTTTGTTTCTGAAACAAGAACTTCTGTTGTTGATGCTGGAGCGAGTTTAGAGTTGAATGAAAACTTCTTTAAAGTAATTTCATGGTACGATAATGAATTTGGATATGCTACAAAAATTGTAGATTTGCTGGAATACGCAGCATCATTATAAAAAAAATGAATCCCGCGTAAAGCGGGATTTTTTATTATACAATATATGGAAATAGCAGTTATAGCTCATGACGGAAAAAAAGCTGAAATGGTACAGTTTTTAAATGAACACAAAGAAATATTACGTCAAAAAAATATCACTTTAATAGCAACTGGTACCACAGGAAGTCAGGCAGAAAAAGCAGGTTTTGAGGTATGTAAATACTTATCTGGGCCTATTGGTGGTGATGCGCAAATAGCATCTAGAGTAGCCGAAGGATTGTGTAATATGGTTCTGTTTTTTAGAGATCCATTAGCAAAGCATCCGCATGAACCAGATATTTTTATGTTAATGCGTTTATGTGATGTACATAACGTGCCATTGGCAACGAATCCTGCTACAGCAGAATTATTAATTAAAGCAGTTTAAAAAATAGATTGCTCGGTAAGTGTTGTAAAATCTTCTAAAAAACGCATGCCTTTATATGAATTTCCTTTTTCATTTAGTTTAGGACTCCATGTAACGATGCTGTATTTACCAGGATGAATTGCCATAATACCACCACCAACTCCACTTTTACCAGGGATTCCTACCCGAAAAGAAAATTCACCAGATTCATCATAAAATCCGCAGGTTTGCATTATTGCATTTACTCTTTTAGTTTGACTTTTTGTGAGTATTTCTAAGTTAGAATGTAAAGTTTTACCTTGGTTTGCTAAAAATAAAAATAGTTGCGATAGTTCTTCACAGCTGGCTTCTAAAGAACATAGCTTAAAGTAAAAATCTAAAACAACTTCAGGTTCGTTATCAATATTACCTAATGACTTTATAAAATTACATAAGGCAACATTTCTATACCCCGTAAGCTTTTCTGATGCAGCAATTTTTAAAGAAAATTCAACTTTATGATCAGATAAATTAGCAATAAAAGCAAGTAAATCTTCTTCTGGATTTTCAAGATTGCTAATAAGCATATCGCATATTACCAAGGCACCAGCATTAATAAATGGGTTTCTTGGTATACCGTTATCGGCTTCTAATTGAAGTAATGAGTTAAATTTTGTTCCAGAGGGTTCAACGTCAACTCTTTTCCAAATAGTTTCTCCTAAAATTTTATAAGCTAGACACAAAGAGATGACTTTAGAAACACTTTGTATAGAGAATTTCTCTTGATAATCACCTAAACCAAAGTTAAAGTTTTGTGTTGTAGAAATATGAACTCCAAATTTATTAGGATTTATTTTGCTTAATTCAGGAATATACGAAGCTACTTCACCTTGGGGAGCAACAGCCTCTATTTTAGTATATACCTTTTGAATTAAGTGGTTGTAATTCATTTACGTGATTATTTAACAGCAATCATGCTTATTTCTACATTAACAAATTTTGGTAGGTTAGCAACTTCTACGGTTTCTCTTGCTGGTGCAGTAGCTTCATCAAAATAAGTGGCATATACTTCGTTAATTTTAGAAAAGTTATGCATATCAGAAATGAAAATTGATGTCTTTATAACGTTTTCAAATGTCATTTCAGCGGCTTCTAAAACGGCTTTCATGTTTTCCATTACTTGTTTTGTTTCAGCTGATATATCACCTAAAACTAATTCACCAGTTTGTGGATGTAATGCAATTTGACCTGAAGTATATAATGTGTTTCCTGATAATACAGCTTGATTATATGGCCCAATTGGAGCTGGTGCTTTACTTGTAGTTATGATTTTTTTCATGTTGGTTGTTTTAAAATAAAACTCTATCTGGTGGTTTGTTTTTCTCCCATTTTAAGTCACTTAACATTGAAGATTTTACCCCAATAAAAAAGTTATATGAAGTTCTGGTTCCAAAAGGAATCCAGTTAAAATTAAATCGCCAGCTATCTAAATCTCTCGAAAAATTTAAACGAGTGTATGAAAAAGCACCGTCTAAAATATCATAACCAGAGGCAAAACCTACTTTCCATTTAGGAGTAAGTTCTACATCACCTGTAAAACCTAATGTATGTGATTGAATACCTACGTTATTATATCCGTTATTGGAATAGTTAGCAGAATATACAAAACTTATATTCCAAGGAATATCTGCGTTATATAGTTTAGCAACCTTATCTTTATCATCATCATTACCAGAACCAGGTTGATTAGGGAAACCATTTGTTGGGTTTATTTCTCTGTTATAAACATCAGGAGGATTATTTTGTGCTCCATTACCACTTTGTTTATCGTCTTTTTTGTCATCTTTTTTAAAGTCTCTACTAGAAAAACTATAATTAGCAGTTAAACTAGCTTGTTCAATTCTAAAAAGATGTGGGTTGAATTTATCAATAGTTACTCCTTCATTAGTTACTTGATATGGATCTAAACTAGCAGATAAGTTAACCGCCATTTTGTCTTTGAAGAGACGTGTTCCTGCAGAAACACTTACATTACTCCATCGTAAACTATCAGCAGCAATGTTATAACTGGTACTAAAGTTTAAGTTATTTAAAAGAGTGATTTTTTTATCTTCTTCATCGCTATCAGGATCATTATTTGCTACTTTAGCTTCTAAAACATTATTTACACTAATTCCAATAGCATTTGATAAACCACTACCAGGAGTGCCATAAATTCCTCCTTCAAAGGGTGAATATGTAGTTAGTCCACTAGCATTTGTTGGTGTGTTTAAAATAGTGGTAATTAAATTAGGATCTGTAATAGGTTGGCCGTTTTCATCAACCAAATCAGGTGAATAAGTTGTAAATCCTCCAGGATTGGCGTTGTTTACATACGTTTGGTTGTGCTTGGCAGCAAAATCAGGTCGGTAACTCCAAGAAATAGAAGGGCGAATAGTGTGTCTGATGGCTTTTAATTTTCCTTTGAATCTGAAATTACCATAAATGTTTGTAGACATTGATACACCAACATTATATTCATTAAATCTTGTAAAACCGTTAATGGTATCATTAACAACGCTTGCTTCTTCAGCATCATATCGTTTGTTTATTTTACTAAAGTACCAAACATCTTTATAGTTTAGGTTAGGTGAAAGAGTAAAGTATTTTAAAGCTTTAATATTAGTATTGGCACTTATATTGTGTTGTATACCTGTTTTAGCTTCTCTAAACATTTTTTCAGTAAAAAACTCTTCATCTGTAGTGTTAACACGATATTCACCACGTAAACTGTAATTCACACCAATTTTTTGCAATGCATTTTTTTTAACTCCTTTGTTAGCAAAAGGATAAATTCTATCCATGTTAACTTGAAGCGATGGTAATGTCATATTAATAGCTTCAGTGTTGGAGTTTTGACTATGAGTCATAGTCACGTTCATGTTAAACGGAGTCCCAACGAATTTTCTGTAATAACTAATGGATGAATTAAAAGTGTTAGTTAAAAATTGCGATTGATCAATTTCATTGAAAGATTCTCTGTAAAAACGACTACTACCTAGATTAACAGAGGCTGATAATCTTGAATTAGGACTTGATTTACTGTCTTGACTATGAGACCATCTAATATTGTAATTACTGGTTTTAGAATAATCAGAAAAACCACGAATACTATTTATTAAGTTTTGGTATCTAAAACTTAAGCCACCAGAATATTTATAACGCACATAGTAATTTGTATCAAAATTTAAACCCCAGCTTCCGTTAGAATATGCATCACCAGTAACCTCTAAATCAAAATAATCATTAATAGCAAAATAATATCCTCCGTTTTGTAAAAAGAAACCTTGTTGATTGTTCTCTCCCCATGAAGGTATGATAAATCCAGAAGTTCTTTTATCTGAAAGAGGGAAATACGCAAAAGGTAAATAAACCGGGGTAGGAACATCAGCTAGTACTAAATTACTACCTCCTACAATAATTTTTTTACCAGGAACTAATTTAGCCTTGCTTGTAGCAATGTAATAGTCTGGAATTTTCTTTTGAGACGTTGTAAACCTTAATTTACGCATGTAAATAGTAGAGTCATTTACACGTTTTGTTTTTTCGCCATAGGTAATCATTTCTCCTTGAACGGTTTTTACTCCATATACCAAGGCTTTTTCAGTTTTGTAATTAAATAAGATAGAATCTTGCTCAGATTCTTGATTACCTTGTTTAAAAACAGGTCGTTGAATATATCCGGTGCTATCTTTAATACCAGTGGCGTAAACGGTACTGTTTTTATAATCAACAATAATTTTTCCAGCTTTTAAATCAATGTCTTGATAAGTTACATGCGCATTGTTGTATAGTGTAAGCGTTTTATTCTTTGCGTTTTGAATGGTGTAATCTTCAGCATCATGAGTAATAATGCCTTCTATGGCTTCTTTAGGTTTTTTAATAGAGTCGTTTTGAACGGTGTCTATTTTCTTGTTAAGTAAGCTATCTTTCTTAATTGTAGGAATACTGTCAAGAGAAAGTTCAGATTTGTTAGGTTTAGTATTCAGTGCTTTTACTGTAGTTTTTTTGCCAAGCTCTTGTGGAATACCTGTTTGAAAACAAAAAAGATATATAAATAAAACTATGTAAGATAGATTTGCTTTCAATTCTATAAATACTATTTTTGTGTTAAGTAAAAGTATGGCTCAATATTTGGAGAACCAAATTATAAGTGCCAAAATTAGTTAATTTTTATTGATGCAATTCTTAAAATTGAACAAATATATAAATCCGAGTATAATAGTAACTTTTTTCTTTTTAATTTCTTTTATAGTAACACCTTCACAGTTAGTTGCTCAAAAGAAATATAAAGTAGTTTTAGACGCTGGTCATGGAGGGAAAGATCCAGGGAATTTAGGAAGCGGCTATCAAGAGAAAAAAATTGCGTTAAAAGTAGCTTTATTAGTAGGTAAAGAACTACAGAAGAAAAACGACATAGAGGTAATTTACACCCGTAAAAAGGATGTTTTTGTTGAGTTACATAATCGAGCTAAAGTAGCAAATACGAATAAGGCAGATTTATTTGTTTCTATACATTGTGATGCTTTTCATAAAACAGATCCTCATGGAGCAGGTACCTACGTGCTTGGTTTACGAGGAAATAAAGGAAATTTAGAAATTGCAAAACGAGAAAATGCGGCTATTTTATATGAGGATGATTATAAACAAAACTATGATTATGATCCTAACTCTCCTGAATCTTTAATTGGTTTGTCTGTTTTACAAGAAGAAAATTTAGATGAGAGTTTAGCTATTGCAGGTTTAATTCAAAATAACTTTGTAAAAGCAAAAAGATATAACAGAAATGTTAAGCAAGATAACTTTTTAGTTTTACGAGAAACGGTAATGCCAAGTGTTTTAATAGAGCTTGGATTTTTAACCAATAAGGCAGAAGGAAGGTTTTTAAATTCAGCAGCCGGCCAGCAAAAAATGGCTAAAGCAATAGCGCAAGCAATAGAAAGATATATTAACCAGCTAAAACTTAATACGGTTAAAGATATTGTTGAAGATGAAGTTGTGGTTAAAGAAACGGTAAAGTCAACAACAGGAACTTCTGTTTCAGAAACCAAAAAAATAGTAGAAAAAATACCTCCAAAAAGGGAGACGCCAAAAAAAGTTGTAACTACGCCAAGTAAAACTCAAAAAGAGGTTCAGAAAACAATTTCAGCATCAGAAAAAGGAATTTTATACAGAGTTCAAATAGCAGCATCTAAAAAATATTTGTCATTAAGACCTTATAATTTTAAAGGTTTAGAAAACGTAGAAATGCTAGAAATAGATGGCTATTTTAAATATTATCATGGTAAAACTTCTGATTATGAGTCTTTAAAAGAGGTTTTAAAAGAGGTTAAAAAGCGTGGGCATTCCGGAGCATTTATTGTGGCATTCGAAAACGGAGTAGTTATTCCATTATACAAAGCTTTAAAAAAGCGCTAATTTAGATAAAATCTAATCTAATCTACCGAAAATTATTAGTACTTTCGTGTTTGGTAAATTTTGATTATGTCAAAGGAACTAAAAACAGGTATTATTTCGGTAATCATTATAGCGCTTGGTATATGGGGCTATAATTTCTTAAAAGGGCAAGATTTGTTTAGTCCAAATTCACGTCACTTTTACGTAGAATATAAATCTATTAATGGATTAAACAGTGCAAGTATTGTTACCATTAATGGTTTACAAGTAGGTAAGGTGGAGGAAATCTCTTTCAATGAAAGTCCAGAAAAAAAAGGTACTTTGTTAGTGAAACTTAATTTAGAAAACGATTTCAAGTTTTCTAAAAATAGTGTTGCTAAGATTTACTCAGCTGGTTTAATGGGTGGGCAAAATCTTGCAATCATTCCTAATTATGAAGGTGAACTTGCACAATCTGGAGACTATTTACAAGGAGAAATAGAATCAGACTTATTTTCATCTGTAGGTGAAAAATTAAATCCAATTCAAGCAAAAGTAGAAAACGTACTTGTTCATTTAGATTCTTTAATTGTAGGTATGAATCAAACCTTAAATAAAGAAACTAGAGAAAGTATTACAAGAAGTATTCAAGGTTTTGAAGGTACATTGGCTAACGTAAACAAAACAGTTACATCACTTAATAAAATGTTGGAGGATAACAAAGTTAAGATTGATGTTACTTTGGATAATACTAAGAAAATCACTGAAGACTTCTCAAAAGTATCTGCAGATTTAGCAGACGTAAACTTAGGCCAAACTGTTAAAAAGTTAGAAACAACTTTAGAAAATGTAAATGGAGTTTTAGCTCAAGTAAATAGTGGAGAAGGAACTTTAGGAAAGTTAGTTAAAGATGAAAAGATGTATACAAACTTAACTAATGCATCTAAAGAGTTAGAAGAGCTTTTAAGAGAAATGAAGCTAAATCCAAAACGTTTTGTGCATTTTTCATTATTTGGGAAAAAGCCAAAACCATACAACGAAGAGAAAAATCAACAAAACACAAGTAATCAATAATTCAAAATGGAAAAATATTTATCTAACATTTTTTTCGCACTCATTTTAATAGCAGGTATCGGATATTTTGTAATGAATGTTCGAAAGCTTATTCGTAATATCAAATTAGGTAAAGACGTTGATAGAATGGATAATAAGCCTGAAAGATGGAAAAACATGGCTAAAATAGCTTTAGGTCAATATAAAATGGTACGTCGTCCGCTATCTGGTATCTTACATATAGTAGTATATATTGGATTTGTATTAATTAATATTGAGTTATTAGAAATAGTTATTGACGGTCTTTTTGGAACACACAGGGTTTTTCAGCCTATTATAGGTAACGGTTTATACGGATTTTTAGTAGGAACTTTTGAAGTGTTAGCATTATTAGTTTTAGCTGCCGTAGTTGTATTTTGGTTACGTAGAAATATTCATAGAGTTCAACGCTTTTGGAACAAAGAAATGGAAGGGTGGCCAAAAAATGATGGTAATATTATACTGTATTTTGAAATAGTATTAATGTCGTTATTTTTAGTTATGAATGCTACGGATGTTCCTTTTCAGCAAGCAGGAGCAGGAAATGTAATTTCTCAATTCATAGCACCATGGTTTAATGGTTATTCACCAGAAGCTTTACATACAATAGAAAAAACAGCATGGTGGCTTCATATTGTAGGTATCTTAGTGTTCTTAAATTACTTATACTATTCTAAACACTTACACATTTTATTAGCTTTCCCAAACACTTTTTTTGCTAATTTAAAGCCTAAAGGACAGTTTACTAATGTTGAAGCGGTAACTAATGAAGTGAAAATGATGATGGATCCAAATGCAGATCCGTATGCAATGCCTGAAGAAGGAGCTGAAGAAGAAGTACCAGCAAAGTTTGGAGCTTCTGATGTAACTGATTTAAACTGGGTTCAGTTAATGAATGCATATACATGTACAGAATGTGGTCGTTGTACATCATCTTGTCCAGCAAATTTAACAGGGAAAAAGTTATCTCCTCGTAAAATTATGATGGATACTCGTGATCGTTTAGAAGAAGTTGGAAAGAATATTGATGCTAATGGAGGAGAGTTTAAACCAGATGGCAAACAACTATTAGATGATTACATTACAAGAGAAGAGCTTTGGGCATGTACAAGTTGTAATGCTTGTGTACAAGAATGTCCTGTAAATATTGATCCATTGTCGATTATTATGGAAATGCGTAGATATCTTGTAATGGAAGAATCAGCTGCTCCTCAAGAATTAAATATGATGATGACTAATATTGAAAACAACGGAGCACCTTGGCAATATAGTCAAATGGATAGATTAAACTGGAAAGACGAATAACAGTTCTTTCTAACAATAAAATACACGGTTTACAACCAGAAAAAACAATTATTAATTTATAATTATGACTAAAGAAGAACAATGTTTTGTAATTCTTAATGCATAGTTTCCAAATTTTACAATAATTATGAACGTACCAACAATGGCAGAAATGATGGCTCAAGGTAAACAACCAGAAGTTTTATTTTGGGTAGGTGCTGCAGGTAGTTATGATGATAGAGCCAAAAAAATCACCAAAGCGTTTGTGAAAATATTACAACAAGCAAACGTAGAATTTGCTGTTTTAGGAACAGAAGAAAGTTCAACAGGTGACGCTGCAAAAAGAGCAGGAAATGAGTTTTTATTTCAAATGCAAGCAATGACGAACATTGAAATTTTAAATGCATATGAAGTTAAAACCATCGTAACTTGTGATCCTCATTCATTTAATACGTTAAAAAATGAATATCCTAGTTTAGGAGGAAAATATGAAGTTTATCATCATACACAATATATCAGTAAGTTAATTGCTGACGGTAGATTAAATATTGAAGATGAAAACTTAAATGGTAAAAGATTAACTTTTCACGATCCATGTTATTTAGGTAGAGCTAATGATGTTTATGAAACGCCTCGTGATTTAATTAGACGTTTAGGAGTTAAAATGACTGAAATGAAGCGTCATAAATCTACTGCTTTATGTTGTGGAGCTGGTGGTGCTCAAATGTTTAAAGAGCCAGAACCAGGAAGTATGGATATTAATATCTTACGAACTAAAGATGCTTTAGAAACGAATCCTCAAATTATCGCAACCGGGTGCCCGTACTGTAATACAATGATGACTGATGGAGTAAAGTATCATTTAAAAGAAGATCAAATTGTAGTAAAAGATATTGCAGAGTTAATTGCAGAGGCAAACAATTTATAAATTAACATAGGCTATGAAAAAGAATATACTTTTATTATGCTTTTTTGTTTGTACTAGTTTGGTACTTCATGCACAAGAAACAACTTTAGAAAAAGTAGGTAAAGAAACATGTGAGTATTTTACTAAAAACTCAAAAGAGCTATCTAAGTTATCTCCAGATGAAAAAACAGCAAAATTAGGTTTACAGATGCTTTTTTTATACAATAAGTATGAAAAAGAATTAAATGCAGAAGGAATTCAAGTTGATTTTGGTGATGAACGATCAGCTGAAAAGCTAGGTGAAAAAATAGGAATGGAGATGGCTAAGTATTGTCCAAATGTGTTAATTACATTATTTGGAGATATGGCTGATGAAGAAGAAGATGTTGAATTTATGATTGAAGGTACTATTAAAAGTATTGAAGTTGATGAGTTAAGTACATTGGTAGTAAAAGACTCTCAAGGAAAAACTCAAAAATTTGTTTGGTTAGATAACTTTGAAGGTTCTGATGACCTTATTGAGAAGTATAATAAGGTTAAAGGAACAGAGGTTCAGGTTTATTATAAGAATTTAGAAGTTTTTTCACCTAAATTAAAAGAATACATAGTTAGAAAGAAAATTTCTAAACTAGTTATTACAGACTAATATATTTTATGTTAAAAAATTATATAAAAGCGGCAAGGTTAAGAACTCTGCCGCTTTCTGTTTCAGGTATTATAACAGGGAGTTTAATTGCAGCTTCCCAGCAAAGTTTTAATTATGTAATTTTTATTTTGGCAATTTTAACAACTGTAGGTTTTCAAGTGTTGTCTAATTTTGCTAACGATTATGGCGATGGAGTAAAAGGAACAGATTCTAATAGAGAAGGAGAAGAACGAATGGTAGCTTCTGGAGCCATTTCTCCAAAACAAATGAAAAAAGCAATTAAAGCAACCATAATATTTACCTTATTAGTTGCTGTTTTGTTAATTTATAAGGCTTTTGGTAAGGATAATTTTCTGTATTCTTTATTGTTTTTAGTATTAGGATTATCATCTATAGTAGCTGCAATTAAATACACAGTTGGTAAATCAGCTTATGGTTACAGTGGTTTTGGAGATGTTTTTGTTTTTGCTTTTTTTGGTTTATTAGCTGTTGTAGGTTCTTATTTTTTATACACCCAACAATTAAATTTCACAATTTTTCTACCTGCATTTTCGATAGGCTTACTAAGCACGACTGTTTTAAATCTTAATAATATGAGAGATAGAGCAAATGATGCTAAAGTTGGTAAGAACACTTTAATAGTTAAAATAGGAAGTGAGTTTGCTAAATATTATCATTATTATTTAATAGCAGCTTCGTTTTTGTTTGCTACATTGTTTGTGGTTATTCATTACAGTAAACCAATTCAGTTTTTATATGTAATAGCATATATTCCTCTTGTAAAACATGTAATTTTTGTTTCTAAAAATAGTAAAGAGGCACTTTTGGATGGAGAGCTTAAAAAAGTTGCATTAAGTACCTTTTTGTTTTCAATTTTATTAGGTTTAGGTCAAATTTTGTAACTTAGAGAGCCAATTTAAACCTATGAAAATTATAACTCATATTCTTTTTTCTTTCATTGTTTTGCTAGGCTGTTCAGGTAACTCTAATTCTTTTGAAGATGGTAGTATCACTATTCCTGAGCCCTCAAACATAGCTTACGATATAACTGAGGATGTGAAAACAAAATCGGTTTCAGGTGATTTTCAAGAATCAAAATCCATAGAAAGAAAATTAATAAAAACTGGTAATATATCTTTTGAAACATCAGACATATCCAATACAAGAAATCGAATTGAAGAGGCTTTAAAAAAGGTTAAAGGCTATATTTCTGAAGATAATCAGTATAAAAACGGTAATAATGTTAATTATACTATTACGGTTCGAGTTCCTGCTGATAGCTTCGATACTTTTTTAAATGATATTTCTAAAGATGTAGACAAATTTGATCATAAAAATATATCAGTAAATGATGTTACAGAACAATTTCTAGATGTTGAAGCGAGGTTAAAAGTTAAAACAGCATTAGAATTACGTTACAATAATTTACTTTCTAAAGCTAACTCAGTAAAAGATATTTTAGAAATAGAAAGAGAACTCGCAAAAGTAAGGTCGGAAATAGAATCTATACAAGGAAGACTTAACTATCTTCAAAATCAAGTAGGCTATTCTACCTTACAAATTTCATACTATAAAATAACCTACGGATCTAGCAGTAGTTCAAGCTTTGGTACCCGTTTAATAAATGCTTTTATTAACGGAGTAGACAATGTAAAATGGTTTTTATTAAGTTTAGTGAGTATTTGGCCATTTTTATTGCTAGGTTTTATTACGCTAATTATTTTAAAAAAACGCAAACAACTTTAATTATATGAAAATTACATATTACGGTCATGCTTGTTTTGGAATTCAAGCAGGAGAGACACATATTTTAATAGATCCTTTTATTACAGGTAACCCATTAGCCTCAAATATTGATGTAGAAAGTATAAAAGCAGACTATATATTAGTTACTCATGCGCATCAAGATCATGTGTTAGATGTAGAGGCTATAGCTAAAAGAACAGGCGCAACTATTGTTTCTAATTATGAAATCATTATGCACTACTCAGCTAAAGATTTAAAAGGGCATCCAGTAAATCATGGAGGAACGTATAAAACGAAAGATTTTTCTGCTAAATATGTAAATGCTATTCATACCTCTTCTTTTGCAGATGGATCTTATGGAGGACAACCTGGAGGATTTGTAATCACTTCTGATGAAAAATCAATTTATGTAGCAGGAGACACAGCATTAACAATGGATATGAAATTAATTCCGATGCATAATAAAATTGTAGCTAGTATTTTACCAATAGGGGATAATTTTACTATGGGAGTTGATGATGCAATGTTAGCAAGTGATTTTGTAGAGTGCGATAAAGTTATAGGTTGTCATTTTAATACTTTTCCTCCCATTGAGATAGATACTCAAGTAGCAAAAGATAAATTTGCTAGAAGTCAGAAAGAATTAATTTTATTAGAAATAGGAGGCGAGATTACATTATAAATGAAAACAATTAAAATTATTTTAGGAATTATTACTGCTTTGGTAGTAGTATTTTTTTCAACAGGGTTGATAGTTAAAGAAACAACATATACTACAGAGGTATCAGTGAATAAACCTTTAGAAGAAGTATTTGCTTCTTTTAATAATATTAACACGGTAAAAAAATGGATTCCAGAATTACAATCTATAGATACTTTAGAGGTTAAACCTGGTAAAATAGGTAGTACTTTTAAAATGGTAGTAAATAATAACGGAGAACAAGTAGTTATTAAAGAAAAAGTATTGGCGTATGTTCCTAACGAAAAAGTAACGTTAAATTATGATGCAGGGAATATGTTAAAGGTAGATGATTATACATTTGCTTATAATAATGGTGTTACTACCATAACCAATGAATCTAGTTGTACGAGTAATAAATATATTTTAAGTTGTCTATTTCCGTACTTTAAAGGCACATTTAAACAACAAGACCAAGGATATTTAAATAATTTTAAAACATTTGTAGAAAAACAATAAATCTTGATTTTAGCATCTTTTCATAAGTATATTTTAAATTTTAAGCAACCTAGTGGTACATCTAGAGGAGTTTTAAGAACCAAAGAAACTTTTTTTCTAGAGCTATGTAAAGGCGATAAAAAAGGAGTTGGCGAATGCGGTCTTTTTAGAGGTTTAAGCGCAGATGATAGAGAAGATTATGAAGAAAAGTTACAATGGGTTTGTGATAATGTTAATTTAGGAAAAGAGGCTCTTCTAAATGCGTTAATAGAGTTTCCTTCAATTCAATTTGGTATAGAGCAAGCGTTTTTATCATTAGCATCAAATGACCCATTTGTATTGTATCCATCAAAATTTACAAAAGGATCAGAATCCATACATATAAATGGTTTGATTTGGATGGGAGATCGCTCATTTATGAAATCTCAAATTCAACAGAAAATTGCAGACGGGTTTTCATGTATTAAAATGAAAATTGGAGCAATTAATTTTGATGAAGAGTTAGCATTACTTAAGTATATTAGAAGTGAATTTACAGCTAAAGATATAGAATTAAGAGTAGACGCAAACGGAGCGTTTTCTCCCAAAGAAGCATTGTTAAAATTAGAAAAACTTGCTGCATTTAATTTACATTCTATAGAGCAACCTATTAAACAAGGTCAGTTTGACGAAATGGCATCTCTTTGCACAAAAACTCCGTTACCAATTGCGTTAGATGAAGAGTTGATAGGAGTTTTTAAACAAGAAGATAAGAAACAATTATTAAGTCATATAAAGCCACAATACATTATCTTGAAACCAAGTTTAGTTGGCGGAATTCAAGGAAGTACAGAGTGGATTTCTATTGCTGAAGAAAATAATATTGGCTGGTGGATAACCTCTGCATTAGAGAGTAATATTGGGTTAAACGCCATATCACAGTGGACTTATGCGTTGCAAAATAAAATGCCACAGGGTTTAGGAACTGGTAGTTTATTTACCAACAACATTAATAGTCCTTTACAGGTTAAAAATGGAAGTTTACACTACAATACATCCTTAAAATGGGATTATAAATAAACAAATAATAATGAATTTTATACAACAAGCTTATAAAGGTAAAAATGAATGGTATCATTATTTTGCGACTATTTTAATAGTTTTTATCGGTTGGCAAATAATAGGAGTTTTACCTTTGTTTACAACAGCAGTAATGTATTCTTCAGATATGGGAGAGTTTATGACTGCTGCAAATACAGGGTTCACATCGTTAGGGATTGATAAAAATTTATTTTTATTTCTGATGATTATAACTTTTGTTTTTGGATTAGTAGGCTTATTACTATCAGTAAAGTTTGTTCATAAAAGACCCGTTAAAACTTTAATTACCTCAAGAGATAAAATAGATTGGAAACGTTTTTGGTTTGGTTTTTTATTATGGGGTTTTATTGCTGGAATAGTTACTTTAAGTGATGTTTTTATAAGTCCAGAAGACTTTATTAGCAACTTTAAACCTATTCCTTTTTTTACATTGTTATTAGTTGCTATCCTTTTTTTACCTTTTCAAACGAGTTTTGAAGAATTGTTGTTTAGAGGTTACTTAATGCAAGGTTTTGGTACCTGGTTTAAAAACAGGTGGCTGCCATTAATAATTACTTCTGTAATATTTGGACTTTTGCATGGTGCTAATCCAGAGGTCGAAAAACTAGGTTACATCTCTATGGTATTTTATATCGGGACAGGTTTATTATTTGGTATAACTACATTAATGGATGAAGGAACAGAGTTAGCACTTGGTTTACATGCTGCTAATAATATTATTGCGGCAATTTTAGTAACTACAGACTGGACTGCTTTCCAAACAGATGCTCTTTATATAGATACTTCAGAACCTTCTGTTGGTTTTGAAATGTTTTTTCCTGTATTAATTTTATATCCAGTTTTACTATTAATTTTTTCTAAAAAGTACGGATGGACAAACTGGAAAGATAAACTTATAGGTACCATTAAAAAACCAAATACAGGAAGTGAAGAAACCTTTTCATAAAGCCTTTAAACTGAACGGAAAAAGTTTTACAACTGTTGAAGAAGTACTTTTTTTAGCAAAAGAGACTTCTGCAGATGTATATCAATTTTTATTGCATTGGTTTTCAGATGATCCATTTGTAACAGTCCAAACTTCAGGATCAACAGGAGCGCCTAAAGAAATTAAAATTAAAAAAGAATTCATGATGAATTCAGCAAAGGCAACAGGTGCTTTTTTTAGTTTAGAAAATGGTTGTAAAGCATTACTTTGTTTATCTGCAGATTACATAGCTGGTAAAATGATGTTGATAAGAGCTTTAGTTCTAGGCTGGGATTTGTATGTTGTGCCAACTTCTAGTAACCCGTTAAATGAAGTAAAAGGAGAGTTTGATTTTGCAGCAATGGTTCCTTTACAACTACAAAACTCTTTAAGTCAAATTTACAGAATTAAAAAACTGATAGTTGGTGGAGGTGTAGTTTCTAACACATTAATTAATCAAATACAGAATTTTAATACACAGATATTTGCTACCTATGGAATGACGGAAACAGTTACGCATATAGCTGTTAAAAAATTGAATAATAATCATGTTATACCAGCTTATTATGAAGTATTACCAAATGTTACAATTTTTAAAGATGTTAGAAATTGTTTAGTGATAGATGCTCCAAAAGTTTCTGATGAACTAGTAGTGACTAATGATGTTGTTCAATTAATTTCAGACAAGCAATTTGAATGGTTGGGTAGGTTAGATAATGTAATTAATTCTGGAGGAGTTAAGCTACACCCAGAAAAAATTGAAGAAAAACTCTCAGAAATAATTCCCTTTCGCTTTTTTGTAACTGGTATTAAAGATGAGTATTTAGGAGAGAAACTAATTTTAATTATTGAAGGTGATTTAAATGAAATTGATAAAGAAAAACTTAAAAAAATTGTTTTAAAATCTTCAAAATTATCAAAGTTTGAAAAACCTAAACTGTTTTATTTTTTAGATAGTTTTATAGAAACTGGCACAAAAAAAATCCAACGTGCTAAGACATTGGATTTGTTAAAGTTGTAAAAAAAAATATTATCGGTTAACATCCAAAAAACGGTCTGTTTCAAAAGCTTCTTTATACTCACTTAAAGATAAAGAGAACTTTTCGGCATTGTAATTAGATGCTTTGTCAATTTTATATATTTTACTTTTTCTACTTATTTCCATAGAGTTGGCTACCACATATACTGAGTCATTTGTTACTGCTGTTATTTTTAATGTTGAATAACCGTTACCGGAAGATTTGTATTCAATAATATCATTAATCATAGGTTGATTTATGTAAGTAACTACATCTTTTTGATGTTGATTGCTTACGTAAAAAATAAAAGCAATTAATCCTGCAATTATAAAAGAACCAATCCAATGCGTAATTGGTGTTTTAGTGTTTCGGTGAACATTATCATGTGCCATTTTTAGTTGTTCACTCATTTCTTTTTTTTCAAAAGTTGCTTTACAGTGGTTACATTCAGAAAACCCTTTTTTATTTATAGGAAAAACAGGAATCCAGTATAAATAAAAATATTTTCCAAAAATACTAATGTTATGAGAGGTTTGTTGATCACAATGAGCACACTTAATACCACTTACTTTTTCGCTGTGAAGGTGAGTACCTTTAGTTCCGTAGAAAATCATAGTTACGTTTTTTTATTGAGATAAATATATGTAAACTACCGGAAATAAAAAACCCAACGTAAATCGTTGGGTTTAAATAAATATCTTTTAAGCGTTTTTTATTCTTCCATTGAGTGGTAAACATTGTTTACATCATCATCTTCTTCTAAACGCTCTAATAATTTGTTAACTTCTTCCTTTTGCTCATCTGTTAAAGCAGTGGTAGTAGTTGGGATTCTTTCAAATTCAGAAGAAACAATTTCAATATTATTGTCTTCTAAATACTTTTGTATTGAGCCAAACTGTGTAAATGGTGCATATAACATTACAGTATTGTCCTCATCATCTTGGAAAACTTCTTCAACTTCAAATTCAATCATTTCTAATTCAAATTCTTCTAAATCCATTCCAAGAGTTTCTTCCTTTATTTTAAAGTTAACTACATGGTCAAACATAAAAGCAACAGAGCCAGATGTACCTAAGTTACCATTGCATTTATTAAAAGAAGCTCTAACGTTAGCTACAGTTCTGTTATTATTGTTTGTTGCAGTTTCAACAAGTACAGCAATTCCATGAGGAGCATACCCTTCAAATAAAACTTCTTTATAGTTTTCTGTGTTTTTATCACTTGCTTTTTTAATTGCACGTAATACGTTGTCTTTAGGCATGTTTGCTGCCTTCGCATTTTGAATAACAACACGTAAACGAGCGTTTGTTTCTGGGTTTGGTCCGCCTTCCTTAACCGCCATCACAATATCTTTACCAATTCTGGTAAAGGTTTTTGCCATTGCAGACCAACGTTTCATTTTTCTTGCTTTTCTAAACTCAAATGCTCTTCCCATTTCTTTGTATATCGATTAAAAAATTTGTCAAAAATAATTAAACTTGAATAACTCCCAAATTAAATTGCTTTTCAATAGGTGCATGATTTGCAGCTTCTATTCCCATTGAAACCCATTTTCTGGTATCCAGTGGATTGATAACAGCATCTGTCCATATTCTGGCAGCTGCATAGTAAGGAGAAATTTGTTTGTCATAACGCGATTTAATTTTACTAAATAAAGCTTCTTCCTTTTCTTTAGTAATCTCTTCGCCTTTTTTCTTTAAAGCAGCAGTTTCTATTTGTAGTAAAACTTTAGCTGCTGAAGCGCCGCTCATTACAGCTAATTCGGCACTTGGCCATGCAGCTATTAATCTTGGATCGTAAGCTTTTCCACACATGGCATAATTTCCTGCACCATAAGAATTGCCAACTACAATAGTAAATTTAGGAACTACAGAGTTACTTACGGCATTAACCATTTTAGCTCCGTCTTTAATAATTCCGCCATGCTCAGATTTGCTTCCTACCATAAAACCAGTTACATCTTGTAAAAAAACTAGTGGAATTTTCTTTTGGTTACAGTTAGCAATAAAACGAGTTGCTTTATCAGCAGAATCTGAATAAATAACTCCTCCAAATTGCATTTCACTTGGTTTAGTTTTCGCACCTTTAGACTTTACAATTTTACGTTGATTAGCAACAATTCCAACAGCCCAACCGTCAATTCTTGCATAGCCCGTAATAATGGTTTGACCGTATCCAGCTTTGTATTCATCAAATTCAGAATTATCTACCAGTCGCTCAATGATTTCCATCATATCGTACTGTTCATTTCTAGCTTTTGGTAAAATTCCAAAAATTTCATTCTCGTCTTTTTTTGGAGGAAATGCTTCAGCGCGATTAAAACCAGCTTTTTCATAATCGCCAATTTTATCCATTACATTTTTAATTCTATCTAAAGCATCTTTATCATCTTTGGCTTTGTAGTCGGTTACACCAGATACTTCACAATGAGTGGTAGCACCACCTAACGTTTCGTTATCAATACTTTCTCCAATAGCAGCTTTTACTAAATAACTACCAGCTAAAAAAATACTTCCTGTTTTATCTACAATTAAGGCTTCATCACTCATAATTGGTAAATAGGCACCTCCAGCAACACAGCTTCCCATTACAGCAGCAATTTGAGTTATTCCCATACTGCTCATTACTGCATTGTTTCTAAAAATTCTTCCAAAATGTTCTTTATCAGGAAAAATTTCATCTTGCATAGGTAAATAAACACCTGCAGAATCTACTAAATAAATAATCGGAAGTTTATTTTCTATAGCTATTTCTTGGGCGCGTAAATTCTTTTTTCCAGTAATAGGAAACCAGGCACCTGCCTTTACAGTAGCATCATTAGCTACAACAATACATTGCTTACCTTTAATATAGCCAATTTTAACAACAACACCTCCAGATGGGCATCCGCCGTGCTCTTTATACATTCCTTCTCCAGCAAAAGCACCAATTTCTATTGCTTTGCTAGAGTCGTCAAGTAGATAGTCAATACGTTCTCTGGCGGTCATTTTACCTTTTTCGTGATGTTTAGCTATTCTTTTTTCGCCGCCTCCTAATTTTATTTTTGCTAATCGTTGTTTTAGATCAGAAACCAATAATTTATTGTGATCTTCGTTTTTATTGAAGTTGATATCCATAGTTGTTTGTTTGGCTCGCTAAAATAAGAAAATAGCACTTAAACATCAATAGTTAAATGCTATTCGAAAGAATTAATAATTTTGGCTACAGTTTCAGCAATTTTGTCATGGTTTTGTTGTTTTTCTAATCGCCATGGTTCGGCTACTCTTTCTTTACATTTTACAACAGAACAAGTTTCACAAGTAACTCCAACCAATTGTTTAGAAAATGTGTCTTCTTTTAAAAATTTAATTTTACGCTTTAAATGTGGTGATAAAAGCAGTCCAATGCTTATACTTCTATGAATTCCTTTTTTAAACGGATCTTTATTTGCTGAGGAAAGCACTAAATATTCGTTTTGAGAATTTTCATAAGAGGAGATTTGAATACCGAATGCAGATTTTTCATGCTTAGTAATTTTAAAATCTTCAATAGTTTTTAAAGAAATCCACCTTCTACAATAATGTTCGTTGTTTCTGTTAGAATGGGGGGATTGTTGCTGAGTAATGTGTAATTCTTTACTTAATCTGTAAGAACCCGATCCTTCTTTATGAGTAAAACGTAGGAAAAATAGGTTTTTAATATTGAAAGCTTTTGGTAATATGTTTGTTAAACGCTGATAAAATGTTTCATCTGAGCAGTTATAACTTTTGATGATTTTATGTAGACTTAGCGGTTGCCATTCTTTTTGGTTAAATAAGTCAGTTAACTTTGTAATTAAACTTTTTTTAGGAATAATTAATGCACCTGCAAAATAAGACGCTATAAAATTATTTAAAACCTGATCGAAACTGTCAAATTTTATCCAAGGAAACGTGTATAACCTATTTTCTATGTTTAGAAAGTTGTAGGCTAGCTCTTTAGCATAAATAAAAGTTTTTTGTGCCTCGGTTATGTCTTTACTAAGTAATAAAGTATTACTTTTTGGGATAAAAATATTACGTAAATCACCCAAATTATCAAATTTATCAAGTTCAGTATTATTGATTTTATAAGAAAATTCTTCCACTAAAATTTCTTCTAAGTAAGAAGAAGTGATAGGTTTTTCTAAGTCAATTTGATAAGCTTTTGCAAACTTTTCAACGTCAGCTTCTATGTCTTCAAAATAATTATTATGTGCTTCTTGATACGAACGAAGAGATGCTAAAAAAAAGCTTTCTCTTGTTAGGTTGTAATTTTGGGCAATTTTAATAATTGTACTTATAAATGCATTTACTTTAGCGGGTGCATTAGCTACAATATCTATAAGATTGTTTTCTTGAATACCAAAAAGCTCTAGTGGAATTTCTTTTAAAATTTTAGATTGTAAAATTTCTCCAATAGGAGCTAGATTTTTATCAAGTTTTAATGAGACTAGATGATCATAAGGAACCTCGAGGCTTTCTGCTAAAATGATTATTTTATCTGTTTTTGGGTATTTTTTTCCTTTTTCAATCTCGTTTAAATACGATTTTGATAACCCAGTAATTTTGGATAGTCCGAACAAAGATAAGTTTTTGTCGGTTCTAATTTGTTTCAATTTTAAGCCAAAAATAAGGCGTATATATTCATCTTCCATAATCATAAAATCAAATATAGCTTATTGGCGAATAATAAAAAAATTAAAGAATTTTAAAATTTAGCGAACGTTCGCTTGTGGCGTTTAAAAAAAAGTTTTAATATTGCGTATATCAAAACAATAAGTCATGAGCATTCAAACCATATCTAAAGAAATTACATACGTAGGTTTTGACGAAACTACTTATGAGAATTTGTTAACTAAAGAAGCTGTAGCTTTTTTATTAGCGTTACATAAAGAGTTTAATTCGGAAAGATTAAATTTATTAAAGGAACGTGAAAAACAGCAAGCTTTTTTTGACGCAGGTAATTTTCCAAGCTTTCCGGTAGCGACTAAAGAAATTAGAGAGTCTGACTGGGTTTGTGCACCATTACCACAAGATTTGTTAGATAGAAGAGTTGAAATCACTGGGCCTGTAGATCGTAAAATGGTAATTAACGCATTAAATTCTGGGGCTAAAACTTTTATGGCTGATTTTGAAGATAGTAATTCACCAACTATTCAAAATGTTTTAAACGGTCAACAAAATTTATTGGATGCAAATACGAAAACGATTTCGTTCTATAATTCACAAAAAGATAAGACATATCAATTGAACGAAAATACAGCAGTGTTATTAGTAAGACCTAGAGGTTTGCATTTAAATGAAAAACATTTATTGGTAGACGGAAAGGAAATGTCGGGTTCATTGGTTGATTTCGGACTATACTTTTTTCACAATATACAAGTGTTATTAAATCAAGGTTCTGCAACCTATTTTTACCTACCAAAATTAGAACATTATTTGGAAGCCAGATGGTGGAACAAAGTTTTTGTTTTTGCACAAGATTATTTAAAAGTTCCTCAAAAAACCATAAAGGCAACAGTTTTAATAGAAACCATTACAGCTAGTTTTCAGTTGGATGAAATTATTTACGAATTGAAAGATCATATGGCTGGTTTAAATTGTGGGAGATGGGATTATATCTTTTCCTACATCAAAAAATTTAGAAATCATGAAGGATTTGTAGTTCCTAATCGTGCTCAAGTTACCATGAGTTCACCTTTCATGAAAGCATATTCATTAAGGGTAGTGCAGCGCTGTCATAAAAGAGGAGTACATGCTATGGGAGGTATGGCAGCTCAGATTCCTGTTAAAAATGATGAAAAAGCTAATAAAGCTGCATTTTCTAAAGTTGAGAATGATAAATTACAAGAGGTTCAAAATGGTCATGACGGAACATGGGTAGCACATCCTGGCTTGGTTCAAACTGCTTTAGATGCGTTTAATAAATTTATGCCAACTCCGAATCAGATAGATAATAAAAGAGAAGATGTAGAGGTAACTGAAGCAGACTTGGTAGCATTACCAATTGGAACGATTACAGAAGAAGGTATTCGTCAAAATATTAATGTTGGAATATTATATATAGAAAGCTGGTTGTCTGGAAACGGAGCAGCAGCATTGTATAATTTAATGGAAGACGCTGCAACAGCCGAAATATCAAGAACTCAGGTTTGGCAATGGTTGCAAAACAATGTAAAGTTAGCCAACGGTACAATATTTACTAAAGAAATGTATCAGCAACTTAAAGAGGAAGAAATAGAAAAAATTAAAAATTTAGTTGGAGAATCAGCGTATAATTCAGGAAGATTTTCATTGGCTATTGAATTATTTGACGATTTAGTATTGTCAGATGAATTCACAGAATTTTTAACATTACCAGCATACAAACACATCTAAATAAAAAAGCCCCATAAATGCGGCAACATTTAACGGGGCAAGCTATTTATTATTAAATAACTCATTTAACAATACAAATTTATGAAAAATTTAGCGCAAGCAAACTATAGTTCTGCTTTAGAAACAGTAAAAGCTTTAAAAAATAAGTTCGGGAGTACATGGAGTGCAATTACTCCAGAAAGTGCAGCTAGAATGGTAGCGCAGAACAGGTTTAATACCGGTTTAGAAATAGCAAAATATACCGCTTCAATAATGCGTAAAGACATGGCTGCTTATGACGCTAATCCTGCTAACTATACACAATCATTAGGGTGTTGGCATGGTTTTGTTGCTCAACAAAAAATGATTTCAGTTAAAAAACATTATAAAACAACAGATAAGAAGTACCTATACTTATCTGGTTGGATGGTTGCTGCTTTACGTTCAGAATTTGGACCTTTACCAGATCAATCTATGCACGAAAAAACAGCTGTGCCTGCTCTAATTGCAGAAATTTATGACTTTTTGCGTCAGGCTGATGCTATTGAATTAAATGATTTGTTTAGAAGATTGGAAAACGGAGAAGATGTACAAGAGCAAATAGATAATTTTGAAACTCATGTTGTTCCGATTATAGCAGATATTGATGCAGGTTTTGGAAATGAAGAAGCTACATATTTACTGGCAAAGAAAATGATTCAAGCTGGAGCTTGTGCCATTCAAATAGAAAATCAGGTTTCAGATGCTAAGCAATGCGGTCATCAAGATGGTAAAGTAACTGTGCCCCATGAAGATTTTATTGCAAAATTAAATGCTATACGATATGCATTTTTAGAGTTAGGCGTTGATGAAGGAATTATAGTTGCGAGAACAGATTCTGAAGGTGCTGGTTTAACTCAAAAATTACCAGTAAGTCAAGAGCCAGGTGATTTAGCAGCACAATATTTAGATTTTGTAGAATGTGAAGAGGTTTCTCTTGATGAGGTAACTAATAATGAAGTATTACTTAAGAGAGATGGAAAACTTGTTCGTCCTGTTAGGTTAGCAAATGGCTTATATAGGTTTAGAGAAGGTACAAATATTGATAGAGTAGTGTTGGATTGTATTACTAGTCTTCAAAATGGAGCTGATTTACTTTGGATTGAAACCCCAACACCGCATGTGGGGCAAATAGCAAATATGGTGAATAGAGTAAGAGAAGTTGTACCAAATGCTAAATTAGTATATAACAATTCACCATCTTTTAACTGGACATTAAATTTCCGTACTCAGGTATACGATGCTATGGTATTAGCGGGTGAAGATGTTTCTGAGTATGATAGAACAAATTTAATGGATGCTCAATATGACGGATCAGAGTTGTGTAGAAGAGCTGATGAAAAGATTAGAACATTCCAGGTAGATGGAGCAAGAGAAGCAGGTATATTTCATCATTTAATTACATTACCAACTTACCACACAACTGCATTACATATGAATGATTTAACAGAAGGTTATTTTGGAGAAGAAGGAATGTTAGCTTATGTAAAAGGTGTTCAAAGACAAGAGATTCGTAAAGGTGTGTCTTGTGTAAGACACCAAAGAATGGCAGGGTCTGATTTAGGAGATGATCATAAAACATTCTTTTCAGGAGATAATGCATTAAAAGCAGGAGGGGAGAAAAATACCTCAAATCAATTTGAATCTAAATGCGTATCAGTTTCAAAAGAACCTGTTACCTTATAAAGTAAACTCTAAAACTGTTAAGTTTTAGTTAGTTGTTTGTTTACATATATTCTAGTTTGAAAAAAAACGCTACCGAATTTTGGTAGCGTTTTTATTTTATTGATTATGTAATATTATTTGTTTTAATAGGAAATGAACTCCGATTTTATTTGAAATTTCATAATACAAAAATACGGATAGTTGAAAGAATAACTATCCGTATTTA
>NZ_JBHTJR010000044.1:0-36845 GCF_042676005.1 Tenacibaculum geojense | reverse complement strand
ACCAGAGAAGCTAGCTTCTCTGGTTTAAATATATTTTTTAAAACTGTCAACCTATTTTAGGACGACTCATGATGAAAAAATATTAAGCGAATAAACTATCTATTTTTTCTTTTTCTTCTTGTGCTAAAGCAGCATCAACTAAAATACGACCACTATGCTCATCAATAGTAATTTTCTTACGGTTAGCTATTTCTAACTGTACTTGAGGAGGAATTGTAAAGAAAGATCCACCAGCAGCACCACGCTCAATAGAAACTACAGCTAAACCATTTTTAACTTTAGCTCTAATTCTTTTATAAGCCTGTAATAAGTGTTTATCTATAGATGCAGAGAATTCTTCAGATTTTTCTTGTAACAACTTTTCTTCTTTCTCTGTTTCTTTTAAGATAGCGTCTAATTCACCCTTTTTGTGCGCTAAATGAGCTTCAGAGGCCTTTAATTTTTCTTCAGTACCTTTAATTACCTCGTTTTTTTGAGCAATTTTAGCCTTAAATTCTTTGATACGCTTTTCAGCTAATTGAATTTCTAATTCTTGATATTCAATTTCTTTGCTTAAAGAGTCAAATTCTCTGTTATTTCTAACATTTTTTTGTTGCTCTTCATATTTAGTGATTAAAGCTTTAGAATCTGTGATAGATTGCTTTTTATTACTAATGTCGGTTTCTAAATTGGCAACGTCTTGAGCTAAGTTAGATAGTCTAGTGTTTAATCCGGCAACTTCATCTTCTAAATCTTCAACTTCTAAAGGTAATTCACCGCGAACGTTTCTAATTTCATCTACTCTAGAGTCAATTAATTGTAAATCATACAACGCTCTTAATTTTTCTTCTACCGTTACTTCTTTTTTTGCCATCTTTTAAATATAGTGTATTGGATTTGTAATTTTTTCGCTTAAAATAATTGCAAAAGTACTAAATTTTTTGTTAAGATATTCAACCAAAAGGTTTTTTGTAAACTGTTCGCTCTCATAATGTCCTACATCAGCTAAAAGTATACTATTTTCCGCTTTGTAAAATTCATGATATTTAAAATCTGCACTAATATAAGCATCTGCTCCAGATTTTATAGCATTGCCAATTGCAAAACTTCCAGAACCTCCTAATACTGCAACTTTTTTAATAGGTTTATTTAGTAGTTCAGAATGTCTAACACAGCCTGTTTTAAATGTTTTTTTTACATAGTTAAGAAAATCAGTTTCTTGCATAGGCTGTTTTAACTCTCCAATCATACCCATTCCAACTTGTTGATGATAGTTGTTTAAAGTAGTTACTTCATACGCTACTTCTTCATAGGGATGATTTTTGAATAAGGCTGTTAAAATTTTACCCTCCAAATAACTTTCATAAGTGACAGATATACAGGTTTCTTCTTCAAAATGAACGCTGCCTTTTTCACCAATTGTAGGATTTGCTTTTTCAGTGGCTTCAAAACTACCTCTTCCTTCATAATTAAAAGAACAGTTTTTGTAATTACCAATAGTACCTGCTCCTGCTTTAAAAAGTGAATTCCTTAATTCGTCGGCATTTTTATGTGGAACATAAGTAGTAAGTTTATTAATAATTCCTTTTTTTGGAATTAAAACTTTAGTGTTTTCTAGCCCTAATACTTCGCACATTTTTGCAGAAACTCCGTTGTTAGAGTTGTCTAATGCTGTGTGAGTAGCATAAATTGCAATATCATTTTTAATGGCTTTTAAAACAACTCTTTCCACGTAATTGTTACCATTAATTTTTTTTAATCCACCAAAAATAATAGGATGAAAACTTACAATTAAGTTACAGTTATTAGCTATTGCCTCTTCAACTGTTTCTTCTAGCGTATCTAAAGTAACTAATACACCAGTAACCTCAGTTTGGTAGTCGCCAACTAGAAGTCCTACATTATCAAAATCTTCGGCATAAGATAGCGGTGCTAATTTTTCTATATAATTGGTAATGTCTTTTATTTGCATAGTTCTAATTTTGCAATACCAAAGTTAAGATATTTAATGTATTTTCGTTACAATGAAATTAATTCGTTTTCTTCTTTTTCCATTTAGTTTATTATACCAGTTTATAACAAGTTTCAGAAACTTTTTATTTAATAAAGGTTGGTTAAAAAGTACCTCTTTTTCAATACCAGTTATTGCTGTAGGAAATTTAAATGTTGGCGGAACAGGTAAAACTCCTCAAATAGAATATTTGGTAAGATTGTTAAAAGACACGTATAATTTAGCAATTTTAAGCAGAGGGTATAAGCGTAAAACTTCTGGTTTTCAGCTGCTAAATAACAAGCACACCACTGAAGATGTTGGAGATGAACCGATGCAGTTTTTTAAAAAGTTTCAAGGAGTTTCTGTTGCTGTAGATGCAAATAGAACTCATGGTATTAACCAATTACAACGTTTGTGCCAATCTTTAAATGTAATTTTGTTAGATGATGCTTTTCAGCATAGAAAAGTAAAAGCAGGGTTATATATTTTACTTACTAAATATAAAGATTTGTATGTTGATGATTTTGTATTACCAACAGGAAATTTAAGAGAGTGGAGGAGTGGAGCTAAAAGAGCACAAGTAATAATTATAACTAAATGCCCTTTAAATTTATCAAGTACTGAGAAGGATAAAATTTTAAAAAAAATTAATCCAAAGGCAAATCAACAAGTATTTTTTTCGGGAATTGATTATGATGATGAGTTAAAAGGAGCTTCTACATTAATGTTAGATAGTTTAGTAAATAAAAAAGTAGTTCTTGTAACAGGAATTGCTAATCCAAATCCGCTTACTACATTTTTAAAAGAAAAGAATATTGTTTTTACCCATATTAAATTTCCAGATCATCATCATTTTACAAATCAAGATATTCTAAAAATAAAAAGAGAACTTTTGAAAAGTAAATCTGAAGACACTGTGTTGCTTACCACAGAAAAAGATTATGTTAGGCTGCATGACAAAGTATTAAACTTGCATTATATTGCCATAAAAAGTGTGTTTTTAGAAAATGAGACAGCTTTTAATGAAACTATAGTAAACTTTGTAGAAAATATAGAATAATATCAAACAAAAAATCCGCTTGTTAGCGGATTTGTTTATACATATTTTTTTCCAAAAGACTCTTTGGCTTCTGCCATTATTTGCTTAATGTCTTGGTCATCTTTTCGAGGGCAAATCATTATCACATCTTTTTTTTCAACAACAATAAAGTCTTCTAAACCTTGAATTACAACGCGTTTACCGCTATCGGTTCTCACCATATTTCCTTTAGCGTCTCTAAATATTACATTGGCACCTACTACAGCATTTGCATCTTCATCTTTTTTAAGTTTACCATATAAAGAACCCCAAGTTCCTAAATCATTCCAACCAAAATCAACAGGGAGTACATGCACGTTGTTAGCACGCTCCATAATGGCAAAATCTATTGAAATATTTTCACACTTTTTATAATTATTATTGATAAAGTTAACCTCGTCATCTGTATTGTAAACAGAAGTTTCAGCATTTAAAATACTTACCATTTCAGGAGAATATTGTTTAAAAGCCTCTATAATATTTTTTGCAGACCAAACAAAAATTCCTGCATTCCACAAATAATCTCCACTTTCTAAAAATGATTCAGCAGTAGTTAAATCAGGTTTTTCAGTAAAGTTCTTAACCTTTTTTATTTCAGTATTTTCTTTTTCAAACTGAATATAACCGTATCCTGTATTAGCGTGATCTGGTTGAATACCTAAAGTCATTAAAATATCATCTTTAGAACATGCTTCAAAAGAGGTTTGAATATTGCGTAAAAATTCTCCTTCGTCTTTAATCCAATGATCAGATGGTGCCACTAACATAACAGCATCCGGATTTTGATTGTATATTTTTAAGGCAGCATATAAAATACAAGGAGCTGTATTTCTCATTGCAGGTTCTAACAACAACTGTTTATTATTAAGTTGCGGTAATTGTTGTAATACTAATTTTTCATAATTGGCATTAGTAGCAATTAATATGTTGTTTGTAGGTACTAATTCATTAATCCTTTCAAAAGTTCTCTGAATTAAAGATTGACCAGTTCCAAGCATGTCATGAAACTGTTTAGGAAACTTTTGAGTACTCACTGGCCAGAATCGAGATCCTACACCACCAGCCATAATTACTGCATAGTAGTTGTTGTTTGTCATAATGTAAATTTTTGTTACCTATTCTATTTTTGAGCGGGTATAACTTCTGCGTTATGATTAAAAAGATATACACGGTTATTGCTTAAATTTAAGCATTCAAAGCGAGTTCTGCGCTTTTTTCCTCTTTTGTAAATGGTGTTTTTATATTTAAAAAGAGTTCCTTCAGGTATATCAAATATAAAACTCTTTCCTGAATTAGCCATACCACATTTTAAAGCTAACGATAATTTTACGTCAGCATCTGTACTTGCTTTCGGATTTTTAAAATGTATGGCTAAGAGACTTAAAATAGGTTCTGGATATATTTCCGGACGAATGAAAGGCAACATTAAATGCTGAAATACGGTTTTCCATTCTTTTCCGTGTGGTTGAACCCTTCCAAATTTTTTATAGGTAACATGATGTGCAATTTCATGAACTAAGGTTAGTAAAAATTGAAACTTGTTTAAGTTATTATTTACTGTAATTTGTGTACTCCCATCTAAAAAAGTTCTAAAATCACCATGTTTAGTTTGTCTTTCTTGAACAATTTTAATGTTGATTTTATGAGTTTCTATTAAATAAATAATAGGAGTAATGGCTTGTTCCGGAATGTATTTGCGTAAAATATTTTTAATAATCTTAAATTATGGAGTTGAGTTTGATACTTGTAAAACTTTACCGTTGTAAAATTGATTTCCAGTTAGTGAAAAATTAAAAATATAGCTTGCCATTTCTTTGGCAGAAAGTGGTGCCACATAACCAGGGAAAGCTTCTTCAAGCATTTCTGTTTGTACAGCACCTAAGGCAAGTACATTAAATGCTATTTGTTGTTCTTTGTATTCTTCTGCAAGTAATTCAGATAATGTAATGACGGCTCCTTTAGCAGAACTGTATGCTGCTAAACCAGGAAACTTCATACTTCCTTGAATTCCGCCCATACTACTTATTGTAACCACATGACTACCCGCCTTCATAAAAGGCAACATACATTGCGTTACTTTAGCTACAGAAAAAACATTAACCTGATACACATCAATAAAATCTTGTTGTGTAATATTTTCAAAAGGTTTGTTAACTAACTTTCCAGCATTATTAATTAAAATATCAACATTTTTCCAGTTTAATGAAATGTAGTTTACCGCTTTTTCAATATCAGATTCTTTACCAAGGTCTGTGGCTAAAACTTTAATGTTTTTATGATTAACAGCAGTTAATGGTGCTGTGTTTCTTGATAAAGCTAAAACGTTATGTCCTTCATTTGCGAATAATTGAGCAAGCTCAAATCCAATTCCTCTACTTGTTCCAGTTATTACAATATTTTTACTCATCTGTAACATCTATTATATCGTCTGTATCGTTGTTTTCAATAGTATTAGTAAATCCAGCAGCAATCTTATTCCATTTTTCTTTTAAAACAGTATTATTTGTGGTATTAGATTGTTGATCTGCTATTTCTTGTGTATAAACTATTCGGTCTTTTAACATTGGATGATTACTTAAATAAGTAGGAATATCAACATCTGATTCATCTTTAAGTATTTGAAAAAGTTGAGGCATTCCATTCAAATCTAAATTATTGGCACGCATCATCTCAATACCAAATATATCAGCTTCTTTTTCTAAACTTCGAGTGTAAGATAATTGTGAAAATAAATGAGCATTTTCACCAATAATAGCTGTTACACCATTTATATCACCAAAAAGAACTGATACAAAGATAGCACCTGAAAGGTTACGAGCTACATTTTTTAACACATGTCTGTTTTGTACATGAGAAACCTCATGCCCAATTAATGCTGCTAATTGATGTTCATTTTGAATTTTTTCTAATAAGGATGAAAAGATTACAATTTTTCCGCCAGATACAGCAAAAGCATTTAGTTGACTACTATTAGCTACTTTGGCTTGTATTGGAAATTCACAATCAATTTGCATGGCGTCTACAAAATCTTGTAATTTTTCTGATTGCTTCTCATCAATATCTAAATCTAAAGAAATTGTTCTAAAAATATAATCACCAAAATCAATTACGTGTTCTTTGTTTAGGTTTTTAGCAAAGCTAACAGCTACGGTTGGAATTACATAAAAATACATTCCTAACGCAAAACCAACAATTACAGCAAGTAATATAGCTATTGATTTGTTTACAGATTTATGTAAAGTTGTATCTAATTTATTATTTAAGTTTTTATGATCACTTTTAGAAATGAACGCTATAAAGTTTGGATCTGTACTTTCTATTTTTTGAAAAGGAAATTCTTTGCCGTATGTAAAGGCAATTAATCCTTGGGTATAAACTTCAGATTTTTGAATTGTATCTATCTTCCAGATTACCTCTTTGGTAGTTTCTGTAGTGTTATTAAAAACAATTCGCCACCCCGAAGGATTGGGAGTGACGATTGCTTGATGTGTTTTTGACGATTGTCCGTCGAAATAATTTGCTTTAAATTCCATTATAAGAAGTCAAAATCTAAAAAGTCTAACATATCTTCTCCAGCAGCATCATCATAATTATCATAAGAAACTTGTTGAATATTGTTAGTATCTAAACCTTCTTCAATTTCTAAAAACCTAAATATGAATTGGAAGGTTCTAACAACAACCCAAGGTGTACCAATACCAAAAGTAAAAGCAATAATTAAAAAGTTTACTACTACTAATTCAAAGATATCACCAGCTTTCATATTAAAACTAAAGTTTACTTTTTTACCATTCTGAGTTATTTCTGTATTGTTAGCATAAAAAGCATATAGGTTTTTATAATACCAGAAAGAGTAAATACCTAATGTTGGATACATTAAAAGTACCATTTTAAGGTTAATCCAAAATAAAGTTTCCCCTTTTCCTGTAAAATCAAACGATAAATTACCAAAGCGTAAGTGGCTTAATATATATTTTCTAATATCAACACTAAACCAAGCTCCATAAATTCCAAAGGTTACAATAGTTAATAAAAACCCAGTTACACATTTCCAAAAAAGCTCCATTCTGTCGCCTAAATATTTAAAATGTATACCTTTCCAAGAGCTTCTTGAAGATCTATATCTTGCAGCACCATGTATTGCAAATGGTATAATCCCTATTAAAAAAAGGTAAAATGTACCAACAGAAATAGCAGCCATGGTTCCACTACCAGTTTGCATTCCGTATAAAAGAAATAGGTACAAAGCAATAAAGATTACATATACCTTAATAAAACCTTTAAAAACTTCATTTCCTGTGCCATGAAAAACAAAACGAGTATTATCTAAATCTGTAGATTGATAATGGTATTTTAATTTTTCAACTCTAGCCCAAGGATAGTATAATCCAAGGGTAACAATAGTTAATAAAAGGTTTTTAAAATAAATAAGTGCAAATTCACTTCCTTTTCCAAAGTATTTAAATCGTTTTTTTTCAGTGTTAAGTCCTGATATAACTTCCATAGTTTGTTTTTTGATTAGTTTTCAAATGTGCAATTTTATTTTCTGTTTTACAATAAATCCTCAACAATAGTTTTTGTGTTATATTTAAAACTTTAAAATAGATGTTATTATGATTAAATATTTACTTGGATTTTTTTGTTCCCTGTTTACAAGTATGTTACTTGCACAAACTACCTACATTCATTGTGGTAAATTGATAGATACACAAACTGGTGAAATTAAAAAAGAACAAACAATTGTTGTAGAGGGTACTAAAATAATAGATGTATTAAGTGGTTACGTAATGCCTCGAAGTGCTTCAGCAAAAAGTATCAATTTAAGGTCAAAAGTAGTAATGCCTGGTCTAATTGATATGCACGTACATATAGAGCAAGAATTTGATGCTCATACACGTTTAAACGGATATATTTTGAATGAAGCAGATATTGCTTTTAATGCCGTAGGATTTGCTAAAACCACGCTATTAAATGGATTTACAACGGTAAGAGATTTAGGAGGAACAGGAGTAAATATATCTACTAGAAAAGCAATAGATGCAGGAAAAATACCAGGCCCAAGAGTATTTACTGCCGGTAAAGCCTTAGCTACCACAGGAGGTCATGCAGATCCTACTAATGGAAGTAGTAGAAAGCTGATAGGAAACCCAGGACCAAAAGAAGGTGTGGTAAACAGTGTAGAAGATGCAAAAAAAGCTGTAAGACAACGTTATAAAAATGGAGCTGATTGTATTAAAATTACAGCTACGGGAGGTGTTTTAAGTGTTGCAAAAAGTGGTGATAATCCTCAGTTTACCATTGAAGAAGTGAAAGCAATTTGTGATATGGCTTCCGATTATGGAATGCATGTAGCAGCTCATGCTCACGGGGATGAAGGCATGCAAAGAGCCGTGTTAGGAGGTGTAAAAACAATAGAACATGGTACTTATATGAGTAGTAAAACTATGGATTTAATGATTAAAAATGATGTGTATTTAGTACCAACATTAACTGCAGGAAAAGAAGTAGAAGAGAAGGCGAAAGTAAAAGGTTATTATCCTGACATTGTTGTACCAAAAGCATTGGCGGTTGGCCCACAAATACAAGGAACTTTTGCGAAAGCATATAAAAAAGGAGTAAAAATAGCCTTTGGTACAGATGCAGGAGTTTTTGCTCATGGTTATAACGGAAAAGAATTTGGTTACATGGTAGCGGCAGGAATGCCACCAATAGAAACAATTCAGTCTGCAACAATTACAAATGCTAAAATTTTAAAGATGGATAAAGAGATTGGGCAAATTAAGCAAGGTTTTTTTGCTGATATTATTGCAGTTGATGAAGATCCAACCAATAATATAAAAACTATGGAAAACGTTGTTTTTGTCATGAAAAATGGTGTGGTTTACAAGCAATAATTTTTGTTAAAGTATGTAACAAATCATCTTTTTAAACTACCAACAGTTGATACTAATTTTAAATACATAAGTTATGCATCAACTATATAACTTAAGAAAAGAAAAAGTAGCTTTTATAATTCCTTTAATGATGATTTTATCACTAGTTTTAGTTGTAAAATCATCATTTTTTATTCCAGCTATTTCTCCTTTGGTTATTATTGATTTATTGATAGTTATTCCGTTGGTTCATTATCTTATAATCAGAAAAAAGAAGAAACAAAAACAATCAGTAGTATTGATTTTGTTTCTTGGTTTTATAACAGCTTTATCAGTAATTCCTAAAGAATATCAATACATATTAAATAGCATACAACTTATTACCATTCCTTTAATAGAATTAACAGCGTTAATTTATATTATTATAAAAGTTAGGCAGGTAGTTAAGGGTTATAAAGAATACAAGTCTAATAATTTTGATTTTTTTGATGTAATTAAACCTATTTGTAACAAGATACTACCTTTTGGCATTGGCAACATATTAGCCGCTGAAATAGCAATGATTTACTATGCGTTATTTTCTTGGAAAAAAAAGAGATTACTTAGTAATGAGTTTTCATATCATAAAAATAGCACTTCAACCAGCGTATTTTTAGGTTTTTTAGTAATAGTTATGGTAGAGGCATTTGTAACACACGCAATGATACAACAAGGAATTCAAAGCGGCTCTGTTGTTTTAGCAATTCTTAGTGGTTATTCAGCGTTACAAATTATTGCAATGATGAGGTCAACAGCTAAAAGACCTGTTGTTATTAATAAAGACAAAGAAGAATTAGTATTAAGGTTTGGAATTTTATCTGAAGCTACAATTTCTTTTAAAAACCTAAAAAAGGTAGTAATAACATCTAAAGATATTCCTGAAAAATCACCTATTAAATATTTTTCCCCTTTAGGAAGTGCTACAGGTCATAATATGGTTATTTGCTTAAATGAATCGATTGTTTTTAATAGTTTTTATGGTTTTAAGCGAAAAGCTAAGTATTTAGCAATTTTTATTGATGAAAAAGAAGCCTTTCAAACTCAACTACTAAAAGTGTTGGCGTAGTATATTAATTAAAAATTATATGTTGGTATGCACCAATATCTGGAGATGAAGTTCTATCAATCCCTAAAATATCTTGACTAACAGCTGTTGGTGCAGCGGCATTAATTGCAGTGCTATTCTCACCAATTATAAGGTCTTCATCAAACGGATTTCTGAAGTCAGGATTTCCATTTATGATTACATTTTGATAGTTAGGATTATTAAAATCTAAATCAGAATTATCTGCAAAAATTCCTGTTGGATCTTCAAAACGTATTATACTATTGTTTACATTATAATTAAATTCATTACCATCAACTTTATCTAAAACAAATTCTATATTGTTATTACCGTAAACTATACAATTGCTAAAGTTTGCTGCAATTAAAGGTCTTGTTTCAATAATGTTTTGCCCGTTTTCCTGTTTTGTAAAGAAATTATTTACTAAAACAGTAGGTAAGCTTCTAAAACTATTGTTCCAGTAATTTGAAAATGTACAATGTGTAAAATTGTAATTACCACCAACAGTTGCTGCCAAAGAAGATTGACCAGCATTTCCAATAACAAGATTTTCAGCAGTTATTTCAGCTTCTCTACCTAAAATTCCAAAACTAGACTGATTGTATATTTCAGTATTGGCGGTAAAAAGTGTTGGGTTATTGTTAGTTCCTAAACTATCAACTAAAATACCTATAGTGCCATTTTTAATAATTGTATGATTAAAATTGTTGGCAGTACTTCCTGCACGAAGCCAAATAGTTCCCCATTGTCCAGCAATGTTATCAAAAGCAGCTTCTAATCGATCTCCTTGAAACGTAACTTTTTCTGTTAAAGTTCCGTTAGTAACCATGGTAGCACCTTCATCTACAATTAATCCAGAGTTTGCATGAAAATAAATCTCCGCACCAGCTTCAAAAGTAACTGTTTTACCACTAGCAATAGCGGCATACCCATAAATAACATAAGGTCTTTCATTGGTAAACGTAAGCTCACTGTCTTCTAAAAAACGTCCTTTAATAGAAGTTGGTTGACCGTCTAATGTTAAACTGTCGATGACCATGCTTACAGGATTTCTATCAGGATAAATAAAAGTAGCGTCTTGTACCAAAGTAACTAAATCAACATCTTGTTGGTTGTTTCCGTTGTCAAATAAAATACGATCTGTATATAAAGGGTTTGACACGTTAGAAAAATCAATGGTAGTTTCTATAAAAACATATAAACTATCATTGGCTAATATGTCAATATCTTCAAAGTTTTTACCAGCAACACCATCTACATTTAAACGATAATATGAGTTCACGCCATTTTCTAATTTAATTTCTGGAATTGTAATTGCCTTATCACTTTTATTGTATACTCTTAAATTATAAGTAGCTGAACCAATAGTAGTGAAAACGGTATCTAAAAAAATAGTGTCTTTAGAAAAGGTTAGGTTTCCAAAACTAGGAATGGTACTAAAGTCTTTTCTACAAGAACTAATAATTAGAACGACTAAACCTCCAAAAACGAATAGAAAATTACGCATACTTATTTTTTTGTAAGTTCAATTTCAAAAAGTTTTCCCCAATGTTTTCCTGTTACAAATAAACGGTTGTTAACGGCATCATATGCAATTCCGTTTAATACATCGTCTGATGGGTCTAATTTTTGATCTTTTGAAACAATATCTCGTAGCCCGTTTAAATCAGCAACCCCTTCAACAACCCCCGTTTTTGGATTAATCATCACTATTGAGTTTTGTTGCCATTTATTTGCATAAATTAATCCGTTAATAAATTCTAGTTCATTTAAATTATCAACTGTGTATTTGTTTGTGTAGGCCTGAATACTTCTTTTTTCAGCTTGTGTAATTGGATCTAAAAACCATATTTTATTCGTTCCGTCAGATTTTATTAATTCGTTATCAGAATGTGTTAATCCCCAACCTTCATTACTATTATTGTAAGAAAACTCTTTAAGTTGTTTAAAAGTTTCTAAATCATAAACAAATCCTTTACGCGCTTGCCATGTTAACCAAATTATTTGATTGTTAAATATGGTCATTCCTTCTCCAAAATAGGTGTCCTTTAAATTCTCTTGTTGGAGTACCTTTCCTGTTTTGATATCAACCTTACGTAAAGATGATTGTCCTCTTCTACCCGTAGTTTCATATAAATAGCCATTGTAAAACTCTAAACCTTGTGTGTAAGCATTGTTGTCATGCGGATAAGTATTAACTACTTTATAATTATAAACTTCTGGAGTTTTGTTTGCTAATATCTCAATTGACGTATTTACTTTTTTTACTTTACCAGGTATAAAAGCCAAAGCAGTTACTAGGTGTTTACCAACACCAATTTCATTTGTATTTATTTCGGCAGTGTTATTGTTATTTTCTAACTTTTTACCATTTACATAAAGTTGAATGCTATCAGGTTTTTCACCACTTAATTGTTCTAAACTAACTGTAGTTTTTTGTCCTAGTGTTACTTTTTTAGAAGAGTTAAGTTTAAATTTATAACCAACATTACCACAAGAAGTTAGTAAAGCATATGATGTGAAAATTAAAAAAGAGTAGTTTAAAAATTTCATATTTAAAGTAGTGTTATCAAATTTTAGCATTTATAATACAAATAAAGCAATTTATTTGTTTGCAAATTAAAAAAAAGGGTTAAATTTGCACCCTCAAATAGCCATTGCAGGTATTTTGATTTTTTTGAATGCGTTAAAAATTTACCACTTTTGGCAATTTCAAACAAATGATTAAAAAGAATAAAAAATGAAAAAAGGTATACACCCAGAAAATTATAGATTAGTAGCGTTTAAAGATATGTCTAACGATGATGTATTCATTACTCGTTCTACAGCTAACACAAAAGATACTATCGAAGTTGAAGGAGTAGAGTATCCATTAATTAAATTAGAAATTTCTAGAACGTCTCACCCTTTCTATACTGGTAAGTCTAAGTTAGTAGATACTGCAGGACGTATTGACAAGTTCAAAAACAAATACGCAAAATTCAAAAAGTAATTTTTGCAACAACATATACTTAAAAGCTCTAACATTTGTTAGAGCTTTTTTTGTTTATAAATCTGTATTTTTACCTTAAAATTTAAAAGATGAGAGATTCTATACTTGCAGTATGTATTATAGCAAACTTGTTATGTGGAGTATTGGTGTATTTTATTCCAGATATGGGGAACGTGATTTTATTAACCATAGCATCTGCATTAACATTATTAGCTATTTATGATGCTTTTATTCAAAAAAAACATTCGTTAATGCGAGCTTTTCCTATTGTAGCAAGACTACGTTGGGTTTTTGAAGAAGAGCGCGATAAAATAAAGCAATATTTTATAGAATCTGATTTAGATGGAACGCCTATTAATAGAGAAAAAAGAAGTATTGTTTATCAACGTTCTAAAAAAGAAATAGAAACAATACCATTTGGGACGCAACACAATGTATACGAAAAAGGATATGAATTTGTTAAACACTCCTTATTTCCTACAGATCATCATAAAGTAACTGGGGATAAAGTTGTTTTTGGATCAGATAAATGTACACAAAAATATAAGGGGTCTATTATAAATATTTCTGCAATGTCATTTGGTTCACTAAGCAAAAATGCAATTATGGCATTAAATCAAGGAGCTAAAATGGGCGGATTTGCTCATAATACAGGAGAGGGCGGAATTTCACCATATCATTTACAAGGAGGAGATTTAATTTTTCAGGTAGGAACTGGATATTTTGGAGCAGGAAGAACCGAAAATGGAAAACGTGTTTTTGATGATGCTATTTTTAAAGAGAATGCTATTCGTCCTGAAGTTAAAATGATAGAAATTAAATTATCACAAGGAGCAAAACCTGGTCATGGTGGTATTTTACCAGCCAAAAAAAATACAGAAGAAATAGCTAAAATTAGATCCGTAGAGCCTTTTACTCGAGTAGATTCACCTCCAAGTCACGATGCTTTTTCAAATTTTGAAGAAATGATTGATTTTATACAAAAGGTTCGTGAGTTAAGTGAAGGTAAACCTGTAGGAATTAAGTTTTGTGTTGGTGATACTGATGAAATTGAGGAAATGATAAAAACGTTTGCAGCTCACAATAATTATCCAGATTTTATAGCTGTAGATGGTGGAGAAGGAGGTACAGGATCTGCTCCTTTAGAGTTCTCAAACTATATGGGAACTCCATTATTGGAAGGCTTAGCATTTGTAACAAAAACACTAATAAAATATAATTTAAAAAATCAAATAAAAATTATAGCTAGTGGTAAGGCTATTGATGCTTTTGATTTAGTAAAGTTAAAAGCAATGGGAGCAGATGCAATGGGAATGGCTAGAAGTTTTATGTTAAGTTTAGGCTGTATTCAAGCACGCGAGTGTAATTTAGATACTTGTCCGGTTGGAGTTGCTACCCAAGATGAAGATTTAGTAGAAGCCTTAGTGGTAGAATATAAAAATGTTCGTGTTAAAAATTATCATGATAAAACCATTGCAGCATTAAAAGAAATGGTTTCAGCCATGGGAAAGAACTCAATTAATGATATTGAAGCTAAACATGTTTTTAGAAGAAATAAAGCAGGAGATATTACTTCATTAGATAAAATTTATTTTCAAGAAACTTCTCAAGTTCCGGTGAATTAAAAAGGCATTAAAAATTATATGAATGAACTAGCAAAAGTTGTTGGGTTAGATGGTAATTTACTAGTGTTTCATGATCATTTAGTAATTGATAGAAATAATGTAAGTGGTTTCTTATCTGGATTTAAACACAAAGACAGGTTGAAATACTACTATTTTAGCGACATTTCAAGGATAGATTACAGAAAGCCTGGCATAATGGGGAACGGTTACTTTACTATTTATATGCCTTATTCAGAAGCCAATTCAACTGAAGATAAAAAAGTAAATACAATAACAGTAGAATCTACATTTTTTAAAAAGAAGTCTGCTAAAGTTCATGCAGTTTATGAGTTGATAATGCAAAAAATGAAATCAACTAAAACTTCAGATACAACCCATATTAATGTTACTAAACAAGCATATAGTAGCAGGTTAGATGAGCTACAAAAGTTAGGAGAGTTAAAAGCTTCAGGTGTTTTAACACAAGAAGAATTTGAAAAAGAAAAACAACGAATACTTAACGGATAGTTATCTTTTTTAGTCATTACAATTATAATTAATGATTTCTAAAATTTCGTTTTAAACCACGCATAATTAGCTTAACACTTAATTGTTCAATACCTACTATCAACAATACAATTATTGTAGTTTTGTAGTAGAAACACAAACTTATATCTTTTGAAAAACGAATTTCAATATTTATCCAAAACCTATCAATTAGAACGTTACCCTAAAACATCAGATGCTTCTCTGCGCGCATGGAGTAATGCGGAATTGTTAGCATTGGATTTTGTTGATGATTCAATTACAAATAATATCCATCTTTTTAATGACCGATTTGGAGTTTGGAACTGTACGTTAGCTGATAAAAATATAATTACTGTTTGTACGCATGCTAGTCAACAAAAAGCTATTGAACAGAACTTAGCATTGAATAATTTATCGGTTAATGTAAGCTATAAAACAGCTTTAGATGATTTAAGTACAGTAGAGTTAGCATTAATTAAAGTGCCAAAGTCATTAGAGCTATTTGAGTTGTTTTTGCAGCAAATTCATCAAGCTTCAACTTCAAAAACTAAAGTTGTTTGCGGATTTATGACAAAGTATTTTTCTGCATCTATGTTAAAAATTGCAGCTAAATATTTTGATGAAGTATCACAAACAAAAGCGTGGAAAAAAGCACGGTTATTAGTGTTAAAACAGCCAAAACAAGAAATTAAGAGCGAAGCGTTTGTTAATACTATTGAGTTTAACGGGAAAGAGTTTGTGCAACATTACGGAGTGTTTTCATCAGGTAGTATAGATATTGGTACGCAATTTTTTTTAGAGCATTTGCAAGTTCAACCCAATGAAAATAAAGTAATAGATCTAGCTTCGGGTAACGGAGTAATTGCTCATTTTGTTACTGAACAAAATCCAAATGCTGAGGTAACTTTGGTTGACGATTTCAACTTAGCTATTGAATCTTCCAAAATAAATCTAAAAGGCAAAAAAGCATCTTTTCTTTGTGCAGAAAACCTTTTGAGTTTGCACAATCAGAACTTCGATTTGGTTGTGAGCAACCCTCCATTTCATTTCGAACATGAAAATAACATTGAAGTCACACTGTCCTTATTTCAAGATGTTCATCAATGCTTAAAAATAGGTGGTAGATTTATGTTAGTGGCCAATGCTCACCTAAATTACAGTACACATTTAAACAAACTTTTTTCTAAAGTAAGTGTAGTCAACTCCAATAAAAAGTTTGAGGTTATTGAGTGTTTTAAATAAAGTTTAGTAAGTATTTATGTGTCCTTCCTTTGTCTTGTACTTAATTCGTTTTAGTAAGTCAGGAATCTATTTAACTCAACGAAAAATCATACGCAAATTCATCATCTGTTATTGGTTCACTACAGTTTTGTAAGTCACAAATAAACTCATCAATTTGAGCTTTGGTAACATTAGGCATACAAATAACGTGTGCAATGTCGCCTTCGGTAGCCAATTGCCATTTATCTTTAATTGCTTTAGATGTTTTGGGTAAAACCACAGTAATGGCATTTGGGTTTCTCCACGCATCAATACCAATCGCTTTTAACTGCGCTTCACAATATTCAGCAATAGCCAAACTATGTTGGTAGCGGGCTTTTAAACCTTCAATACCTAAACGTTTTAAAGCGTACCATAAAAATAAAGGCGAATGTCCGTTACGTGAACCTGTAATGGTAGTATCAAACGAACCGATATACGAAATACCTTTTGCAATTCGATCGCGATTCGAACGTTTTGCAATCAATACGCCGGTTGGAATAGGAGAACCAATAAATTTATGTCCGCTAATAGAAATACTATCGGCACCATCCATAAAATCGAACGGTAAACGTGGTTCCATAAACGGACCAAAAGTTCCTGCTAACGCAGCATCGCAATGAATATAATGATCTTGAATAGCCAAATTGCGTAAAATACCCTTAATTTTTGCCACATCATCTTTGGCTTCTTTCATGGTAGTACCAAAGGTAGATAAAACAATTACGGGTTTATGACGATTCATACGCACCGTATTTTCAAAATCTTCGTAATCCATTTCACCATTAGGTTGCGACTTGATAACAATACTAGGTACGTTTAACAAATGTAAATTTTTACGCACGCTGTAGTGAGTAGACTCTGAATAATACACCATGGCTTTTGGGTACAATTCACGCGCTAGGTATAAACCGTACAAATTACTTTCCGATCCTCCATTGGTTACATATCCCCAAAAATCTTTTGGGTTGGCTCTAAACAACTTTGCAAAAAAGGCAATTACCTCACGTTCCATTTCATGCGTTTGCACGCGGTAAGTACCTTGCTCAAACGGATCTCCTAAATTATTAACAGGAAACTGAAAAAACGCATTTAGCTCACTATAATCAAAGTCTTTAGATACTGGGTATCCTAAAAACGTATTTCGAGCTGTTTGTAAAGCCTCAAATAAGTTGTCTAACTGTTTTTTATCTGCTGAATTTAAGTTAGGTGTTTGCATTGCCAATAGTGTATTTTGGCGGCAAATGTAAGTGGAGGTTTTTTAATAAACTGATTTTTATGTCTAAAATAGATTATTTTTCTATTGATATAAATATTAATAGAAAAATAATTTAATAAGCTTTTGTTTTTGATGGTTTTGATGTGAGATTTTCGCTGTTGGTTTTGTATAAGTTTAGTGAGGGAGTTGATAAGTGAGCCACTTAGCTTAGACTTTTTCTTTATCGACTTAAAATTAATCAAATAAGTTTAATTGGATAAAGTAAAAAAGCCTAAAAATTATAGGAAAGAAATAAAAACCCACATAAAGTTTAGCCATTGCTGTAAAATTTAGCGACACGTTACATTTGTCTTAATCATTTTTTATATCTAAAATATTTTGATTTTTTATCGTAGTAGCTATTTCTTTCAATAAATTATCTGAAATTCCAATGCTAAGTTGATAACAGTTAATTAAAATAGTGTTGTCTTTATTACGATGTATCCAATACGGTTGAGAAGATTTATTATCAGCATTTTTAAGGTTTAGAAATTTAACTTTAAATATGTCTTCAATTTCATTCTTTTCTTCGTTAATATTAAAATAACCAACACCAGAAATTATAACAACCTTAAAGCTTCTAAAAAAGTCAGAGTTTAATATATTTTCTTTTCTAAATATTATTGAAGAGCTGTCAGCGTTTATCGTTTTTTTACTAGGGGTTGAATTAACCTCTGTTATAAATGCTTTGTCGTGGAAATCGATATTATTATTTAGAGGAGTGTCAAAGATATAATTAATCAATTTTTGATAATTCATCCATGTTACACTTGTTCCCATATTTCCTTTCCCATTATCTTTTTTTAGTAATTGTCCTTTGTAAGGAAATCTTGGATTAAATTCATTATAAATTAATTGCTTTTCATTCGTAACTTCTTCCTTTAACCAAAAATTAAAGTTTCCTAGTATTTCGGTTTTATATTGTTCTGAATTTTTTTCAAAAGCAGTTTCTTTACCTATAATTAGAATATCGGAATATGGATTTCCAGTTCCAATATACTTGTGTTCATCATTTACCAACTCAGTATTTAAACTATTCAATAGTTCAGTAAACTTTTCTTTTTTAGATTTCATTTTTTCGGAGCTATTTTTTACTACTATTAAAGACTATAGTTTCGTTTTAATGAACTATAGTCATCTATAGCGAATTTCACCAAAAACACGTTAAGAAACAAATTAAGTTTTTAACAATCAGTTTAATAAATAAGGTGACAAGCAACGTACTTTTTTCCTACTTTTGCAGCCTTAAAAATAACGTATGATTTCTGTAGATAATTTAGCGGTAGAGTTTAGTGGTTCTACCTTGTTTAGTGATGTGTCGTTTGTAATTAATCCTACCGATAAAATAGCCTTAATGGGTAAAAACGGCGCAGGAAAATCTACCATGATGAAAATTGTGGCAGGTGTACAAAAAGCTACACGCGGTGCCGTAAGAGCTCCTAAAGAAACCGTAATTGCTTACTTACCACAGCACTTACTTACAGAAGATGATTGTACCGTTTTTGAAGAAACAGCCAAAGCTTTTCAACACGTTTTTGAAATGCGCGATGAAATGGAACACTTAAATAAAGAGTTGGAAACGCGAACCGATTATGAGAGTGAAGCGTACATGAAAATTATTGAACGTGTTTCTGACTTAGGTGAAAAATACTACGCCTTAGAAGATGTTAATTATGATGCTGAGGTTGAAAAGGCGTTAAAAGGTTTAGGGTTTACAGCCGCAGATTTTAATCGTCAAACCAAAGAGTTTAGTGGTGGATGGCGAATGCGTATTGAGTTGGCTAAAATTTTATTACAAAAACCCGACTTAATTTTATTAGATGAGCCTACTAACCATATTGATATTGAATCGGTAATTTGGTTGGAAGATTTTTTAGTAAATAAAGCCAATGCGGTAATGGTAATTTCGCACGATAAAGCGTTTATTGATAATATTACCAATCGTACTATTGAGGTTACTATGGGCCGTATTTACGATTATAAAGCCAACTACTCGCATTACTTAGAATTGCGAAAAGAACGTAGAGCGCATCAGCAAAAAGCATACGATGAACAACAGAAGTTTATTGCAGAAACCAAAGCGTTTATCGAGCGTTTTAAAGGAACGTATTCTAAAACCAATCAGGTGGCTTCACGTGAGCGTATGTTAGAAAAGTTAGAAATTATTGAAATTGATGAGATTGATAATTCAGCTTTAAAATTACGTTTTCCTCCGGCACCACGTTCAGGAGATTATCCGGTTACAGTTAAAGATGTGGCTAAATCTTATGAAGATAAAGTAGTGTTTTCTGATGCTAATTTATCCATAGCAAGAGGAGATAAGGTATGTTTTGTAGGTAGAAACGGAGAAGGAAAATCTACCATGATAAAAGCTATTTTAGGTGAAATTGATGTGGACGGAACCTGTGCCTTAGGACACAATGTAAAAGTGGGGTATTTTGCACAGAATCAAGCTGCTTTGTTAGATCCGGATTTAACTATTTTTCAAACTGTTGATGAGGTTGCTGAAGGTGATATTAGAACTCAAATTAAAAATATTTTAGGTCGTTTTATGTTTAGTGGCGATGACTTAGATAAAAAAGTTGGTGTATTATCAGGTGGTGAGCGTACGCGTTTGGCAATGGTAAAATTATTGTTAGAACCAGTGAATTTATTGATTTTAGATGAGCCTACGAATCACTTAGATTTAAAATCCAAAGACGTGTTAAAAGAAGCCTTACAGTCTTTTGATGGTACTATGATTTTAGTTTCGCATGATCGTGATTTCTTGCAAGGATTATCTAAAAAAGTATTTGAATTCAAAAATCAACGAGTAATAGAACACTTTGAAACTATTGATGCGTTTTTAGAAAGAAATCGAATTAATAAAATAGCAGATATCAATTTAATGAGTTAAACCTTCTGTATCAGGTCTTTTAGGAATTATATTGTTTTTACTTGTTGACATTTTTTTAAACGAAGTAAACTTTTATGATTTTATTAATTGTATTTTGTTTTTAAAATTAATATATTGTCAATAAATCAAGTTTTTTGATTTGAATTTCATAAAATCTATTAATCCCTAAAATCCCCAAAAAATGAGAACAAGTGCTAAATTCAAAGCAATTGCAAAAGAACAAATCAAATTTCTAAAATTCCCTAAAGAAGAAGTACTACAAAAAAAGAATGCTATTGTAAGTCGTTTTAAAGACATTCAAAGAGCTTTATACTTAGGAAATATAGAACATCAAAAAGTAAAAATATTGTTTGCTGATGCTTCGGGCTATAAAAAAGTAGAAACCACCATATGGGGTGTCACCGATAAATCAGTAATATTAAAAGAATCTACCATTATACCTTTGTCTAGAATTATTAGTGTAGTATAAACAAAAACCTCGCCATTGGCGAGGTTTTTTAGTTTTATATGTTTTGAATATTAAGCTTCTGCTTGCATATAATCTTCAATAGGGTTACACGAACAAATTAAGTTTCTGTCACCATAAGCATCATCTACTCTTCTAACAGATGGCCAAAATTTATTTTCAGCAATATATTCAAGAGGAAAAGCAGCTTGTTTACGTGAATATGGTAAGTCCCATTCATCAGCCGTTAACATTTCTTGAGTATGCGGAGCATTTTTTAATACGTTGTTATTGTCTTCTTTGGTAACGTTGCTAATTTCTTGTCTGATAGAAATTAAAGCATCACAAAAACGATCTAACTCAACAATGCTTTCACTTTCAGTTGGTTCCACCATTATTGTACCTGCTACTGGAAAAGAAACTGTTGGCGCATGGAATCCATAATCCATTAAACGTTTAGCAATATCAACTACTTCAATACCGTTTTGTTTAAATTCACGACAGTCTAAAATCATTTCGTGAGCAGCACGTCCCATTTCTCCTGTATATAAGGTCTTGAAGTGGCCTTGTAAACGCTCTTTCATATAATTAGCGTTTAAAATAGCTATTTTGGTAGCGTTTGTTAAACCTTCAGAACCTAACATGGTAATATATCCGTAAGAAATTAAACAAGCCAATGCAGATCCCCAAGGAGCTGCTGAAATAGCAGTTATAGGATTGTCTCCACCTGTGCTAATTACTGGATTAGTTGGTAAGAACGGAACTAACTGTGGAGCAACACAAATTGGTCCAACACCTGGTCCACCACCACCATGAGGTATTGCAAATGTTTTATGTAGGTTTAAGTGACAAACATCGGCACCAATGGTTGCTGGATTTGTTAATCCTACTTGAGCATTCATGTTGGCACCATCCATATAAACTTGCCCACCATTATCATGAATAATTTGCGTAATTTCTTTAATAGCTTTTTCAAATACTCCATGAGTAGATGGGTACGTAACCATTAAAGCAGCTAAATTATCTTTGTGTTTTTCAGCTTTTTCACGTAAATCTTCAACATCTATATTTCCTCTTTCATCTGTTTTGGTAACCACTACCTTCATACCGGCCATTACAGCTGATGCAGGATTGGTTCCGTGCGCAGATGAAGGAATTAAGCAAATGTTTCTATGCGCATCTCCGTTTGCTAAATGATATGCTCTAATAACCATTAATCCAGCAAATTCACCTTGTGCACCAGAGTTTGGTTGTAATGATGTTGCTGCAAAACCAGTAACAACGTTTAATTGATGTTCTAGGTTTTTTAAAACTGTTTGATATCCTTCAGCTTGGTTTAAAGGTACAAAAGGGTGAATATTTCCCCATTGTGGATTGCTTAAAGGCAACATTTCAGAAGCAGCATTTAACTTCATGGTACAAGACCCTAAAGATATCATTGAGTGATTTAAAGCTAAATCTTTACGTTCTAATTTTTTAATATAACGCATCATATCTGTTTCAGAATGATACTTATTGAATACTTCATTGTTTAAAAACGAAGTGTTTCTTTTAACACCAGCCTCAATTACATCTGCAGTAATTAATTCTGTTACCTGAATATCTTGAATATTAAATGCTTGCTCAAAACAATCGATAATAGCATTTAGCTCTTTTAAACCAACAGTTTCGTTAATAGCAATAGAAACATGGTTAGCGTCAATATAATTGAAGTTTATTTTATGTGCTTCTGCTACTGGGCGTAAAACGTCTGCTTCAACTTCAATTAATAAAGTATCAAAGAATGAAGTGTTTTTATTTTTAAACCCTAATTTAGATAAAGCTTTAGCTAATGTTGCCGTAGTATTATGAACACGGTTAGCAATATATTCAATACCATTTTTACCATGATACACGGCATACATCCCTGCCATAACAGCTAATAAAACCTGAGCAGTACAAATGTTAGACGTTGCTCTTTCACGCTTAATATGTTGTTCACGTGTTTGTAGCGCCATACGTAATGCACGTCCACCATCAGTATCTTTTGTAACCCCTATTATTCTACCAGGAATACTTCTTTTGTAAGCTTCTTTAGTAGCAAAGTAACCAGCATGCGGTCCTCCATATCCTAAAGGAATTCCAAAACGTTGTGTAGTTCCTACAACAACATCTACACCAAATTCACCGGGAGCTTTTAAAACAGCTAAAGATAAAATGTCTGCAGCAACAGCTACTTTAATATCGTTTGCGTTCGCATTTTCAACAAAAGCGGTATAATCAAAAACTTGTCCGTACTTGCCAGGGTATTGTAAAATAGCCCCAAAGAATTCATCAGAAAAATCAAATTCAGCATGGTTTCCAATCACTAATTCAATACCAATTGGAATAGCACGGGTTTTTAATACTGATAACGTTTGTGGTAATATTTCTTCAGAAACAAAAAACTTATTTGCACCAGCTTTCTTTTTAGCTCTTTCTCTAACATCAAATAAAAGTGCCATAGCTTCGGCAGCTGCAGTACCTTCATCTAATAAAGAAGCATTGGCAAGTTCCATACCAGTTAAATCACAAACCATAGTTTGGTAATTTAACAAAGCTTCTAACCTACCTTGTGCAATTTCAGCTTGGTACGGTGTGTATGCAGTGTACCAACCTGGGTTTTCTAAAATATTACGTTGAATAACGCTTGGTAAAATTGCTTCGTGATATCCTAAACCAATGTAGCTTTTAAAAACTTTGTTTTTAGAACCTAATTCATTTATGTGGTTTAAGTATTCATATTCGCTTAAGGCAGCAGGTAAATCTAGGCTTTGTTGTAAACGAATATCATCTGGAATTGTTTCGTAAATAAGTTGGTCTACACTGTCAACTCCAATGGTTTGTAACATAGTTTCTTGCTCACCAGAGCTTGGTCCGATGTGGCGTAACTGAAACGAATTTGTATTCATCGATTTGTGTTGTTATTTCTGATGTCAAAAATAATTAAAACTTAAAGATTTTTTAACCTATCTGCCGTTAAATTTTCAACCGTTTTTTAAGGTTATGAACAAAAGATTACCTTTGCTTTGTGAATTTTATAAAAACACTCTTTAAATTTTACATAAACGCTAGTATTCATGTTGCACTGGCGGTTTATGCTTTGGTTAGAATAACCGAAGATTATTATGGTTTACCTTATAACGAGCCGTTAGATTATTTTATATTTTATGGTACTATTACGGGCTATAATTTTGTGAAATATGCTGGTGTAGCAAAATTACACCACATAAGCTTAACAAAGCACTTAAGATTAATACAGCTTTTCTCATTGGTTTGTTTTGTATTGATGTTGTTTTACGGTTGGCAGTTAGCAGATAAAACCTTAATCGCTTTTATTCCATTAGCGTTATTAACATTGCTATATGCGGTTCCTTTTTTATTCGGTTTTACAAAAAATCTAAGAAATATAGCATCTTTAAAAATAATAATAATAGCTATTGTTTGGGCTGGTACAACAGTTTCTGTTCCGTTGTTAGATGTTTCTTTACCAGTTAATTATCAAGATAACTTGTTTTTAATGCAGCGTTTACTGTTTGTTATTGTGTTAACACTTCCTTTTGATATAAGAGATTTACAATACGATAAAAAGCATTTACAAACCATACCGCAACTCATTGGAATTGAAAGAACTAAAAAGCTAGGTTTTGTATTGCTTGGTTTTACCATGTTATTAGAGTTTTTTATAACACCTTCACCCAATTATAAAACTGTTTTTTTAGTGGTTTTTTTATTGTTATTAGTGCTGTTACAAAGAGCTAAAAGAAAGCAAACAAGTTACTATGCTTCTTTTTGGGTAGAAGCAGTTCCTATAATATGGTGGTGTTTACTTTTAATTTTTACTAATAATTAGCGTTTTTTTTATGTAATTATAAATAAATGTGGTGTATTTAAAGTAAATATTAAAAAACTATTTTAAATATCTATTTCAGTAGTATTTAATAAAAAAGCTTTGTAATTTTCGGAACTAAACAACACAACACCACACAATGATTAATTCAAAAACGAATTATATTTTTGATTTTGATAGTACGTTAACTAGGGTAGAAGCGCTGGATGTTTTAGCTGAAATCACATTAGCTCAAAACCCCAAAAAAGATGAGATTATTGAAGAGATTATCAATATCACTAATTTAGGGATAGATGGTGAAATATCTTTCACCCAATCTTTAGAAAGAAGAATAAAGCTATTAAATGCTAAACGATCCGATTTAACTCTATTAATTGAAGAACTAAAAAAGCTAGTATCCTCGTCAATTGAGAACAACAAAGAGTTTTTTGAAAAATATGCTGACGATATCTATGTGATTTCAGCAGGTTTTAAAGAATTTATAGATCCTATAGTTGCCGCTTATAATATTCCATCAAGTAGAGTGTATGCTAACACTTTTGAGTTTAATGAGGTAGGAGATATTATAGGTTTTGATAGAGATAATGTTTTATCTTCACACAATGGTAAAATTCAGTGTTTAAAAAACATGAAATTACAAGGTGAAATTCAGGTTATTGGAGATGGTTACAGCGATTATGTAACTCGTGAAGCAGGTGTAGCTGACAAGTTTTTTGCCTTTACTGAAAACGTTACTCGAGAAAAAACGGTACAGAATGCCGATTATATTACACCAAATTTAGACGAATTTTTATACATAAACGATTTGCCAAGAAATATATCTTATCCAAAAAACCGCATCAAAATGTTATTGTTAGAAAACATTCATCCAGATGCGTATGAAAAATTTAGTAACGACGGATTTACCGTTGAAACCATTTCTAGAAGTTTATCTGAAGACGAATTAATAGAAAAATTACAAGATGTTCATGTGTTAGGAATAAGATCCAAAACTCAAGTAACAGAAAAAGTTATTAAAAATGCTCCTAAATTATTAGCAGTTGGTGCTTTTTGTATTGGGACAAAGCAAATAAATTTAGATGCATGTAAAGAAGAAGGAGTTGTTGTTTTTAATGCACCTTACAGTAACACCAGATCTGTAGTTGAATTGGCTATTGGAGAGATTATTATGTTAATGCGAAGTGTTTTTCAACGAAGTTCTGAGCTACATAATGGTCAATGGAACAAAACAGCACAAGGTTCTAAAGAGGTTAGAGGTAAAAAACTAGGAATAGTAGGTTACGGAAATATTGGTAAACAATTATCTGTTTTGGCAGAGGCCTTAGGAATGGATGTGTATTACTATGATGTTGAAGACAAACTAGCTTTAGGAAACGCTACTAAAATGAATTCTTTGTCAGATTTATTAGCCATTTCTGATGTTGTTACTTTACATGTAGATGATAACGCTTTAAATAAAAACTTTATAGGAGCTAAAGAAATAGCTCAAATGAAAGAAGGGGCGCATTTAGTGAATCTTTCAAGAGGTTTTGTGGTAGATATTGCGGCACTAGTCGCTGCATTAAAATCAGGAAAAATAGCAGGTGCGGCGGTAGACGTGTACCCTGAAGAGCCAAGAAAAAATGGAGATTTTTATACAGAATTAAAAGGATTACCTAATGTAATTTTAACTCCTCATGTTGGAGGAAGCACAGAAGAGGCACAAAGAGATATTGCAGATTTTGTTCCAGGTAAAATAATGGCATACATTAATTCTGGAAACACTGTTGACGCAGTAAACTTTCCAAATATCAGATTGCCAAAACAACACAATGCACACCGCTTTTTACACATTCATAAAAATGTGCCTGGTGTAATGGCTAAAATAAATAAGTTACTAGCTAAGTATGAGTTAAATATTACAGGACAATTTTTATCTACTGATGAAAAGGTTGGATATGTAATTACAGATGTTGATAAAGAATACAATCAAGAAGTAATTAAAAAACTACGTGAAGTAGAAGGTACTATTCGCTTTAGAGTTTTATATTAAAATAGTAACTATTTTAATTAAATTTAAGCCTAGTTAATTTTAAATTAACTAGGCTTTTTTTATGTAAGTTTGGTTAGTTGTAATGTTTTATTAGAAAATAGATCTATTCTAAAGTATTTACAAAATCTAGCACTTCATTTAAATGTTTTTGTTTGGTTTCTTTTTTAGAAAGGCCTTTAATACGACTCACTGCGCCATTAAATATATGACTAATTGTTAATGGAGAGCCTTTTTTACTACTACTATGACAAGAAAAACAATTTCCCATAGTAGTTACTGATTGTTCATGAATTGTAGCTGGAGGATTAAATCCTAGTTGCTCAAAGGTTTCCATAGTAATATTATAAGCAGCTACAGACCCTCTAGTTAATTTGTTCGGAGCAGAATTACTTAAATCACTCCCTAATTCATTTAGTAATTTAGCTTGTTCAGTAGGATAGCTATAGCCTTCAGTGTCAATCCAAATAGAGCCATTGTAATAATAGTTTTTCCAAATATCTTTTAGTTGAGATTTAACATTTTTATTTATTGCTTCAATATTGTCATAATTAGTTTTACCATCTTGACTAGTTTTTAAATACCCATTTTTAGATGTTCGTGGTACTCCATATTTATTAACAGCAAATACGTTTGAACTATCTTTTGAAGGGTTTTTATAATGACTAGCAAGGTTGTCAATTGTTCCAGTTGCGTTTTTATTGAAGAAAAGTTTGTTGTTTTTCGTGGTAACTGGAATATCATTTGTTGTAGTTTCTTTCCAATTATAATACGGAACTAAATCATCATGCTCAAAAGTAGCCCAAATAAATTCAGGATGATTATAAACAAGCCCTACAACATGCATTCCTAATAAAGCTATTTTTGTGTCTTCTCCATTTAAAACAGCATTAGTTATAAAATAGGAACTATTATCTTTTATAGCTTTAGCATCTACCCAAGCTACTTTTAATTCTAAAGAACCAACAGGAAAAGTAGCATCGGTGTATTTATCTTTATCCATTACTGCATATTTCTCGATGCTTTTATGTAGAATATTATTTACGTGAATAGAATAATATACATCGTAACTATTGTTATCTACACTAAAACTTTTATTTGTTTTTAAGATATCTCCCGTTGCCTGAACATTGTCTGTTGCAGTAAGAATAATTTTTTGATTGCCATTAAGTTGTTTTACTGGAGTATTTTGGTTATCAACCTGTATTAATTCTTTTAAAAATAAAGGTTCTCCTGAAACATCATTGGTTAGCCAAAGAAATTTTTGCCATGACCATTGATGAAAATCACAATTTGATACCGTTTTATTATTTCCAAAAACACTTGACTTTCCTTCTTTTGGAGCTTCTGTTTTTCTTTTTCCTGTTAAAGAATCCATAGCAAACCAAGATGAAGAGGCTAAACAAGAATCATTGTTTTCAATAATTGCATAAACGTTAGTTTTAATATTTTCTTTTTTTTCTTTTTTCTCACAAGATGTTAGCATGGTTATACATGCAAAGGCGGTTACAAGTTTGATAGTTTTCATGGGTAAGTAATTTGATTTGAGATTAAAGTTACATTTTTTAAGAGTTTGTAATTCAAACAATGTCTTAAGTGAATTTAATTAAGGTATGAGCACTAAAAACTAAAGCATGAAAAGTTTAGGTTTAGTTTTTTATCTTTGGATAAAATCTATTTTGTTAATGAATTATCAAAACACGTTAGCTTACGCACAACAACAAGATAATGAAGATAAACTTTCTTATTTAAGAGATAAATTTCATATTCCAACTGATAAAAAAGGGAATCCGTGGTTATATTTTACAGGAAACTCTCTTGGGCTTCAACCTAAAACTACACAACAATATATACAACAAGAATTAGATGATTGGGCAAAATTTGGAGTAGAAGGACATTTTGAAGCCAAAAATCCGTGGATGCCTTACCATGAGCTATTAACCAATAAAATGGCAAAAATAGTTGGAGCAAAACCAATAGAAGTAGTAGTAATGAATACGTTAACTACGAATCTTCACTTGTTAATGGTTTCATTTTATCAGCCAACAAAAACAAAATTCAAAATAGTAATAGAAAGTGATGCTTTTCCGTCAGATCGTTATGCGGTTGAATCTCAACTTAAATTTCATGGTTTCAACCCCAAAGAAGCATTAGTAGAATGGTCACCAAGAAAAGGAGAAGAGCTTTTACATATTGAAGATTTAGAAAACATTTTAGAAAAAGACGGAGATGCTATTGCCTTATTGTTAATTGGCGGATTAAATTACTACACGGGTCAGTATTTAGATTTAAAAAGAATTGCAGAATTAGGTCATGCTAAAAACTGCATGGTTGGTATAGATTTAGCTCATGGAGCTGGAAATATACAGCCAAATTTACATGAAAGCGGTGTTGATTTTGCTGCTTGGTGTACTTATAAGTATTTAAATTCAGGGCCTGGAAGTTTAGCAGGGTTATTTGTTCATGAAAAACATGCGAATAATAAAGATTTACCAAGGTTTGCTGGATGGTGGAATCATAATAAAGAAACACGGTTTAATATGCGTCAACCTTTTGATGTTATGCCAGGGGCAGAAGGATGGCAATTGTCTAACCCACCTATATTATCTATGGCAGCTATAAGAGCATCTTTAGATATGTTTGATGAAATTGGTATGGACGCATTGAGAGAGAAATCTGAAAAGTTAACAGGATATTTTGAGTTTTTAATTAACGAAATAGATACAGATAGGATAAAAATAATAACACCTACAAAAACATCAGAAAGAGGTTGTCAATTATCTATTCAGGTAAAAAATGCTGATAAGTCACTACATCAAAAATTAACGGATAAAAATATTATAACCGATTGGCGTGAACCAGATGTTATTAGATGCGCCCCTGTACCAATGTATAATACTTTTGAAGATGTATTTACAATGGTTTCGATATTAAAAACACTATTATAAAATGAAATGGTGGAGGTTTCTCTTTTTTGTGTGTTTGTTTTTGTTAATTGTTACCAATATAGGATGGTTTTATATTGCTTTAGACAATGCTGTAACTAATTCTTACACTGATGTGGTTTTAAATGAATATCAGAGCGATGCTCAAATTTTAAAAAATATGCTCAACTCTTTTAAAACAAAAAATGAGTTGCTAGAGTTTGTGAATAAACATGATATACCACATTCTTCAATGCAAAAAGGAGATCATTTTATCATAAGTTTTAGTTCTTTCGATATTTTTTTCAATTCAAATGGAGATTTAAGTAATGAGTACAAAAGATAATATATTAATAATTGGAGCTGGTTTATGTGGTAGTCTATTAGCTTTACGTTTAGCACAAAGAGGTTATAAAGTTACTGTTTATGAAAGCAGACCAGATTTACGTAAAGTAGATATTTCTGCTGGCCGTTCTATAAACTTAGCATTGTCAGACAGAGGTTTCAAGGCACTTCGTTTAGCGGGTGTCGATAAATTGGCTAAAGAAATTTGTATTCCTATGTATGGTAGGTTAATTCATGACAAAGAAGGGAATACATTCAACTCTAATTATTCTGGAAGAGAAGGAGAGTATATCAATTCCATTTCAAGAGGAGATTTAAATGCAATTTTACTTACTGAAGCTGAAAAACATGAAAATGTAACTATTTACTTTAATAAGAAATGTAAACGAGTTTCTTTAGAAAACAATGAAGCAACTTTTAAATGTTATACTACCCAAGAAGAAACCAAAGTAAAAGGAGATGTTATTTTTGGAGCAGACGGGGCTGGTTCTTCTTTGAGAAAAAGCTATTATTTAGAAAGAAAGTTCTTATTTAGTTATTCTCAAAACTATCTAACACACGGATACAAAGAGTTAGAGATTCCAGCGGATGCATTAGGGAATCACCAAATAAGTAAAGATCATTTACATATTTGGCCACGTGGAGATTATATGTTAATAGCGCTTCCAAATTTAGATGGTAGCTTTACAGTAACGTTATTTTTAAGTTATGATGAAGGTGAGTACAACTTTAATAATTTAACATCAGAGGAGGCAATTACAACTTTTTTTCAAAAAGAATTTCCAGATGCATTAGCACTAATTCCAAGTATTAAAGATGAGTTTGTTAACAATCCAACAGGTGCTTTAGGAACAGTTAAATGTTCACCATGGTCTTATCAAAATAAAACGCTATTAATAGGTGACGCTGCTCACGCTATTGTTCCTTTTTACGGGCAAGGAATGAATGCTTCTTTTGAAGATGTTTTAGTGTTTGATAGTATGCTAGATATGTACGAAGGAGATTGGGAAAAAGTTTTTAAAGCATACGAACAAAACAGAAAACAAAACACCGATGCAATTGCAGATTTAGCAATTGATAACTATTATGAAATGCGAGATCATGTAGCAAATCCATTGTTTAAAGAAAAAAGAAAAATAGAAATGGATTTAGAAAAAGCTTTTCCTGAACATTATTTTTCTAAATATTCTATGGTTACATTTAATGAAAATATACCTTATGCAGAAGCCATGAATATAGGGAGAGCACAAGATAAAGCATTGTTAAACTTAATTGCAGATGATGAGGTGTCAACATCTTTAGAAATGACAACAAAAGAACTTGAAATAATATTGAAAAAAGTTCAAGAACAAACCAATGAAATTTTAGAAGAAGATAAAATTGCTGGATTGAAATAAAATGTAAGTTAAAAGATTAGATGTAATGAATTGCTATATTGTTTTGTTAAGAGGGATAAATGTTTCAGGAAAGAATAAACTTTCAATGCAAGAGTTAAAAGTTATGCTATCGGATTTAAATTTTACAGAAGTAAAAACATATATACAAAGTGGAAATATAGTTTTAAAATCTACCGATGAAATTTCGATAGTTAAAAATACAATCAAACAGGGTATAGCAAATACTTTTGGTTATGATGTTCCTGTATTAGTTAAAACTATACAAGCCTGGGAAAAAGCCATTCATAATAATCCTTATACAAACGAGGATAAAAAACAACAATACTTTACTTTCTTATCAGAAGCCTCAGAAATAAAAAGTATTGAAGTTGATGTAAAAGCAGATACTTATAAAATAATAGATGATGTTGTGTATGTAAATGCAGTTGGAGGTTACGGGAAAACTAAATTAACAAACAATTTGTTTGAAAAGAAACTGAACGTAGTTGCAACCACAAGAAATTTAAAAACAACTTTAAAGCTACTTGAATTATCTAAAGAGATTAAGGTATAAAAAATGGAAAAAAAAGTAACACCAAGAGGCGCCTACCCTCATGTTAAAATAGTAGGTGATTTTATTTTTGTTTCAGGTACGAGTTCTAGACGACCAGATAACACCATCGCTGGAGTAGAGCTTATTGATGAAATGAATACAAAAAAGTTAGACATTGAAATACAAACTAGAGAGGTCTTGAAAAATATAGACAAAAACCTTCAAACTGTTGGAGCTAGTTTAAAAGATGTAGTAGATGTTACTACGTTTTTAGTGAACATGAATGATTTTGCAGGTTATAATAAAGCATATGCAGAGTTTTTTGAAAAAGAAAATGGCCCAACAAGAACTACAGTAGCTGTCCATCAATTACCACACCCAGATTTGGTGGTAGAGATAAAAGTTACGGCATACAAGAAATAAAAAACCTTAAAGGAGATAGAGAATGAGAAGATTATGTTCTTTATTTTAGACTCTTTCATCTAATGAGTACAATGAAGATAAAAAACTACATAAACGGCGAATTAGTAACACCATTTTCTGACAGTTATATTGATAATTTCAACCCCTCTGTTGGTGAAATATATGGTCAGATTCCCAATTCTAACAATAAGGATGTAGAAGAAGCATATCAATCGGCTAAAAAGGCTTTTCCAGCTTGGTCAACTACAACATTAGCAAATAGAAGTAAAATTCTTTCCAACATAGCTCGTTTAATTGAACAAAAATTGGATGTTTTAGCTGAAGCAGAAGCTAAAGATAATGGCAAACCTTTAAGTTTAGCCAAAGCAATTGATATTCCGAGAGCATCGTCAAATTTTCAGTTTTTTGCAGATGCTATTACACAGTTTTCATCAGAAGCACATGAGAGTGTTGGTTTAGGAGTGATGAATTTTACGTTACGTCAACCTATTGGAGTAGTTGGTTGTATTTCTCCATGGAATTTACCATTGTATTTATTTACGTGGAAGATTGCTCCTGCAATCGCTGCTGGTAATTGTGTGGTAGCTAAACCTAGTGAAGTAACACCGATGACCGCCTATTTACTGTCTGAAATTTGTATAGAAGCAGGCTTGCCAAAAGGAGTTTTAAATATAGTTCATGGTTTAGGAGGTACTACAGGACAAGCAATTGTAGCGCATCCTAATATTAAGGCGATTTCATTTACAGGCGGGACCAAAACAGGCGCACATATAGCAAGCGTAGCTGCCCCAATGTTTAAAAAGTTGTCTTTAGAATTAGGAGGAAAGAATCCGAATATCATTTTTGCTGATTGTAATTATGATGACATGTTGGCAACAACAGTTAGATCATCTTTTGCAAATCAAGGTCAAATTTGTTTATGTGGAAGTCGAATTTTTGTGGAGAAATCTATTTATAAAAAGTTTAAAAAAGATTTTATTCTAAAAGTATCTGAACTAAAAGTAGGAAATCCATTTGATGCAAATACTAATATAGGAGCTTTGGTTTCTAAAGAACATTTACAGAAAGTAACATCTTACATTGATATTGCAGAGCAAGAAGGAGCAAAAATATTATTTGGAGGAAAAAAAGTTGAGGTTAAAGGTAGTGAGAACGGATATTATTTACAGCCAACAATTATTGAAGTAAATGATAATCAGTGTAAACTTAATCAAGAAGAAATTTTTGGTCCAATTGTTACTATAATGCCATTCTCGTCTGAAGAGGAAGCCCTCCAATTAGCAAATGATGTAGTATATGGTTTATCTGCTACATTATGGACAAATAATTTACAACGAACCATGCAATTTTCTAAATTGTTACAAACAGGAATAGTATGGGTAAACACGTGGCTTTTAAGAGACCTCCGTACACCCTTTGGCGGAACTAAAGCTAGTGGTGTTGGAAGAGAAGGAGGTTTTGAGGCCTTACGCTTTTTTACAGAGCCAAAAAATATTTGTATTAAATATGAATAAAGAAATAAGAGAGAGAATTATAAAAATATGCGATGAAAAAATACAGAAAAAAGGAGACAATGTAGGTCTTTCTTTTTATGCCTTTTTCAAGAATAAAAATGACACACCAGAGTTGTTAATGGAAGTTGCTGAATGGTGGATTAAAACACATCAATTAGATCATTTTGAGAAAGCAATTAAAATTAAAAAGATGATTAAAAATATCTAAACAATGAATTTAGAATTACAAAATAAAAACGCCTTAGTATGTGGAAGTACACAAGGTATTGGAAAAGCTACCGCTATAGCTTTAGCTAAAGAAGGCGTAAATGTTACTTTAATAGCCAGAAATGAAGATAAACTGAAAGCTGTTTTATCAGAAATTCAAGCAGAATCTAGTCAAGACCAAAAGCACACGTATTTGGTAGCAGATTTTTCAAATCCTAACGCTCTAAATACAGTTTTACAAAATAATAATTCAAAGTTTCATATTTTAATTAATAATACAGGCGGACCTGCTGGCGGACCTGCTTTTGATGCTAAGTTAGATGAATTTGAACGTGCATTTACCATGCATTTAAAATGTAATCATGTATTAGTACAGGCGTTAGTACCTTATATGAAACAGGAGGGATATGGAAGAATTATTAATATTATTTCTACCTCAGTAAAACAACCTTTAGATGGTTTAGGTGTTTCAAATACAATTCGAGGTGCTGTTGCAAACTGGAGTAAAACGCTGGCTAATGAATTGGGACAGTTTGGAATTACGGTTAATAATGTATTACCAGGGGCAACAGCTACCGAGCGTTTAAATGAAATAATTAATAATAAGGCAAGTAAAACTGGTAAAAAAGCAGAAGATGTTGAATTAATGATGAAAAATGCAATACCTGCTAAACGTTTTGCACAACCAGAGGAAACAGCAAGCGCTGTAACTTTTTTAGCAAGTGAACGCGCAGGGTATATTAACGGAGTTAATTTGCCTGTTGATGGAGGAAGAACAAAAAGTTTATAAGCTATTGGTTAATATATAGATATTTAACATTTTGTATCTTTAAACAGGAGATATTTTTACTTAAAACATCATATAATATGAGTAAGTTAGTACAACCACTTAATTTTAAAAAGTGGATAGATGAGCATAGACATTTATTAAAGCCACCTGTGGGTAACAAACAGGTTTGGGATAATGGTGAATATATAGTAATGGTAGTTGGTGGACCCAATAACCGTAAAGACTATCATTATAATGAAACCCCAGAATTCTTTTACCAAGTAGAAGGAGATATGGTGTTAAAAATTATTGATGATAAAGGAACTATGATTGATGTAGAAATTAATGAAGGTGATATTTATTTGTTACCAGCAAAAGTTCCACATTCACCTCAAAGAAAAGCAAATACAGTTGGTTTGGTTATAGAATATCCAAGATCAGAAGGAATGTTAGATGCCTTAGAGTGGTATTGTGAAAATTGTGGACATCAATTATACAGAGAAACTTTTCCTTTGGATAATATTGAAACAGATATGCCTATTATTTTCGACAAATATTATTCTGATATTCAGAAATGTACTTGTGATAAATGCGGTACAGTAATGGAAAAACCTAATAAAGTATAGTATCAACTACAACTAACAAACTAATCAAACATGGCAAAACGTAAATTAAGAATTAATGGACATTCTCATTTACTTCCATATCCCGAGGAAATTCCAGATTTCATGCAAGAAAAAGGAATCTTTTGGGTAGATAAAGATCGAAAATTCATGCTTCAAAAAGATTGGAGTAGACCCGTTACAGATTCCAGTTTCTTTTTAGATGAAAAGCTAGCATGGATGGAACATTTTAATATAGATCATGCAGTAGTATTAAATCTTTCTCAATTATATGGTAATGGTCTTCGATTAGAGGAAATGAAACAAGCGCTTCGTTTTCAAAACGATTTTAATGCTCGTGTGCAACACGATCATCCAGATAAATTTACTTGTGGTTTTGTGGTACATCCTGGTTTTGTAAGAGGTGCATGTTGGGAAATTGAAAGGTGCGTTGAGGTGTTAGGTATGCGTTTATTATGTTTACCAACGCATTATATGGACACAATTGGTACTTGGAGATGTATTTTTGATGAAGAAAATGAACCAATTTTTGAATTAGCAGATAAGTACAATTTAGCCGTAGAAATACATCCGTATGATGGAGAAAAATTTATCAAATTAGAAAATACTAGTTGGAGGTTTCATTTAATTTGGATGTTAGCACAATGTGCAGATGCATATCATTTTTTAACCTTAAATGGATATTATGAAAAGTTTCCTAACATGCGTGTTTGTTTTGCTCATGGAGGACAATTAGCACAAATGAATTTAGGAAGAAGAATTCAAGGTTTTGATGGTAGACCTGATCTTTTTGAAGGGAAGGTTCACCCTAGAAAAGCTGTAGGTCATAAAAATATTTTCTTCGATACCCTTGTACATGATACAGGTTCGTTGGATTTATTGATTAAAAATCAGGGTTCTAGTCAAGTTTTAATTGGATTAGATGATCCATATCCATTAGGAGAAATGCAAAGTGAAAAGCAGTCATCTTACCCTGGTAAAATATTAGATTTAGCTATTGAACGTAAGATTATTACTGAAGATGAGAAAAATGAAATGTGGGAAGATAACGTTTTACAATGGTTGTTTGGAGACGATCAAAAAGCTAAAGAAAATTTAGTTAATAAAATATTAGGATGAGTCGTCCTAAAATTGGTTGACAGTTTTAAAAAATATATTTAAACCAGAGAAGCTAGCTTCTCTGGTTTTTTGTTATGTATAAAA
>NZ_JBHTJR010000043.1:0-1842 GCF_042676005.1 Tenacibaculum geojense | reverse complement strand
GCACTAGTCACACTCAAACCATTACGGTAGAAGACACAGAAGCGCCAACGTTTAATGAATCATTACCTACTGATGTTACGGTCAGTTGTTCAGAAGTACCAGCAGCAGTAACGTTAACGGCTACGGACAATTGTGATACTGATGTAGTGGTAAATTATTCAGAAAATATCACAGGTCAAGACGATGCATGCGGATCGAGTTATGTCATTGTACGCAGTTGGGAAGTATCGGATTGTTCAGGTAACAGTACCAGTCACACCCAAACCATCACGGTAGAAGACACAGAAGCGCCAACGTTTAATGAATCATTACCTACAGATGTTACGGTTAGCTGTTCAGAAGTACCTGCAGCAGTAACGTTAACCGCTACGGACAATTGTGATACAGACGTAGAGGCAAATTATTCAGAAAATATAACAGGTCAAGACGATGCATGCGGATCGAGTTATGTTATTGTACGCAGTTGGGAAGTATCGGATTGTTCAGGAAATAGCACCAGTCACACTCAAACCATCACGGTAGAAGACACAGAAGGACCAACGTTTAACGAATCATTACCTACTGATGTTACAGTCAGCTGTTCAGAAGTACCCGCAGCAGTAACGTTAACGGCTACGGACAATTGTGATATAGACGTAGAGGTAAATTATTCAGAAAATATAACAGGTCAAGACGATGCATGCGGATCGAGTTATGTTATTGTACGCAGTTGGGAAGTATCGGATTGTTCAGGCAACAGTACCAGTCATACCCAAACCATCACGATAGAAGACACAGAAGCACCCGTTTTTAATGAATCATTACCTACAGATGTTACGGTCAGCTGTTCAGAAGTACCAGCAGTAGTAACGTTAACCGCTACAGATAATTGTGATACTAATGTAGTGGTAAACTATTCAGAAAATATCACAGGTCAAGACGATGCATGTGGATCGAGTTATGTTATTGTACGCAGTTGGGAAGTATCGGATTGTTCAGGCAACAGCACCAGTCACACTCAAACCATCACGGTAGAAGACACAGAAGCACCCGTTTTTAATGAATCATTACCCACTGATGTTACAGTCAGCTGTTCAGAAGTACCAGTAGCAGTAACGTTAACCGCTACAGATAATTGTGATACAGACGTAGTGGTAAACTATTCAGAAAACATATCAGGTCAAGACGATGCATGCGGATCGAGTTATGTTATTGTTCGCAGTTGGGAAGTATCGGATTGTTCAGGCAACAGCACCAGTCACACTCAAACCATCACGGTAGAAGACACAGAAGCACCAACGTTTAATGAATCATTACCGACTGATGTTACAGTCAGCTGTTCAGAAGTACCAGTAGCAGTAACGTTAACCGCTACAGATAATTGTGATACAGACGTAGTGGTAAACTATTCAGAAAACATATCAGGTCAAGACGATGCATGCGGATCGAGTTATGTTATTGTTCGCAGTTGGGAAGTATCGGATTGTTCAGGCAACAGCACCAGTCACACTCAAACCATCACGGTAGAAGACACAGAAGCACCAACGTTTAATGAATCATTACCGACTGATGTTACGGTCAGCTGTTCAGAAGTTCCAACGGCAGTAACGTTAACGGCTACGGACAATTGTGATACAGACGTAATGGTAAACTATTCAGAAAACATATCAGGTCAAGATGATGCATGCGGATCGAGTTATGTTATTGTACGCAGTTGGGAAGTATCGGATTGTTCAGGCAACAGCACTAGTCACACCCAAACCATCACGGTAGAAGACACAGAAGCACCCGTTTTTAATGAATCATTACCTACTGATGTTACGGTCAGTTGTTCAGAAGTACCAGCAGCAGTAACGTTAACGG
>NZ_JBHTJR010000042.1:0-62013 GCF_042676005.1 Tenacibaculum geojense | reverse complement strand
GCTTTTTCTTGCGTAAACTGTTATTCATAAAATAAGTCTTATTGGTGTAAACTTATTTTAGGACGGGACACTTGTAATAAAAAAGCTCCTATACCATCCTCCCCTCCTGTACTGTAAGTAAATTCAACCTTTTTAAATGGCATAGTGATATTTTTTTGCCAAAAAAAACCTGTCATCGTCAATAAACCGTCTCTTCTATTAAGAATATGTTCTTTATAGGGCTGAGTAAAACCATAAATAATAAAAAATATAGTGAGCAAAAAAGTAAGAACCATAAAAAATTTATCTGCTCCATTTAATGGTTCATCTGAAGGCCAAATAAATATTAAAAAAAAACATAAAGATACTCCACCTCCTATTAATGTTGTTCCCCAACGATCATGTTTGGTAACAATAAAATCTTTATTTATTAACTTATAACTCTCTTTAGAACGTTTGGTCTTTTCATATATCTTATATTTTTTATGTAATTTCTTTTCAACTCTATGGTAGTATTTTTTTAACTTTTTAGAATTTTTATAATTTTGATGCGTAACCTTTCTCGTATAATCTTTTACCATGGTTTTTCAGTTTTTAATTCGGCTAACGTATCAAAAACTACTTCTTTATTTTGATCTAAACTACTTTGATATAAGCCTGCACTTAATGTTTTTACGCGCATTTTTGCTCCCAAAAAGCGCTCTTCTCCACCCAAAGGATATGGAAAATGCATACTATAGGTATCATCTATATGTAAACGCACCGCAAATAGTACTTCAGAATGTAGGCGTATTTTGTCTCGATGTGTTCGTGGTACACTAAATTCTACTTGCAAGGCTTCCCCTCCTTGTGAATCGTATATTTTTTCGGCTTTTTTCACATTCATTTTAACAGGATTCCCGTTTTTTATACCCTCTTCATAAAAGTAAGCATAAGGTTCTACTTGATTAGGATTACTAAAAAAACGGCTAAATACCATTTTTGCATGAAAACGATGTGCTGATCGTATCGTTGTTGTTGTGCTTATTCCATAATGACCTCCAGATGATTGATAGCTATCTTCTTCAGGCTTAATAGGTGTAAAAGCGATTTGCTTACATACAATATAATCAAATAATTTTGCCTGTGCATCTAATGGGTTCATTAATGTGTCGTGAAAATCTTCGTCTGCTAGAGGCATTTTTCTTTTTACGATGTTTTTCTACATATTTTTTTTCCCTTGTAGTATAATCTTCTATTTCGCCATCTTTTATTTTATCCCAAAAACAAAGTTCTTTTATTTACACTAATCTAAAATAAATAACCACAAAGTTTAAGGACTATGGATTGTATTTTTTGTTAACTAAGTATAAGTTAAAACTTACTCCAACATGAAAGACACAAACACCTCTAAATACCATATCCCATATTCTCAACTTTAATACCTTCAACAGGAATCTCAATAATCTTTTCTGTTTTGCGATCTGCTCTCCAAGCTTTTAATATTTTGGTTAAAAACTCTTCTTCTTCATATTTAGCAATAGCTATTATTTCTTCATCCTGCATACCATCTTTATAACAGAAAAAAGTACTTAAACGGTTATTTTTATTAGACAACAACATCTCGTCTTGAAGTTTTAAAACGTCAATAACAACTTTGTCATTATTATGCTTTTTAAGAAATACTAAAAAATCAACCGTTTGACTATTTGAATTGAAATACCCCAATGAAAAATTCACATTAGAATCAGGTTCTATATGTATTCCTGTTGAACTATAATCAAGAGAATTAAAAGGTTTAATACTCTTCACATATTCTAAAGTTTTACCTATAAGAGGCGATCTAAGAGTATCTCTAATTTGTTTTTGGCTTGTATATGATTGATTTACAGGACTTACAATTTCAATCTGACGCTTATTTTTAGGTATTTGTTTTTTTTCTGATTTACAGTTAAGAAAAAAAAGGCTAATACCAAATAATAATAAAAAATACCGCTTAAAATAACTCACTATTACCATAATTCACTTGGTTTAACTCAATCTTGTTTGCTACTAGTTTCTATACCAGAAGGATCTAAATTTATATAATTTTCTAAAAGTTCATAAGGTGATATTCTAATACCACTTCTATCTTTAATACCAAAATGTAAATGATTCATCTTTTTACCTTGATATGAATTTCCAGTAGAACCAGTATAACCTATAATATCTCCTTTTTTTACTTTTTTTCCTTTGGAAATATTTTTTGCAAGCTCAACATCAATAATATTATTATCTATTTCTAAAAAAGTACCGTCAAAAGATATTTTATATGTTTCATTATTGTATGGATCACTAAAAACACTTCCTAAAGAGGAATAGTTTAACCAACCCTTATTTCTGAATTTTTAGTAAAAGAAAAGGTAAGATTTAGAAGGTAAAAAAACCACAGCTATAAAAACTGTGGCTTATATTTTTTGAACTTGTAAAGGTGACTTGAAATTAAAAACCTCTATAAATATGTCTTTTAATAAGAGTCTTTCCGTCTATTATAAAAATAACTTCATAACCTTCAGAAGCTCCAGAGCCTCTTAAATAGATAATTATTTCATCATCGCTTTTTTTGTACACCTTAGCACTTGTCAAATTGGGTTCGAATAAATATTTTAATTTTTGTTTTTTAATACTAAAAGGTCTGTTATTTATATCTCCTTGTATTCTACTAAGCTCATATTTAGGCTTTCCAATAGCTCCAAAAACTTTATATCCTCCTTCAGGTACAATTTTCACAAAGTTATTTTCTTCAGAAATTTTATAATCTCCAATGGTTACTTCTTTTCTGTTTATTTGAACTTTAACATTCTTATCTTCAAATAAAATTGAGTTTTCATTTTTTGTTATCTCTTTAATTTTAGGATAATTATACTCTCTTAAAAAATAAGGAGAATTCTCATTTAGGGTTTCAATTTTTACTATTGTATCCCTATCAAAGGAAAAATCAGTTGGATCTTCTGAATTTATTTTTAAAAAAATTAAAGGCTTTGAATCAACCCTTTCAATTCTACTTTTGTGGACATAACCTTTTAATCCTGTTTGAGTAGTTACAGGATACCAATTATTATTAACATCTTCATTATAATGGAAATAACTTCCTTTAAAGATTTTACCTACAACATCAGACTTTGAATTAGGATTACTTCTGATATTAGTATATCCATCAGGGTCATTTATGAGTCCAATCAAATTATCATTTGAAAGTTTTTTGTTTTTTTTAGGCTCAATTTTTTCAACAAAATCTACCTTCTTAGTTTCTGCTTGACCTAAATTATCTTGCTTTTTTTCCTGTTTACACCCACTAATGATTAAAAATAGACAGAATGTAGTTATATACCTAAAAATCATACTCTTATTGTGTTGCACTTCTTTTACCTCTTGATTTATCTTTTATATCTTTTTTAAAGTCATAAAATTTATATACATCTTTAATATCTCCATCGTAATCTTCTATATAGCAGTAAATGGTTTTCCCCTCATTTTTGAGTTTTGTGTAGAGTTTACCTAATTTTTTCATTTCATCATTATAAACTCTTATACAACCATAAGTTCCCATTAATTTTCCTTTATCCTCTAATGATTTTTTATAATATCCAGAAGTATGTCCGCAGTGAATTGCTATTCCTGCTCTACCTTTATCTGTAGCCTTTTTAAATTCACCTGTTAAACCTGATAAATATATTATACCTGAATTACCATAACTCCATTCTCCTTTGTGTGCTGTTGAATTATAATTTGTACTGGCTTTTCCAGTAGGTGTATCACCATTACCGCCTCCTGTTAATCTATCTTTATTTGAACCTCTAGCTAAAGAATGTGTTTTAAATAAAATACCTGAACTATCAAACACAACTAAAGGACCTTGTAAATCTCTATCTTTTGGAGTAATAACATTAATATATACCTCGTTAGATTTAGCAGTAAATTTATTATCATAGGTATGATTAACTCCTCCCGTAATCAACTTCATATGTTCGACAAAAGCAATGGGATGAAAATGGTAAATACCAGCACTACTACTTGGAAAAGCTCTTGGAGTTCTTTTCGCATCTATCTTGGCAAAGGCTTCTTTTAGTTGCTTTTCTTCTATACCTTTTTGTATGCTAGAGGCATTTTTCTTTTTACGATGTTTTTCTACATATTTTTTTTCTTTAGTAGCATAGTCTTCTATTTCGCCATCTTTTATTTTATCCCAAAAACAAAGTTCTTTTATTTACACTAATCTAAAATAAATAACCACAAAGTTTAAGGACTATGAATTGTATTTTTTGTTAACTAAGTATAAGTTAAAACTTACTCCAACATGAAGGACACAAACACCTCTAAATACCATATCCCATATTCTCGACTTTTATACCTTCAACAGGAATTTCAATGAACTTTTCTTTTTTACAATCTGCGCGCCAAGCTTTATAAATTTCTGTAAAAAATTCTTCCTCTTCATCTTCCTTAGCTATTGCAACAATTTCTTCATCTGATTTACCATTTTTATAACAAAAATGATGATTTAAACTATAGCTTTCATCTTTTAATATCTCTTCTTTTGTTAGGTCTAAAACATCTAGAATTTTAAATTTATTCACCTCAGAACTTAAACTTTCCTCGAAAAGAATATAACTGGGTATACCTTCTTTTACATGAAAAACACTAACTGTAAATGTTTTACCGTTTAACTTACCAACTACAGAACCACCAGGGTGATAACAGTTCTTAAGTTCATCTATTTCTTTTATATTACTGTATGTTTTACCTTTTAATTTGTCTTTTAAAGTATTATTAGTTTTTTGTAAGTTTTCGTTCGTTTTTACTGGTATAGAAATGTTATTATCAATATTTGATGTAGATTCTTTCTTTTCAGTTTTGCAACTAAAAAAAAGACTAAATAATAACAGTATAATATAATTTTTCATGTTTGTTGTTTTTGTATTTACCACTGATTACTAGGAGTTTTACCATCTTGTTTTTTATTGGTTTCAACACCAGAAGCATCTAAGTTAACATATTCCTTAAACATTTCATAAGGTGAAATACGTGCTCTATCTTGGTTTCTAATCCCAAAATGCAAATGATTATTATCTTTTGGTTGTAATGCATTTCCTGTAGAACCTGTATAACCTATAATGTCTCCTTTTTTTACTTTTTTTCCTTTGGAAATATTTTTTGCAAGCTCAACATCAATAATATTATTATCTATTTCTAAAAAAATACCGTCAAAAGATATTTTATATGTTTCATTATTGTATGGATCACTAAAAACACTTCCTAAAGAGGAATAGTTTAACCAACCCTTATTTCTGAATGTTTTACTCTTATAATCATTACAGAATCTAAATTTTTCTTCTTTAAATTTAATTAAATGTAATATTGAAAATGATATGTTTTCCCATTGTATTTTCCTGTTAGTTGTGTGATAAATCCAAAATTTTAAAACCAAACAAGCATTCTCTTAAAAACAACAAACCCACAACAAAACTGCCGTGGATTATAATATTTTCTTACTCATACCGCTAAGAAGTCGGGAGACTTCGAAGAGAGTAGGTGTCTAAACACATACTTAGTGTTTAATAATCCTCATTAACCACCGTAATACCAGATATATCTTTGACTTCTTCAAATTTACCTGTTCTACGATTGGCTCGCCAAACCTTATAAACATTGGTCATTACTTCAGATTCTTCGTATTCTACTAAAGCTAGTAATTCTGGTGCGCGATTGCCATTTTGTAAAACATCTGTATAAATATCAATATCTTTATTAGGAAACTTCTTAAATATATCAGTCTCTTTTTCAATATCTAATACATCAATTATTTTGCAAGGAAATTTTTCATCTTCATAGGATTGTTTCAATATAAGATGAGTATTATGGTTTTTCTCATCTTCTTTTTTACCATTGATTCTAGTAATACCAAATATTTTACCATCTAAAATATGCTCATTTTGATAAGTACTTCCAATTAAAAAACCACCAGGTATATAAAATTTTTCAAATTCAGAGGAACTAAGATAACTACAAGTCTTTCCAACAAGTTTTTCTTTTAAGTCTTTAGATTCTTGTTTTCGGTTAATATTAATAGAATCAATAGAAGTTATATTATTAGCTGCTAATGGAACCGTAGGAGTGTTTTTTTTGTCTGATTTACAACTGAATAAAAGCAAAACAAAAAATACATTAAATACAAAATATTTCATAATTTAAAAAATTACCATTCACTACTTGGCGTTACACCATCTTGTTTTTTACTTGTTTCTGTTCCAGAAATATCTAAGCCTATATACTCTTTAAAGGTTTCATAAGGTAATACGCTTTTCCAATCGATATATGTATTAAAATGCAAGTGGTTGGCTTTTTTACCTTGGTACGAATTTCCTGTTGAACCCGTATAACCTATTATTTGACCTTTATTAATCTTTAAACTATTATCTGCTTTGAATTTATCATTTAACGTGGTTATCAAATCTATGTCTACAAAATTCTCATCGATTTGTAAAGTTGAACCATCATAACTAATATTATAGGTTTGGTTTTTTAGAGGGTCAGTATAACTACTTCCTAAGTCCGTATAATTAACCCAACCATCATTTTGAACTTGAGAACTATTTTTATAGTTATTAAAAAATCTAAACTTATCACTTTCAAATTCCATCAATGCATTGCCTAAAAAGGATAAAGAGCATATTTTTATATACGCTTAATAGTTTATTACAAAATGTAAAAACCAAACAAGCCTTTGCTTCTTAAAAACAAAAAAAACACAGCGCTAACAACTATGGTTTGTATATTTTATCTTTTATAAAACGAAGTCGGGAGACTTCGTAGAGCGGATTAGCCATCCTTAGTTAGGGGTCTCCATACTTATTACCTTAAATTGATTATCTTTTTTAACTGCATAAAAAGTTATATCTACTGTATCATCAAAATAAGATATACAATAACGTTTTATATTTTCAACTTCATCGTTACAATCCTTAAGGTAATTTGCTTTTTCTATTTTATTAAATAATTCACCATCTCCTGCTTTTATTTCTTTAAAACTATTATAGCTATCTACTAATTCTCCACCTGATTTATGTTCAAAGGGGAATGATAAACCACTTTCAATACGATTAAAGTTATTGTTTTTAATAGCAATTTTTAATTGCTCTAAAAATTCTTGAATAGTTTGTTCATTCTCTGGTAATTTATTTTGTTTTACTTCTGATTCTTTTTTTAACTTATTGTTAGTTGAAACCACTGTAGTTGTAGTTTCTCTATTTTTTGTTTCAAGTTTTGGAGCTTTTTTACAAGCAATTACAGTTAAAAATAAAATTAATATATTAAGTAGTCTTTTCATTATTTGGATTTGATTTTACGGTTTTACCTGCCAGTTCATTATTTAGCTTTGTCATATCAACAAGTTCTGGTTGTTTACTTTGGGTTTCAGGATAGTTTATAGGCAGAAAGAAACCATTAAATTTTTGTTCCACTTTTACACCTTTTTGAGTAAATGTATGATTAACCTTATTAGTATAATATCTTGAATATTTTAATCTATCTCCTTGGTTACCTCCTAAACAAATTAAATCACCATTACTGTCAACACCATACAAAAAAGTAACATGACCATGCCCATTAGATTTTCCAGTACTTTTAACATAATTAGTCATCAAAACTATACAGCCATAAACAGGCTCTGTAATACGTTTAAATAATTTACCTTCATTCCATAAAACACTTTGTGAACCAGCTGATTTAGCATTATTTTGACCTGCCTGATTCAAACACCAACTTACAAAGGAAGAACACCAAGCTGTCGAGCCTGAGGCTTTTGGCAAACCAACATAGGTATGATATTTTTTTGCCATTTCATTAGTTGGACTTAATTTCTCTTTTATGAATTTGGCTGCTTTTGCTTCTCCTAATGCTATTTCCATCCACGGTGGTGTCGTAGGCGCAGTAATCAATTTCATATGCTCGACAAAAGCAATGGGATGAAAATGGTAAATACTAGCGCTACTACTTGGAAAAGCTCTTGGTATTCGTTTAGCATCAATTTTAGCAAATACTTCTTTTAGTTGCTTTTCTTCTATACCTTTTTGTATGCTAGAGGCATTTTTCTTTTTACGATGTTTTTCTACATATTTTTTTTCCCTAGTAGTATAATCTTCTATTTCCCCATCTTTTATCTTATCCCAAAAACAAAGTTTTTGTATCTTTTCTTCTAACAATACTTTTTTAGCATCTCTTGCTATGGTTAATTGTTCTTTTTCTTCTGCATCTTCCTCCTGGTCTATTCCTTTGGCATAAATGGCATCTACTTCGCTTGTGAAACTCGATAAATTATTTGCCATATCCCACTCACTTTGATGTTTACAAACCAACTTACTTACATGGTTTACAGCGTTTTCGTTTCGCAAAGCATTATGAAGTTCATTTACAGTAAGCACCTTGTCTCCATCTTTATCGTAAGATTTGAGCTTTTCCCAAACTTGGGTTACAAAATCTTTAGGGGTGCTATCATTTACACTATCGCCAAAATGATAAAAATAAGTATTACTTGGATCTTCTAATACTTGCCAGCCAAAACGCTCATCTGTCCATTTAAACGGATTTACTTCTATTATGTTTTCTTTATTATTAATAATCCAACCTTTGTATTTTTTATGTTCTTTCTTTCCTTGAACATTAAACCATTCTGTACCTTCAGAATCTTTTACACTTGCTAATTTACGCACTTTTATTTGTTCTGTTAATAAAATATCAACATCAGTGTCTTTTGGTTCTTTTTCGTAAAAACTCTTTATATCAGTACTTAGTGTAACCCAAGTATCTTTTTCTCCTGTAACTTCGTTACTGTTTATCCAATATTTTTCTCCATCTTTAGGATGAATAAATTCTACTATTCTGTTAGGATCTTTACCAGAACCACCACCAGCCATTCTGGTAATATTACTTTCCCCCTCCTTTAAAGCATTTGAAAAATAAGTGTTAACTGTTTCAAAATCATAAATATGATAGCCCTTAGGTTCTTTATTGTAGCCTTTTTCACCTTTTCTTCCATTAGTATTTGGAGTATATATATTTCCTTCGACAGGTAAAACAACATTTTTTATAGATTCAAAACCTATTTGCGTATAATTCTCTTTGATTTCAAGAATTTTTACTTTGATGTCTTTTTTTAAAAAATTACATGGTTTTGCTTTTTGTAATGTTTTATTAGCTGGTACTTCTAAGCTAGTTTTACTGTCGTCACCAGCGTTATTAATAAGAAAATTTTCAACTTCTGGATCATCAGTAAAAACCTCTAAATGCATACAATTATAATGGTCTTGTTTTTCAAATGCATATTTTGCAGGTACGCCAATAATAGCACCTGCTTTAACTGGATAATCTACATTTTGTATTTCGTCTGTTAGTATATCTCCTTTTAATTTTTTATAAATCTTTAAGCAGTCTTTAACTAATACGTACTGGTTTTTATCTTTTATTTTATACCAATTTTTATCTTTTGTTTTTTCGATTTCTAGTTCTTTGTTTTTTCCTATCGTTTGAATATGACTTCCTGCTACTCCATCGAAAATCATAGTACCTTTTACTGCATCTTTATCAAATGTATTTTTATCTACAGCTATTATATGTTTAACCATGTATTCATCGTCTCCCTTTTCTTTTAGCCAAGCACCTAAAGCAATAACAACTTCGCCATTATAGTTACAGAAAATATATTTTTTACCATATAATTTTCTATCAGGATTCAATTCTTTGTTATTCATCCAGTGGTTTTCTGGAGCTTCTGTTGTAGTGTCTTTTTTTAAAATTCCCCCACAAGGCACAAATACATGTTCTTTAGATTTTTTTGTGTCGTCTTCACAATACATTCTCACTTTTAAACCTCTTGCCACTGTGTTATTTTTAGTTTTAACAAGGTATTTAGCGTATAAATCTGGAACGTTATTTCCTCCATCTTTTTCTAGTTCTGACTTTGGAAGTAAGTGCATGTATAAACTATAAAAACGAAGTTTTTGCTTTACTGATTCTGTAGAACCTGCTTCTTTTTTAATTTTACCTGGGCTTTCGTAATTATGCTGTATCAAGATAAAACTATTCGAATACTTTCTTTGGGTCCCTTTTTCTAGTAAGTAATCTTCTGCCATGCGATAGGCTATTATTTTGCCGTCAGCAATAGCACGTACACAATTACTACGTTCAATATGAATTCCTCCGTGCCATGAATTTAATCGTCCTATTGGGTAAAAACCAAAACTATTATTATGACCAAAATAACGAGCATTAAGCTCTTCTTTTTTTAACTCTTCTGTTGTGTTATTTACCGCTATTTCCCAATCTGATGCTAATATTGGATATTCTATTCTCATAACGCCATTATTTTACTAAATACTAAAATCTAACTTACTTAAGTAACCATCTTTCTCAGACCTTTTTCTTAAAGCTTCTTGTTGTGCAATTGCCTCATTCAACTCTGCTCTTCTTCCTGTAATTGAAGCCATAGCTTTCATTATTGGAGTTATAGTAGGAAAAGGTATACTACTAACTGGCATTACTGCTGATGTTGCACCAGCACCTGTTCCTATAATAACGGTAGGTTCTCCTTGGGCTATCTGTCCTCCATGCGCTGTCATACACCCTACTGTTACTGCTGGTTTTCCGCCAATAAGTACAGTAGCTTCTCCTTGTGCAATGGTATCTGGTGGCCCAGAACAAGTACAAATATCTCCAATTACTGCTGCTGGTTTCCCACCTATTAAAACGGTTGGAACTCCTGGACCTGTAACTGGTCCTCCTGTGTGAGGGCTTCCTCCTGGATTTGTCATTGGGCATGTATGCATGCTTCCAATTGTTGCGGCTGGTCCTGGCATATTAATTAATTTTTACAATTCCTCCTGATACTTCTGTCATAGCACTTCCTGAAACTTTTGTTTGTGCTCCAGTTACTTCTGCAGATGTCTGACCGTTTACCACAGCATTGGTACCTGATAAAGTAGCATCGCTTGTTGCTTCTATAGCTACTGCTGCATTACTTCTAACCGTTGTATCACTTTGAGATTCTATATTTGTTGCTCCTTGAGACTGAATTGCTATGTCTCCTTCTGCGGCTTTGGATATATTTCCTTGTGCTTGTATTTCTATGTTTTCTTCAGCCACAATTCTTATATTTTTAGCACCAATTTCTATATTTTCTGTAGCATTTATGGTTAACGACTTGGTTTGTGTATCAAAAATGATAATACTTCCTTCATTATCATAAATATTAATTTTCTCTTCGCCTTCAGTGTCATTTAATTCTATGGTATGACCACTTCTAGAACGTATAATTTTACTGTCGTTATTTTCTGTAGCAAATTCTTCAGGTTTTCCGTTTCCTGAATATAAACTTCCCATTACAAAAGGATGCTCTGCATTTCCTCCTTCAAAACCTACTAAGACTTGTTCTTCTACTTCTGGAATAAAATGAAAGCCTTTATCTGCTCCTGCATGAGGCGTTAATACTCGAATCCAAGGTGTTGTAATATCATCTTCTACTTGCCACGGAAATTGGACTTTTACTCTTCCTAAACTATCCGGATCTGCATTATCTTTAACAATACCTACTTGTGTTTCACTTTTTGGAAATGCATTAATATTGGTAAACGGATATACATTAATATCTGCAGTTATTGCGGTAAACGAATTGTGATAGTCTCCTACTTCATTATTGGTATGACTTACATTGGTTACTCGGTATTTATTATTTTCTATAACAACAACGCTTCCTAGTTTTACTCCAGGGTTATCACTCATTCCCCGTACCTCAACCTGTTTAACTTCTATTGCTTTCTTTTGAAGTGCAACGGCAGTATCTAATCTTTGCTGTACTTGTGTGTCTGAATGTAAATTGTGCCAAATTTTAGTTTCTTTGGTATAGATATTTGATGATTTACCTGATACAAAACCTGCAAAACCAGACAGTCCTGCATCTGTTTCAGAGGTTGCTTTTTCTTGAATTTCATCTGTTAAATAATCGTTCGCATACATTTTGTAATTGTTCGATTGTGGTAACAAACTAATTTGATATTCTTTTAAATCAAAACCATAGGTTAATTCTAACTCGTCTGTATCTGGCTCTCCAAAAACTAATTTTTCGCCATCATAATAAAACCATTCTCCGTACTGAGCTGCTAATCTACTTGCAAAATTGTAACTACTTTCATTGTGTTGAACTGCGTAGTGAATAGTTGGATCATTCACTGGTCTTATATCTACTTCTAACTTTGACGGATCATAGTCTTCAAAAGTTTTTGTTACTATTTCTGATAACGAAATTTCGTTATGTGATGTATGATGTGGACCGTCATCTGATAAAAAAGAGGGACTTAATGCCTTAATTAAAATTTTATCTCCAGAACCAGCATCATGTCCTTTAATAGATCTTACCTCTGTAATAATTCCTTTAAAGTTTAATTGACCGTAATTACTTTCAAATCCTTCAAAAGGTAGTACTTCTACACTAATTAATTCTCCTAAAAACTCTTTACTAGAATTAATTAACTCACCCTCTATATCTTCTAAAACATCCATTCTACATGTTAGGGTTAAAATATGATTTGAATCTATATCTTGACTTAATGTTAGCCTTTGAAACGACATTATTTCCGTTCCGTTTATATTTATTATTGTTGATGTTTGTAATGCCATAGCTTTTTAAAGTGTTGGTTATTAATTAAAATAATACAAACAATGAGTTTATCATTGTTTAAAGAGCGGTGATACGTTTGTAATGTGATATGTACCTACATCACCTAGATAATCTATACCTAAATTTATTTTGTACACGTTATTGTCCGCAGTATTAGAGAAAAAAGCATCATAATAAATAGTATTTGTTCTTACTGATTTATAACGAATAGAATCAAACCTTAAATCATTTAAATTTGGTTTTAATTGTTGAATGTAATTAGTTATTTCCTCGGCTTTTTCTCCTGTTAAACTTTTAAGTTTTTTATAATAGTTATCATACTCATTAGCTATAACTGTTTTGTTAAAACAATGAGTAAATATTGTATCGTTATTTTTTGTAAGATTTACGGTTGCTTCTAAAGCATCACATACAAAAACAGTGTCTTTGGTATTTGAATAACTTATTAATTGATTGATATAATTGTACACAAACTCACTGGTGTATTGTTCATTATACATAGTTAAGTTTTGCTGTGTGTTTTTTTGGTTGTTATTGCAATAAACTGTATCAATTTTTTTAACAGTAACCAATGGTTCTTTTTGTGCAGTTTTATTTTTACATGAAACCAGAACAATTAATAATATTAATATGATGGTCTTTTTCATAAGTTACTTGCTAAAAATATTAAAATGCTGAACATATCTCCAAGATGCAACTCTTTCTAATGCTTTTATATGAACAGACTGTCTACTAACTGAAATATTATTAAAAATATTTAATCCTTTATTATGACTTAATGCTTGATAAGCCTGTCCTTCTCCTTGAAAATAATAGTAGGTCCAATATGCCTTTTCATCTTCGGTGGGTCTTGTGTACCCTAGCTGCATACATGCCCTTAAAAAAAGTTCTTCACGATGTTTTAAAACTGCAGCAAAACCATACATAGCAGATTCTAGATCTTTAAATGTAGTACTAGGAACTATTTCCTCTCCATATTTTTCATTTCTCTCTACTTGATATATTTTATACTCATTATTTTCGTTGAAATTTGAAGGTAAGTATTTCTTAATCCTACTTATTTCAGAATTTGCTGAGAAAAAATCTAATCCTAAATTTTGAAAACCGTCAACTTCAACATCGGTAACAAGCATACCTGTTTTAGAATCAAACATAAAATCTAAATACTGACTACCTAAACCCTCTCCAACTGCAATAGTGTATAAATATGATGGATTGATATTTACAAATAATGAAACCTCTTCAACTATATTTACAATAGCCTTTTCTCTAGGTTCATTGGCATAACCTTCATATGTACTAACACGTGCTTTGTAATAACTGGTAAGCTCTTTTTTTCTTTCTAAATAACTTTTTCTTTCATTTTCCATAAAAATAGTATTGTTTCTTAAACTGTATAAACAATTTTACTATGCTTACCTTTTTAACTATATTAATTACTTTCATAGCTTTTTTTTGAAGAATACATAGTTTTAACTGGCTGGCAATATTGTTTGAATACTACTTATGATATGCATTTTTAATTTTACACTTTTTTATATCTACAGGCATTAATGGGTTTCCATAGGTTTTTATTTTGCTTGTACCAAACTTGTATAAGCTCTAATCCGTTTTTGGTTTCCCAAGTAATTTCTTTAATTACAATAGATTTTTTATTAAAATCTTTGTTGGTAAAATATTTGTACAAATCCTTTCTTGGCTCCATAAAATCATATTCTCCAAGAATAAACTCCGAATTATTAATTGTTAATTGACAATTACTCAACGCTTGATCTAAGGTTGCTTTTTTCAAGTAATTTACTGTAATAGAATCTGAATTACAATTATAAGAAGTATCTACAACTGTTTTTGTTGAAAACATTTTTCCGTTTTCAATACTAATTGTTTCGCATGAAATTATACTACTACTTATAATCAATAATAATATTTTTGATAATTGTTTCATTAACGTGACTAATAACTATTATTTTATATTAAACAGTATGCCAATTATTTACAAAGGTGGTGTCTTTTACTGTTATTTCTTTTGCTGATATTACAATCCTTGTTTTTAAAGGTTCATTACTAACAGCATCAAAATCTTCATCATAGTTTAAACAATAGCCCTCTCTAAAACTTACTGTTTTAAGATTAGACATATTATCTCTTTTATAAAAGATAACCTCACCATCTTTAGTCATGTTTGGAGAAATCATCCACTCTAAAAAATCGGTTTTATTTGTAGATTCTATTAAAATAGTTATTTGACCGCCTGTGGGTCTTTGAGATGGACGCCCAGTTCTATCTGCTCCTTGTTCAAAGGAAAAAGAACAGCGAAGTACATTCATTGTATCGTCATCAATGGTTAGTTTTGATAAAAATGACATAGTAATAAGTATATTAATTGATAAAAAAAGGAAGTGCATAGCAAACACTTCCTTCAGTTGTTTTTCATAGATATTTTTATATAAAATTGGTTATATTATATATTTATACCCATTCGTTGATGTGTTCGCCATTACCCATTGCTATAGATCTAGCAGAAATAACGAAAGATTCTGCCATTGGGTTGTGACCTGTTGAGTCAAAGTTTTCAAGATACTTAACCATGTACCCTTCTGTAAACTTTAATTCTTTTGCTGTTGCCTCTGTATCTCTTTTCAAGAATACTATTGAACCGTCTCTTCTTTCGAAGTTGTTGAACATCCAATCAGATAAACTAGTATCTGCTGTAGATTCAACTGTTAATTTAATTTTACCACCTCTTGTTATAGATGATGGTCTACCTGTTGCGTCAGTTTCCTGGTGTAATTCATATGAGCACGATAATACATTGTATTCGTTCCCGCCTACTTTTAATTTTGCTTTAAAAGACATAATAAAAATTTAATTAATTAAAAAAAAGATATTTACTTATATAAAAATATTTACGGTTCGAAATTAGTAAATTCTTTTTATGCTAAAAATTTTTTTTGTTAAATTTTACTTTTTATTAATCTTATAATCAAGTAGTTACACTTGCAAAAACCGTGTAGATTGTATGAAAAAATGTAAGAATTACAATTTTTTAATTACGAATGGAAAAACTGAAGTTGCATTATTTTTTAAATATAATAATAGATTATTCTTCATAAAGTCCCATTCATATGGGTCTATATCAATACTTTTATTACTTACTAACTCTATATCAATACAGTTAACCATTCCTTTATTTAAAGAAACATCAACAGTATAGCTATTTTTAACGTGTACATCTGTTATTTTTTCTCCAAAAAACTCCATACATACTAGCTTTACATCTTGTTTTGTTACTACCCTATCTCTAGTTAATAACGTTTTCCTGTATGCGTTAAGCCTATCTTTCATATCTAACGCATTTCTTCCACTATAACTTGATGTTAATAATGATGTTTTCTTTTGCTTTAATCCAACAGTTTGATAGTTTTTTAAAGTACTTCCAAACTTAATATTGTTTGCAAACTCTCCATCAGTAACCCAAAACTCTACAAAAAGAGAATCTTCAGGATAATAAGGCGTAACAGCTACATAATTTGTTTCCTTTTCTTCATCATCAGTAAATTTATTATTCGTTTTCACCTCCAATAAAGAAATTATCTGGTTTAATTTTTTAAGATTAGTATTTAAAAAGGAATTATTTAAATATGAAAAAGCTGCACTTTCACTTTTTAATAATTCTATTAAGTGATTAATATACTCTTTTGATTTTCTACTATCCAACTTTGATATATCGTCACTTTTTAAAGTATAAACTCCTTTAGAGTTAGAAGAAAGATGCTTATTTAACAACTTATATGTATCTCCGTTAGTATTGGTTATAGATTTAATATCTAAAAACAAAGAACTCGTTTTTATTGGAACAATATTAATGTATTCTTTTAATTGATAGGTAAACTCTTCCTTTTTTCTATTTATGACTGGAAAAGCATTCAAACAACAATAAAAAGTTTCAAATACAGAAGCGTCAATAATAGTAGGAAACACCAACTTAATCCATGTAGTATTTTCATCAATAGCAATTCTATTTTCTTGAACTACATTTTCTATTGCATTTGGTAATACTTTAGGTGTATTAAAATTATCTTTAATAGAAATAAAGTGTCTGTTATAATTGTTTCTTACCTGTTCTGTTAACTTAGATAACTTTAAAGAATTATCTTCTAAAATAGATGCTATGATCTCTTTACGTTCATTCTCTTCAGACAATCCAGCATGTGTAGCAACCTCTACTCCATTAGCAAACCATTTAGCATTTTTTAAATGATGATAAAACAACGTGGTTTTATTAAAATCTTGTATTTCAAAATACAGTGAAGTGTTTTTTAAAGAAATAGCGTTTAATGGTGTGTTTACACCTATATATATAGTAGATTTTTCTGCAAAAGACTTAGGTGTTTTAACTAATATGTTTTGTTCTTTTGTATTCTCATTCAACTCTACAATAGTATTGCCATAGGCTAAGTACTTTACTTCTCCTTTTACTGCTTTAAAATTTTGAATAGGATTAAAAAATACATCTTTAAACCTTTCTTTTGCTCTTTCTACATCTTTCTTTTTAAATGAAAAAAGAAAATCTTGAGTTATTACTACTTCATCTTCTTCAGGCTCTGTTTTTACAATACAATGTGCTGGTTTTGGACCAAAAACAGTTTCGGGAGTCATTAACTGAATAATTTTTTCAGTAACTCTTGCTTGAGACTCATTTATTTTTTCATGTATTTTTTCAATTTCAGAAGCACATGCTCCTAATAGTAAAGTTACAACAGGGTCAAAAGATATTTCAATTTCATTAGCAGGAACTCCCCAAAGAGCAGCTGCTCTTTTTATCATTCGGTTTTTAATTACCTCACTAGTTTCGCTCATTTTTTTTTATTTAATAAGATAACGGTCCGATGTAAAAATGCTCTTCATAAAAAAACTTTTCACTAGTTTTTACAATGGTAGCTTTTACTCTTATGGTTACCTTTTTTTTAACAATCATACTTTTAATTTCTGATGTTAATTCTTCTTGTTTAATTTTTACTTCTATAGCAACCGAAGTTAATCTCTTTTCGTGTTCTTTTAATGAATTTAAAAGTGATTTTGATATATTTTCTTTTATTTTATTAACGTTTGATAAATTATCAAAATCAATATCCCAAATAGAACAACCGTAGCTTTCGTCAAAGCTGCATTCACCAAAAAAAGTAGTATTAATTAAATGAATATGTGAAGAAATTGATGCATTTAAACTGCATTTATCATGACTCATATTCTTAATTAACTTGTCAGGTTTTAATGGTAGTTGATAATATTTCTTGATCATACATTAGATAAATAATTTTTAACCAAAAATAACTAAAATAATAACATTCATACAGTTATTCAGTTTAATTTAATAAGTAACCTAAATATTTTTTATTTTCGTTGTCTCAATAAAAAAATGCTATTATGAAAAAAACCACGCTATTATTGCTTCTATTATCCTTCAATTTTATTACAGCACAAAATAATTTATTTATAGAAAGTTATGTGATTGAAGATGATACCGAATTACCCGTTAAGGAAGCTAAAGTTATTATAGAAGATATTGATTTATCTACTTATACAGATGAAAATGGATTTTTCTCATTAGAGAAAGAACTACCAGAAGGTAATTATGTAATATCTGTATTAAAAGAAGGCTATGACCCTAAATTTTTTATGATTAAGCAACAAAAAGACTTAAAAATAAAACTTAAAGAAGTTAGAATTACTGTTAACAAAAAAGAAGCTAAAAGAAGAAAAAAAGCGTTAAAAGAGCAACAAAAAATTGCTGAAGCAAGGCTTAAAGAAATAGAAAAAGAAAGAAGAAAAAAAGAAGCTTTATTAAAAAAACAAAAAGAAAAATTATTAAGAGAAAATACAGTTGTTGTTGAATACGATTCTATTCAAAATAATACTACTCAAATTCCTGAACCAGATCCTATTTCTGAAACTCAAATTAAATATGCTGAAATTTTAGAAGTTGATCCATTAAGTCTAACTAATAAAGAGTTATATAACTTTATTGATGAATGGATGGGAACACCTTATTTATGGGGTGGCGAAACTAAAGACGCCATTGATTGCTCTTCGTTTTCTCAACGTTTATTTATCAAAGCATATGATTTATACCTGGAAAGAACTGCTCAAAAACAATGTAGCTCTAAATTAACAGAACTATTTACTAACGAGGAACATTTAACAGAAGGTGACTTGTTATTCTTTGGTGAAGATCAATTAAATGTTGTGCACGTAGGTGTTTACCTGCATAATAACAAATTTGTTCATGCAACTTCTCAAAAGGTTGATGGTGAGGCAGGAGTTAAAATTAGCGACTTAAAGCATCCATATTGGGCAGGAAAACTAATATCTGCTGGAAGAAGAAAAGCTAACTAATCATTTCTTATTTCCATGAATGAAGATACATTGTATGCTGTTTTAAACGAATTGAATAGCTTTTATGAAGATCTAAAAGCAGAAGTTGTACTTATTGAACTTCAAAAAACTACTTCAATTGGCAACAACTACAGTATTCAAAACGAGGGAACTTTTCAACGAGGTTTTAGAAGAGATATTTTAAAAACGGGTAAGTTAAATGATGAAACCTTGCTTTTAAATTTATCTAGACCTGGTATTTATGATGTATTACCCGAAGGTATTTTTCATAATACTAAAAGAAAAAATAATGAAAGCTTCAATAAACGTAGACAAACTAGAAAAAAAGAAGAAAGAGATAGTCGATTGTTGTTTTCTCCAATAGAAAATGAATTATTCAACCAATCAATAAATATCCGAAAAAAAGAAGACGAACTACTTAATGATTTCTACAATACAAATAATGACTTTTTAATTGACTTTTGGAAATTAAATAAATTCAGTAATAACAAATACATTATACAGTTAGCTAAATTACTCCCTCATTGTCATAAAATTGCAGGTGATCTAGAATTGATAAAATTGTGTTTATCAAAAATACTAGAAGAAAAAGTAGAATTTGTAAAAGGGTTTGAATCTTTTGAAATTAAAAATGAAGAAAAAGAAACTGTTTTAGGTATGAATTTCATCACAAAAACAACACATAGTAATATTGCAGCTCCATACGTAGAATTTAAAATCGGACCTGTTAATAATCAGAAACTTAACCTGTACTACAAAAACCAAGAAATTAACGAATTTCTTGATTTATTTTACAGTTATTTTTTACCTTTAGAGCTAAAAATAAAAACAAGTTTTTTTAATAATAAAAAACAAAATTTTGTTTTAGATGAAAAAGATAACCCTATTATGGGAGTTTCTACAAAAATATAATTGTTATGGGAGTAAAAAGTATTTTACAAGGAGATGCGCTTAAAGTTAGCATACTTTTATTTTTAGTTAGTACTTTTTTAATGATGATTGTTAAAGACGTTAGAAAACTATTTAACAAGAGTAAGAAAAAGGCTATTATTTACGGAATTATTTTACTAATTGTTTTTGCTTTAGTAGGCTTATTAAGCTCGCCGAAAGTTTTAAACGACACAGCTTTAAATAGTTTTATTGGATTTCAAGTTCTATTTTTAATTTTAGGTTGTGTACATGTATGGGTAGTAAGAACTTTCTTTAAAGATTTAGCTGAAGATAAATCAAATTTTATTAATGAATTCTTTTTTTCATTAGCATTTGCCTTAATAGGATTGATTTCATTCTATAAAGTGGTAGATATTTTCAAACCAGATTTTAACTACACGTTTTTAACAGCAATCATTCCTTTTATGGTTCCAATGCTTACCGTTAAGTTGTTTGAAGCAGCATTACTAATTCCTGTTAAGGTTTACAAACAATGGTTATATCCATTGGGGGAAAATGTTAAAGATCCAACTTCTAACGAACTAAAAAACCCAATTGTTATAAGCTTTGAGTTCAAGAAAAAAGGAAATGCAGACGACGAGGTAACTAACTTTAGAGTTAAAGCTCCGGAGAACCTTGAATTTGGGAAATTATTTTATTTCTTTTTAAATGATTACAATGAAAGAAACCCTGAAGAAAAAGTAGAATTTTTAGATGATTCTAACCAACCTTATAAATGGGTGTTTTACAGAAAACCATCCTTTTTTAAAGGAGTACAATATTTAAATTTTTCGAAAACCGTAAATGCAAATAACTTAAAAGAGGACGACGTAGTTATTTGTCAAAGAAGTTAATATTATTGAAAAACGCACATGAAACCAAAAAACACTAAAGAAAGAAGAAATAGCTTTATAAAATTTTTACTATTATTTTTATTAACTACTGCTACTATAGTTACTGCTGTATTTTTTACATTTAAAGTACCTGTTAAAGAAAACAATATTTTAAAAACGCAAGCAAAAAATTTTGATAAAGAAATTCAGTTTCAAAGTGAATTCTCTAACAGGATGAGAAACATAAAAAAATTAGTTGATTCACTAGATGTTCCTGGACAAAACGTTCAATATATCAATCAATTAATTGGAAAAGACTTGGCTGAATTACAAAAATCTATTCCCAATAAAAATAGTGCTTATAAACATGATATGTATTATGACGTAGTAAACCTATACCTAGAAATACAAAACATGAAAGGAAAGTTAAGTAAACTTAAAAATGCTGAGGAAACCATTGAAGAATATAAAATTGCACTTGAAAAAGCCAAAGAAGAATACAAAACACTTGAAAGAGATTTGTTAATAGAACGAAACAGATAAAAACATTCACTAACATAATTTAAAAACTGGTATTAAAATACCAGTTTTTTGTTTTTTAAAATCAACAAAAACAAATATCGTTTGCTATTTGTGCTGATATTGAACATGAAAATCACGCAAAAAACGCAAAAAACACAAATAGCTCATTTTATTTACCAAGTATTTTCTATTCAAAAAGCGGAATAGATAGCGGATTGGATAAACTAAAATCATATGCTAAGAGTAATTCACTTCATATTATAATGTCTAATTACTGTGGTACAAACTGGAACATTGAAGCAGGCGGAAAAAGTTGTTACATTAACGACAAAGGTGAAATGATAGCTCAACTTACTCAAAACCAAGAAGGGCTTGTATTGGTAAATCTATCAGATAAAGAAATTAAAACAGAAACTATTGCTTTTTAACTTTTCGTAAATCCAATAAATCAATTGGATTAATACCTAACCCTGAAACATTATTTTGACTAAAACGAATTACCTCATCATAATATAAAGAAATAACTGGTGCTTCATCAATAATGATACTGTCCATTTTTTGATATAACTGATAACGTTTAGCGTCATTTGTTTCTCTTATAGCCAACTCATATAAAACATCAAAATTTTTATTTTTAAAGTGCGTATAGTTTGGTCCGTTTGGAGTAAAATTTTTACTGTAAAATAACGATAAATAATTTTCAGCATCTGGATAGTCTGCTATCCAACTAGCTCTAAAAATTGGTAATTTCCCACTCGCTTTTCCTTGACGTAAAGATGAAGGCGGTATTACATCCACATTTACTTGTAAACCTATTTTTTGAAGTGCTCTTTGAATATATTCGCAAACATCTAAATAATTACTATTAGTAGTTATTGTTATTGTTGGATTAATATTTCCTGTTTCATTAATGTACTTCTCCACTAATTCTCTTGCTTTTTTAGGTTGATACGTATAACCTTCTTGATTATTAAAAGAGGGTAAGCCTTTAGGTATAAAACCATTAATAGCAGGAAAACCTATTCCGTTTCTTAAAAATGTTACCATTTTTTTACGATCAAAGCCATAATTTATTGCTTGCCTAATTAACTTTGATGATGTGGGAGCTTTTACAGCTTCATCTAAATAAATACCTAAATATTCAGTATTCAAATAAGCACCTTTTTGCATTTGTATTGATGCATTATATTTTGGCTGTAAAGTTCCATCCGTTTGTAAAATATCATCCTTATAAGAAGCATCTAAACTTTTCATAAAATCAAGATTTCCTTGAATAAATTGTAAAAACTCACTTTGCTTATCTGGTAAAAAAGTAATAGCTACAGCCTCTAAATAAGGTAGTGAGTTTCCATTTATATCTTTCTCAAAATACAATGGGTTTTTACGCAATACTAGTTTGGTATTCTCCACCCATAATTTAAATTGAAATGGACCAGTCCCTACTGGATTAGATCTAAATTCATTTCCAAAAAAATCAACTGCTTCTTTTGGAACTACAGAACAGTACTTCATAGCTAATAACCCAAGAAAAGGTGGAAAAGCTTGATGTAGTTCAATATTTAAAACACTATCATTTTGCACATTAATTGCCGATACATTTTGCAATACCCAACCACCTGGTGAAGCCACTTTAGAGGATTGTAATCTTTCTAAACTATATTTAAAGTCTTGAGCAATTACTTTTCGAGTGCTATCTTCTTTAAAAATGTTACTTTTATGAAAGAAAACATTGTTTTTTAAAAGAAACGAATACGTTTTTCCGTCTTCTGAAATACGCCAACTCTTGGCAATATCTGGTCTAACTTTTAGACTATCATCCAAACGAACAAGGCCATTGTACAACTGATTTACAGCCCAAATATTGCGTTGATCTTTAGCAAAAGCCGGATCTAGAGATGTAATATTTGCATGTTCATTGTATCTAAAAACTTCATTTTCACTAAAGTTTCCAATTCTTTTGTTGCATGAAAACAACATTAAAGTTATCACCAATAAACCAGCAACTCTTTTTTGTAACTTATATTTAAAAAATACACTCATTCTTGTAACTAATCTCTTGTAAATATAAAACTATTAGTTTTTTGAACGTTTATTAAATTAAACTGACGTAAAATATTAAAATGGAAAACGTACTTTTTTCTAAAATTTTAACAAAATACTACAACTCTTAACAAAATAAAATAATGACAATATTTTTTAATTAATTAGTTAAAAAACAAACATAATCACTACAATTGTGTTTTTCTATTGCAAATAACATAAATAATTAACATTTAAAATTAATAACAACTATTGTTAAATTAAGTTAAAAAACGTTAATTAATGTTAAAAAAAATAATGTGTTTTTTTATCCACAAAAAAGCAAAAAAAAATCTTAAAAAAAGCTGAACCCCTATATTTATATATTGCTACAGCGTTGCGTTAACTTTAAATAATAGTTATTTTTGATGTTAAAAAACACTCATTTGCATAAAGTCAAGATTTGGTAGTTAGAAATGTAATTATCTAAATTTGAGGAAATTAAAAATTTATTACAAATGAAAAATTTAGTCAAACTAACTTTTTGCGCCCTCTCCCTGGCGCTAGTTGTTACTTCTTGTCAAAACGAAAGTAACGATGCAAATGTTCAACCAACCAGTGAAGCTACTGCTAGTGATGGAAACATCATTCCAGGGCAATACATTGTGGTTTTTAAGAATGATGCAGTGTCCCCCACTTCAAAAACTCTATCAACAACAAAATTTACTAGCAGAATTGCTAAAGCTGAAAAAGTAAGAGAATTATCAGAAGTATCGATTGAAAAAATGAATACGGTACTTTCTAGAAGTTTAGTAGATTCTAAAAATGTTTTAAACTACTACACTACTAAATTTACTGGGGTTGCCGTAAAATTATCTAAAGATGAATTTTTAGAATTATCTAAAGATCCAAGCATTGCAATGATTGAACATGATAGATATGTTGAATTACCAGACTTTAAAGTAGAAAGTACTGTAGAGGCAAGCAAAGCACAAAGAATGGCACAACAAACACCATGTGGTATTTCTAATGCTGGTGGATTTACAAATGGAGCTTCAAAAGATCAGTGGATTTGGGTAATTGACAGCGGTATCGATTTAGATCACCCAGATTTAAATGTTGTTACCAACTCAACGTACGCTAAATCTTTTGTAGGCGGAAGTGCAAATGATTGTAACGGTCACGGAACTCACGTTGCTGGTACCGCTGCTGCAATTAACAACAGCCAAGGTGTTGTTGGTGTATCTGCTGGTGCTAGTGTTGTACCTGTAAGAGTATTTGGTTGTAGTGGAGGAAGTAGTACTTCTACTATCCTTGCTGGAATTAACCACGTAGGTACTTATGATATTGCTGGAGATGTAGCTAATTTAAGTTTAGGTGGATACTACGGAAATGGATGTTCTAGTAACTCATCATACCGTAATGCACTTTTATCTTTAGCTAACTCTGGTACATTAGTAGCAATTGCTGCTGGAAACAGTAGTGCAAACGCAGCTCTTTATGATCCTGCATGTATTAACGGAACTAATATTTACACTGTTGCTTCAATGACATGTAACCGTTCTTTTTCTTCTTTCTCTAACTATAACATGAATCCTATTGATGTTATTGCTACTGGAAGTAGTGTATACAGTACTTATTTAAACGGAGGTTACGCAACTTTAAGCGGAACTTCTATGGCTTCACCTCACGTTGCTGGTATTATGCATGCAAGAGGTGGTGCACCTAGAACATCTGGTTCTGTATCTAATAGAGGAGAATCTTATCCAATAGCTGTTAGATAATAATAACTAGTTTTTTAAAAATTTGACCACTTACTATCTCAGTAAGTGGTTTTTTTACAAGATAATCTCATATTTTGTTTCAGGTAAATTAATATCGTCACTTACAAATTTATGAACTGCCGTAAATCCATTATTAACCAATATTTTTGCTGATGCCTTATTTACATCTACAACATAACCTACTAATTTAGGTATACATCTAGCTTTAGCATAACATACCATTCCGCCACAAATTTCATTTCCATAACCTAAACCCCAACACCTTTCGATGATACGATATCCAATTTCATCGTCTTTACCATCTTTAACAAAAGCTACTGTACCTATAAATTCATTATTAGTTTTAAGCGCTACAGCGTAAATCCAGAAATCATTTTTTGAATCTGAATACTTAGATATTAAGTCTTTAAGCTCAAATTCTATAGCTTCTCGAGATTGTACATTCCCTGTTGCATACTGCATTACATTAGGATTGCTTTGTAATTCAAAAAATCCCTCAATGTCAGAAACTTCTAATTTCCTAACCAATAATCTTTCAGTTTCAAAAATCATCTTTTAATTGTACTTTTGCAGACTCAAAATACATGAAGTACGTTAAATACCACATATTTTACGAACTTCTAAAAAAATAAAGACTTATCCAAAAGCTTTTATTTTAATTAGGATAGCCAGAATTATGAATGCAGATAAAAAAGTAGCTTTTTACACCTTAGGTTGTAAACTTAATTTTTCAGAAACTTCAACTATTGCACGTAACTTTGTAAACGAAGGTTTTTCTCGTGTTGAATTTGAACAAGAAGCCGACGTATATGTTATTAACACTTGCTCGGTTACTGATAATGCTGATAAGCGTTTTAAAACCATTGTAAAATCTGCTTTAAAACAAAATCCTGAAGCTTTTTTAATTGCTGTTGGATGTTATGCACAGTTAAAACCAGAAGAATTGGCTGCCGTAGATGGGGTAGATTTAGTTTTAGGTGCTACTGAAAAATTTAATGTAACCAGCTACATTAACGATTTAACAAAAAATGATATTGGAGAAGTACATTCTTGTGAAATAGAAGATGCAGACAATTATGTAGGTGCTTACTCTATTGGAGATAGAACACGTGCGTTTTTAAAAGTACAAGACGGATGTGACTATAAGTGTACTTATTGTACTATTCCTCTTGCTAGAGGGATTTCTAGAAGTGATACACTAGAAAATGTAATGAATAATGCTAAAGAAATCTCTGAAAAAGGAATTAAAGAAATTGTTTTAACAGGAGTAAACATTGGTGATTACGGTAAAGGTGAGTTTGGTAATAAACGACATGAACATACATTTCTCGATCTTGTTAAAGCTTTAGATACGGTTGATGGAATTCATCGTTTACGTATTTCATCTATAGAGCCCAATTTGTTAAAAGATGAAACGATAGATTTTGTAGCAAATTCAGATACTTTTGTTCCGCATTTTCACATTCCTTTGCAATCTGGTAGCGACACCTTATTAAAAAAAATGAAACGTCGTTATTTACGTAAGGTTTATACAGACAGAGTTGCTAAAATTAAACAAACAATGCCAAATGCATGTATTGGTGTAGATGTAATTGTTGGCTTTCCAGGTGAAACAGATGAATTATTTTTAGAAACTTACAATTATCTATCAGAGTTAGACATCTCATATTTACATGTATTTACTTATTCTGAAAGAGCCAATACAGAAGCTGTTTTAATGGATGGTGTAGTTCCAAAAAATATTCGTTCTAAAAGAAGTAAAATGTTACGCGGACTTTCTGTTAAAAAAAGAAGAGCTTTTTATGAAAGCCAATTAGGAAACGAGTTAACAGTTCTTTTTGAAGGAGAGAATAAAGAAGGTTACATTCATGGTTTTACCCAAAACTATGTAAAAGTAAAAACCCCATGGAATCCTGCATTAGTAAATACGCTTAGAAAAGTAAAACTTACTACAATCGACGAAGACGGATTAGTGCGTTTTGATTTTGTTGATGCCAAAGTTATTGCGTAAATTGGCATTATAATCGTTTTATTTACCAGTAAACACACATATGAAGTTAGCATATTTAGCATTTTTTCTTTTGATTGTTAGTTGTAATTCACCACAAAAAACATCGGGTAATACAACGTTTGAAACTAACGATTTATTAGTAGAATTAAAAAAGAGTTCAACTGTAAATGATGCTAAAGCTTTAATTACCAACAGTGGCTTAACTTGGGACTCATTAGTTTTCAACAATAATAATGTTAGAATAGCATTAGTAAAAGTTCCTGTTAACAAGAGAGATTTTTGGCTTGAAAAATTAAGAAAATCTGATGAATTTGCATCAGTAAATCTAAACTCTTCAGCATCTTTAAATAATAATGAAGAAGTAAATATTCCTTTATTTAAAATAAAAAAAACACCATGCTTTGGAGATTGTCCTGTTTTTGAAGTTAGTATTAACGAAACAGGAAAAGTTACCTATAAAGGCATAGAAAATGTTTTAGTTACTGGTATACAAGAATTTCTACTTAGCGATAAAGAATTTAACACACTAAAAGAAAAATTAGAAAAAAATAACTTTTCTTCTTTTCAAAAAAAATACGACAATCCTAAAATAATGGATTTGCCTAGTACGTTTATATCATACAATGGAGAACAAATAGAAGTTCGACTATGGAGTGATGAAGTTCCAACAGAACTTATAGATGTTAAAGAGTATGTAGAAGGTATTTTATTAGACAAAAAATTCTTTGAATAACGTGGAGAAAACGCACATTTATTTCGTTCCTGGATTAGCTGCCAACACGAAGATATTTGAGCATATTCAACTACCACCCGATACTTTTGAATTACACTTTTTAGACTGGATTTTACCTGTAAGCACTACAGAACCTATAGAACATTATGCCAAAAGAATGTGTGAAAAAATAACACATCAAAACCCCATTTTAATTGGTGTTTCTTTTGGAGGTGTAATGGTTCAAGAAATGAGTAAAATAATACACACACAACGTGTAATTATCATATCGAGCATAAAAAGTAGGAAAGAACTACCAAAACGCTTAAAAATTGCTCAAAAAACTAGAGCTTACAAACTATTTCCAGCTAAAATTGCCGAAAATATCGAAGCTTATGAACATTTGTTTATAGGTAATTATTTAAAGAAAAGAGCCGAATTATACAAAATGTACCTCTCTGTAAATAACGCAAACTATTTACAATGGGCCATTCATACAGTTTTAAATTGGCAACAACATAAAGAATTAGACTACGTTTTACATATTCATGGCAACAAAGACGAAGTGTTTCCTATAAAGCACATTAAAAATGTTATAGAAATTAATAACGGTACTCACATCATGATTTTGAATAAGGCCAAAACCATTTCAAAAATTTTAGCAAAAGAGTGTACCTGCATTGTATAATTAAAAACCTAACAACACCTATGAATAAGTCAGTTCGTTTTTTAAGCATGATTAGCTTTGTAGCATTAGCATTTTTTTTAATGAATGCTACTTATAAACCATTTAAAAGTTCTGAGATTTCCTCTCAAGACACTATTCCAAAGTCTAAGAGAGCTCATAAAAATAGTTTATCATCATCTAGTAATAATTCACCTACAAAAAAAGTAAGTGAATTGTATGAAGTAAAAGCCATAAAACTTCCGAGTTATATGGAGTTTGCCGGAGAACGTGTTCCGCTAGAAAAGGCCAATATCAGAGAGCGTTTGGATAGAGAAATTTTAGTGAATACTTATTGGCAATCTAACGGACTATTATTAATTAAACGTGCCAACAAATATTTTCCTGAAATTGAAAAAATGCTAGCTAAATACGGTTTACCAGATGATTTTAAATATTTATGTGTTGCTGAAAGCGGTTTAATGAATAACAAATCTCATGCTGGAGCAGCTGGATTTTGGCATTTTTTAAGAGGTACAGCAAGAGAATATGGCCTAGAAGTTAACAAAAATGTAGACGAACGTTATAACCTAGAATTAGCCACTAAAGTAGCCGCAGAATATTTAAAAAACGCAAAGAACAAGTTTAACTCTTGGACACTTGCAGCAGCAGCTTATAATGCTGGAAATGGAAGAATAAATCAACGTTTAAATGAACAAAAAGTTGACAATTATTATGATTTATATTTAAATGATGAAACTTCTCGATATGTGTTTAGAATTTTAGCATTAAAGGAAATCTTATCGAATCCTAAAAAATATGGATTTGTTTTTGAACAAGAAGATTTATACCAACCTATAACTACTTATGATGTAAAAGTAGATACTGCTATTACAAGTATTGCTAACTTTGCTAATCAACACAAGATTACATATAAAGAGTTAAAATTAGAAAATCCATGGTTAAGAGAAACGCATCTTAACAACAAAAGCAGAAAATTATACACTATCAAAATTCCAGTAAATAATTAAAATGAAAAAAATTATTCCATATTTATACATCGTATTCGGGTTAATAATTTTAGTAGATACAGCCACACAATTGTTAGCTGATAAATCTACTTATGTTATTATCGCATCATGGAAAACAGACGATAAACTAACTTTTGGTGCCGTAAAAGCATTAATTTCTTTTGTTTTTATGGCTGTTGGGTACAACCGATTAAAAGCATTACGTTGGTAAACACTAACACTTACTAATAAAAAAAGCCTTGAGTAAATTAAACTCAAGGCTTTTTTTATGATTAAACCAATTGTTATTCAAAATTGGTGTTTAATTTTATGTAATCTAAAAATTCGCGTTTAGTTTCTTTTTCTTTAAACTTTCCGCCAAATTCAGCAGTTACTGTAGAACTCTCAATATCTTTTACTCCTCTAGAATTAACACATAAATGTTTAGCATCTATAACACAAGCAACATCTTGAGTACCTAAAGCCTCTTGTAAAGCTTGAACTACTTGCATTGTTAAACGCTCTTGTACTTGAGGTCTTTTTGCAAAATAATCTACAATACGATTCATTTTTGATAAACCAATTACCTTACCTTTAGATATGTATGCCACATGTGCTCTACCAACTATAGGTAATAAATGGTGTTCACAAGTAGAGTATACTACTATATTTTTTTCAACCAACATTTCACCATACTTGTAATTATTATCAAAAGTTGATGGTTTTGGCATGTTATTAGGGTTTAAACCTGCAAACAACTCGTTAACAAAGGCTTTTGCCACTCTTTTTGGCGTGCCTTGTAAACTATCATCTGTTAAGTCCATTCCTAAAGTTTCTAAAATATCTCTTACACTCTCTTGAATCTTTTCAATTTTTTCACTGTCAGAAATGTCAAAAGCATCTGCTCGTAAAGGTGTAGTTGCAGAAGTTCCTATGTGGTTTTCTCCAATCTCGTCTATTCTTTCGTCTTTCATGTTATTAGTAATCTCAAACATCTCTTTTTGTTTAATATTTTCACGTAAAAGTAAAACAAAAAATCGTGATTTAATCTATAAAATTAATTATTTCGTTAATTGTCAGTAATTTTTGATCTCCAGAATTGCTATTTTTTATGTTGAACTTCTCTCCTTCAACATCTGTTACAACATATTCTATTGCTCTTTTATCTACATATTTCCATTGCTTTTTTTGTTGATTATTGCTTGTGGCAACATCCGGATACAACTCGGCTTTAATCCCGTTTGACCTCAACTCTGCAATGGCTTTTACTTTTTGTAAACCTTCATTTTCATTAAAGTTTAAAAACAATACTTTTGGTTTTGGCAAGCTAACATCATTAAACAATCCTAACTCTTCCATTACTAAGTATATTCTATCTAATCCAAAAGATATACCAACTCCACTTACATCTTTTAAACCAAAAATACCAGTTAAGTCATCATATCTTCCTCCTCCTCCAATAGATCCCATTTTTACTCCTTCTGGAGCAGCAACTTCAAAAATAGCTCCGGTGTAATAATTCAATCCACGTGCTAATGTTACATCTAATGTTAAAGTTGCTGACTGCAATCCTAAAGAAGTTATAGAATCTGTTACAAAACGTAACTCTTCTACTCCCTTAGTTCCTTCTTCAGATGTTGCTAACATTTCTGCTAACGCATTTAACTTATCAATATTTGTGCCTGAAAAATTAAATAAAGGATCTACTTTTTCGATAGCGCTTTCAGTTATACCTTTTTCAAGCATTTCTTTTACCACACCTTCTTTTCCAATCTTATCTAATTTGTCTAAGGCAACTGTAAAATCTATTAATTTATCTTTCGCTCCAATTACCTCAGCAATTCCCGATAAGATTTTTCTGTTATTAATTTTTATGGTCGTACCTGTTAAACCTAACTTACTAAATACGGTATCATATAATTGAACAAATTCTACTTCTTGCCATAAAGAACCGCTTCCTACAACATCTGCATCACATTGGTAAAATTCTCTAAAACGACCTTTTTGTGGGCGATCTGCTCTCCAAACTGGTTGAATTTGATATCTTTTAAATGGAAAAGTAATTTCATTTTGGTGTTGCACCACATAACGGGCAAATGGCACTGTTAAGTCGTAACGCAACGCCTTTTCTGAGATTTTAGGAGTAACTTTATTACTTTCTTTTGCGCTAAGTAACGTATCATCAACCTTCTTTAAATAATCTCCAGAGTTTAATATTTTAAAAATCAAACGATCTCCTTCTTCTCCATACTTTCCCATTAAGGTAGATGAATTTTCAAAACTTGGAGTTTCTATAGGCTGAAATCCAAATAACTCAAAAGCCTTTTTTATGATACTAAAAATATGGTTTCTTCTGGTTACTTCGGTTGATGAAAAATCTCTGGTTCCTTTTGGAATACTTGGTTTCATTGAATTGATTTATGCTAGTTTACACCCTTGTGGTAAACAAATATTAAACAACTGATTATTGGCTTTTGTAATAACTACCTATGTAGGAATGACAAAATTGGGTGCAAATATCTGAATTTATTAGCGGATTACGAAGTTTTATTTCTATGTTTTAATCGGTACAAAGATGCGTTTAATTCAAAACCAAGTAATAGTATAATAGCATTTAACCAAACAAATAGCATTAAAATTAATAAGGTACCAATAGATCCGTATAATTCATTGTATTTTGAAAACTCAACCACATAATATCCAAATAAATAAAAACTAAATAAAGATACTATGGTGGTTAAAATTGCTCCTGGTGAAAAGAAACGAACTTCCTTACCTTGTTTTGTACCATACCTAAACAAAAGAGAAACAATTGTAAAAATCATGAGTAAAAACAAAAAGCCTCTTCCCCAATAAAATAAATTGAGTCCGCTTGTTTCTAACCAGCCTATTTTTGTTAGTGCTATTTGGTAAAAAATAATGAGCGTAACAGTTATTATTAAAAAGAAAACCATTAATAATGAAACTCCTAACGAAATTAAATAAGATTTAAACACGTTTCTAAATTCATCTACATGAATTGAATACTCAAAACCACCAAATATGGCATTCACGCCATTTGTCATTAAAAAGATAGAGGCTAAAAAACCAAATGATAATAATCCTCCATACTGATTGTTTAAAATATCTTTAATAACACCATCTACAGCATCAAATGTTTTGGGCGGTAAAATTTCACTAATTAACGAGAATAATCCATTTTGAAAACCATCTATAGGAATGTAGGGTAACAATGTTAATATGAATAATAAAAACGGAAAAATAGCCATAAAAAAACTAAACGCAATTCCACCAGCACGTGTTGTTAATGCTCCTTTAACAATACCTAGCCCATACAATTCTAACAAATCATAAAAAGACATTCCTTCTAAACCTGGTATTTTAATTTGTTTACCAAGTTGAACAAACCAGTTGACTACTGGTATTTTTTTTAAGTTGTCTTCTATTTGTTTTGTCATGTTACTATTCTACAAGCTTAATTTGGTAATTGAGCAGTAAACCTTCTATGTGTTGTTTACTGAATATGGCTGATTTTAATTTGTTTTTATCTGGCTGAATATTGTAATTGTAAGCTGTTGATAAATTCGCTTTTTCTAAAATAGTATTTTCGAAAACAGCTTTTTGCAAATTACAATTTTCAAATACGGCACTAGTTAAGTTTGCTTCTGAAAAATCCGCAGATTCTAAGTTACAATCTTTAAAATTTGTAAAAGGTATTTTTAAGTTATAAAATGATGCAAAACTTAACTGACAGTTGTTAAATTGAAAACTTAATAAAAAAGTGGCACACTCATGAAACTTTACCCCTATCATTTTACAATTTTTAAATACTGCGTCTTTAAATGAGGTATTAGTAACAATGGTATTGCTAAAATTACAATTGATAAACTCACATTCTAAAAACTGAATATTAGACGCATGTATTTGCTCAAAGTTACAATTGATAAAAACACAATTATCATACTCTCCTTTTGCAATCTTAGTTTGCGTAAAATCTACTTTTTTAAAAGTTTGTTCATCAAAAAAATCATTCATTAATCAACTGCTTTTAGACTTAAATCCATGTTATATACCGAATGTGTTAAAGCACCAGATGAAATGAAATCAACCCCACATTCTGCATATTTTCGAATAGTTTTTTCATTAATACCACCAGAACTTTCTGTTAAACATGTATTACCTATTAAGGCTACAGCTTTTCGTGTATCTTCATAATTAAAGTTATCTATTAAAATACGATATACTCCTTCATTTTTTAAGATTTCTTCAATTTCTTGTAAATTTCTTGCTTCTACAATAATTTTAATATCTAATTCCTTTTCTGTAAGATATGCTTTTGTTTTATTGATAGCTTGCGTAATTCCACCTGCAAAATCAATATGGTTATCTTTAATCATTACCATATCATACAGTGCAAACCTATGGTTTACTCCACCTCCTATTTTAACAGCCCATTTTTCAAGAGCTCTAATACCTGGTGTTGTTTTTCTTGTATCTAAAACTTTGGTTCCTGTTCCTTCTAATAAATCTACAAAAAAACGGGTTTTGGTAGCTATTGCGCTCATGCGTTGCATAGCGTTTAACACCAACCTTTCAGCTTGTAAAATTGATTGTGATTTACCGGTTACATAGAAAACAATATCTCCAAACTTTACTTGTTCACCATCATTAATTAAAGTTTCAACTGTTAAGGCCGGATCAACATAACTAAAAACCATTTTAGCAAATTCTACACCTGCAATTATACCTTCATCTTTTACTAATAATTTAGCTTTTCCTGAAGCATCAGCAGGAATACAAGATAAAGAAGTATGATCTCCATCTCCTATATCTTCTCTAATTGCGTTACTTATTATTAAATCTAACTCTGTATTAAATTGCTCTTTTGAAATCATAGTTTTGTTATTGTTGATGTAAAAATACTAATAGATTTTTGTTCTGTAGAATTAAATTTTAAAACAATAAATTTGTTGCATTAAATTTTTCTTTTTTCTTAACCTCAAAATTTAAAAATCATTTCTTAGCTCATGAAAATAAAACTTTTAGCTATTGGTAAAACAGATGATAAAAATTTAAGTAAATTAATTGATGTATATCAAAATAGACTTAAACACTACGTTAAATTTGAAATTGAGGTGATTCCTGATATCAAGAATGCTAAAAACCTATCAGAAGATCAACAGAAAGAAAAAGAAGGAGAGCTAATTTTAAATAAACTACAACCTACAGATCAATTAGTTTTATTAGACGATAAAGGTAAACAATTTACCTCTATGGAATTTTCTAAGTATTTACAGAAAAAAATGAACGCTGGTTTAAAACAATTGGTATTAGTTATTGGTGGACCTTACGGGTTTTCTGAAGCTGTATACAACAAAGCGCAAGGAAAAATATCACTTTCTAAAATGACATTTTCCCACCAAATGATACGCTTATTTGTTGTAGAGCAAATTTATCGAGGTTTTACTATTCTAAGAAACGAGCCTTATCATCATGAATAAAGTTCTTTTTTTAATTTTTGATACACCATAAATACTACTATAATTTCTAATAAAATAGTTGGTATTAAAAAAAACATTGCTACTGGCGCACCAACTACAGTTGTAAAAAACACGCCTGTTAATATTTCTAAAACTGCTAATGCTATAACAACACCTGCAAATTGTTTTTGCAAACTCAATAAACTTATCCCAAACAATACCTGAAGCACACCAAATACTATTGATTTTAATACCAAACTTACAGAGGTAATCTCATAACTATAGTTGGTATCAAATACATCATACAAACAGCTTAGAATAAAAATTACGATAAAAAGATAACTTGATATAGTTATAAATCGTTTATTAAACACCTTCCCAATTTCAGCAAATCCTATAAATAAGATAGAAAAAGACAATGCTGTTATAATTTTCACCACAACATAAATTGGTTTACTTATAAAATCAGTTTCACCAATCATTAAATTATAATCTGCAATTACTTCTACAAAACCAATAATAAAATATATAACCCCAACTATCCAAGCTGCCTGTAAAATTGTTAGTTGCTTTTTTGATATTTCTACAACATTGTCTAGTGTTATTGTCTCTAACTTTTCATCTAATGCTGCTAAAATTGTTTTTATGGTAAAACTTCTTGGAGTTACTTCACCTGATTCTATTCGCTGAATGGTTCGTACACTAACATTACACTTCTCCACTAACTCTTCTTGAGTTAACCCTTTTTGTTTTCTTAATTCGGAAATTCTTTTCCCTAATGCTGGTTGTTTCATAATAAATATATTTTCGATTTCCATGCAATGTTAATTTAGCTTGATTGATGTATAAAATTTTAAGATTGATTTTAGCCCGACATTTACCCGACACACTAGTATTTACAAAGGGTTTCAACAAAAATAATAGTTTACGTATTTACAATTTAAATATCTAAAAAATTTTAAAATACTTACATTTGTTACCCTAAACATACTTAAAATGAAATTAGTTTTTGCCACCAACAACTTAAATAAACTTGCTGAAGTTCAAAAAATGCTTCCCAAAAATATTGAACTACTATCTTTAAAAGATATTAATTGTTTTGATGAAGTTGATGAAACTGCAACTACTTTAGAAGGAAATGCAAAACTAAAAGCGAATCATATTACTCAAAATTTTGGTTTTAATTGTTTTGCTGATGACACAGGATTAGAAGTTGATGCGTTAAATGGAGAACCTGGGGTTTATTCAGCCAGATATGCAGGTGAACCGGCTAATGCAGAAAACAATATGCAAAAACTATTACATGCATTAACAAACAAAGAGCAAAGATTAGCACAGTTCCGAACTGCTATTTGCTTAAACATTGATGGTAAACAATTTATTTTTGATGGAGTTTGTAAAGGTGAAATTTTGAAAAATAAACAAGGTGAAAAAGGGTTTGGTTATGACCCTATTTTTAAACCTGAAGGGTATGCTGTTTCATTTGCCGAAATGAGTTCAAGTCAAAAAAACGAAATAAGCCACAGAGGTTTAGCAATTAAAAAACTAATCAATTTTTTAAATGAATATAAATTGTAGCTTTGTTTCACTATTAAAGTGTACCAAACTTTAAATGAAAGAACTACAAACATCATATAAAAAACCTTTTTTAATACTAGCAGTTTTACTGATAATTTTTACGTTAGCAAATATTAGTTTAGGATCTGTACGTATTCCTATTTCTGATATTTTAACCATTTTGTCAGGAGGAAAAGCTGTAAAAATTAGTTGGGAAACCATTATTTTAAATTATCGGTTACCTAAAGCAATTACCGCTATTTTAGTTGGGTCTGGATTATCCGTAAGTGGTTTATTAATGCAAACACTTTTTAGAAATCCGCTTGCCGGACCATTTGTTCTTGGAATTTCCTCGGGTGCAAGCTTAGGTGTAGCTTTACTATTATTGGGCTCAGGGTTTTTAGGTGGTTTTATTGGAATGCTTCATCTTGAAAATTGGGCTATTGCAATTGCCGCTAGTATAGGTTCATTTTTAGTATTATCTGCAGTAATTATAACAGCTAACAGGGTACGTAATACCATGTCTATTTTAATAATTGGTTTGATGTTTGGCTCATTAACTTCTGCAATAATTAGTGTATTATCATATTTTAGCTCTTCAGAACAAATTAAACAATATGTTTTTTGGAGCTTTGGTAGTGTTGGAAATTTAACTTGGAATGAAATACTAATATTTTCTAGTATTTATTGTATTGGTATGCTAATTACATTTACTATTATAAAACCTTTAAACAGTTTTTTACTGGGAGAAAATTATGCTAAAAGCCTTGGTATTGATATTAAAAGAACAAGAATTTTAGTTTTATTAGTAACTAGTTTATTAACCGGGGTTATTACCGCATTTGCTGGCCCAATAGCTTTTGTTGGATTGGCTGTACCCCACGTTATAAAACTTATTTTTACAACGGCAAGCCATAAAATTTTATTACCAGCAACTGCTATTTTAGGCGCAATTGTTTTATTAATTTGCGATACTATTGCACAGCTACCAACCAGTGAATTTACATTACCTATAAATGCTATTACTTCATTATTTGGCGCACCTATAGTGATCTGGTTACTAGTTAGAAAGAAAAAAATTTACGTATAATTGACCTTCAAAAAATCAAATATTGTATTAGAAACAGCTAAACTAGCTGTTGGATATTTTCATAAAAAAGAGAAAAATATTGTTGCTAACAATATTAATATTGCAATTGAAAAAGGAAAATTAATTGCCGTATTAGGTAAAAACGGCATAGGTAAATCTACATTATTAAGAACTATTAGTAAAGTTCAAAAACCTATTGAAGGTTCTATAAAGATAAACCAGAAATTACTCGCAGATTATTCTCCTCAAGAGCTTGCCACAAAACTAAGTTTGGTTTTAACAGAAAGGTTACCCGCTAGTCAGCTTACTGTTTTTGAACTAGTAGCCTTAGGAAGACAACCCTACACTAACTGGATAGATAGATTATCTTCTGATGATATTGAAAAAATAAATTGGGCCATATCCCTTACAGAAATTGACCACCTTCAACATAGAAGATTTTACGAATTAAGTGACGGACAATTACAACGTGTTTTAATTGCCAGAGCCTTAGCTCAAGACACGGAAATCATTTTGCTAGATGAACCCACCGCTCATCTTGATATCCATCATACCTTTAAAGTGTTTTCTATCTTAAAAAACTTAGTTAAAACCACTCAAAAAACAATTATAATTTCAACCCACCAAGTTAATTTAGCATTACAGTTAGCAGATGATTTTGTGTTACTGTCAGACAAACAGGTTTTTACAGGCAACGCTAACGACTTAATTGATCAAGACGCATTTAATACACTATTTCCTAAAGATCTTATAAGTTTTAACAAAAATTTACAACAGTTCGTCATCAACAAAAATTAAATTTGGTTGCTTGTAACATTTCGTTACTTTTGATAACTAATACAACAAATCGAATATTTTCATGAAAAAAATTTTATACACTGCTGGTGTTATCGCTCTAGCTTCTTGTGCTAGTGGAAAAGATACTACCACTACAAAAAGTGCATCAGCCACTACTAACAATACTGATGCTGCTGTAGCATATGCAGAAACTATTACTGCAAAAGATTTAGGTAAACATTTATTTATTTACGCTTCTGATGAATTTGAAGGTAGAGATACGGGTGAACCAGGGCAAAAAAAGGCTGTTGAATATTTAAAAAACTTTTACAAAAGCCAAAATATTCCTTCTCCTTTAGGTGGCGATGATTATTTTCAAGAAGTACCTTCTGAATACTTAAGCAACAACCGAAGAGGAATGAAGTTAAAAGATTCTGAAAATGTAGTTGCATTTATTAAAGGAACTGAAAAACCTGATGAAATAGTTGTTATTTCTGCTCACTTAGATCACGAAGGAGTAAAAAATGGCAAAATTTATAATGGTGCAGATGATGATGGATCTGGAACAGTTGCAATTTTAGAAATTGCTGAAGCTTTTAAAAAAGCTGCAGACGCTGGTAAAGGTCCTAAAAGATCAATCTTATTTTTACACGTTACTGGTGAAGAAAAAGGATTATTAGGATCTAAATATTATACAGAAAACCCAATTTTTCCTTTAGCTAATACTGTCACAAACCTTAATATTGATATGGTAGGTAGAATAGATGACAGACATAAAGATGATCCTAATTATGTATACCTAATAGGTTCTGATAAATTAAGTACTGAGTTACACGAATTATCTGAAAAAGTTAATAATAAGTACATGAATATTAACTTAGATTATAAGTATAATGATGAAAATGATCCAAATCGTTTTTACTACCGTTCAGATCATTACAACTTTGCAAAACATAACATTCCTATTATATTTTACTTTAACGGAACACATGCAGATTATCATCAACCAACCGATACGCCTGATAAAATTAACTATGAGTTGTTAGAAAACAGAGCTCGTTTAGTATTTTACACTGCATGGGAGGTTGCTAATAGAGAAAATCGTTTAATAGTTGATAAAGCTAAATAAATTGATTTTACTAAAAAATAGAAAAAGACTCGTTATTATTACACGAGTCTTTTTTTATTTAAATCCTTTGCTCCCCATACATCTAAACTCTGTAAAATTTCTTGTAAACTAATTCCTCTTTCTGTTAAACCATACTCAACCTTAGGAGGAACAACAGGATAAACTTTTCTAAAAATCAGCCCATCTTTTTCCAATTCTCTTACTGTTTGGGTGAACATTTTATTTGAAATTTCAGGAACTTTTTTTTGTAATATCCCAGATCTTTGTGGCCCATCTAATAAATGGAATAATACTAATGGCTTCCATTTAGTTCCTATTAAGTTCATTGTATAATGTAGCGGACAATCTTCTATTTTACTCAAAATATTTTTGATTCTAAATACCTGAAATTATTAATCTTACAGTTTAAAATAATGAATGATGAATAATAACAATTATCCTAAATCATTCTCACATATTGGTATCACTGTTCCTGACATACATAAGGCTGTAAATTTTTACACTCAAGTAATGGGTTGGTACACTATTATGGAACCATCAACTATTAAAAAAGAAAAAGATACTGCAATAGGACAAATGTGTATTGATGTTTTTGGAGAAGATTGGTCTGAGTTTAAAATTGCTCACTTATCTACCTCTGACGGTATTGGTGTTGAGTTATTTAGCTTCTCTAACGAAATAAAAGAAGCTCCAGCGTTTAATCCGTTTAATACTGGTTTGTTTCATTTTTGCATACAAGATCCTAATATTGAAGAATTAGTTGCTAAAATTGTTGACAATGGAGGTAAACAACGTATGCCTATAAGAGAATACTACCCCAATGACAAACCTTATAAAATGTGTTATGTAGAAGATCCTTTTGGAATTGTGTTTGAGGTATATACCCATAGTTATGAGCTAACATATTCTTCTGGCGCCTACAATAAATAAGTATAAAATCATTTATTTTTTATAAATTCAACATTTCAAACCATAAAACACAAAAAAACTATGCAACTAATAATATCTGTTTTAATAGGAGTTATAGCTCTTTTTCACTTGTATATTTTATGGTTTGAAATGTTTGCCTGGGAAACTCGCGGTAGAAAAGTATTTAGAAATTTCCCTAAAGAATTATTTCCAAAAACCAAAACCATGGCTGCTAACCAAGGGTTATATAATGGCTTTTTAGCTGCTGGTTTATTGTGGACTTTTTTAATTACCGACACTACTTGGAAAACAAATATTTCTTATTTCTTTTTAGGTTGCGTAGCTGTTGCTGGTATTTTTGGAGCTTTTACAGCTAGTAAAAAAATATTTTATGTACAGGCTTTACCTGCTTTAATAACGATCTTTTTACTTTCTATCTAAGATTCTTACACTCCAAATTGCCTTAAATGATGGTCCATATGTTTATAAAACATCGTATTCCATTCTTTTGATGATAATTTACCAAATGAGTGAGATTCTTTATTCTCAAAAAAATCGGCACCTAACTCTTGAGTCTTTCTGATATAACTTATCAAACGTTGTTTTTCTTTTTCAAAATCACGCTCATTCACTATTAGAAATTGAGGAGCTGTTCTTCCGTTTTTAGAGAATGGTTTATCAGAAACTACTGCTTTTTTAGCCACTAACTTAATAATAAACTTAACAAAAGGATTAGGTTTTGGATGCATGTCTGTATAAACCATTTCATAAGCAACACTACAATGAGCTAACATTTGAGATACATTCATAGTTCCCCATTGCGGAGTTGTTGTAGGTTGTAATGATAAAATTCTAGCTATTATCTGATCTGTTACTTCTAAAGAAAAAATATTTTTAATTTTCATAAACAAAGTTCTAGTGTAAAATTTTAAACAATAATTCTTTTAAAATATCATGCGGAGTTTGGTTAGCTCCAACACCTTTACTTTTTACATCTGCATCTCTCAATAAAGCAATAATCATGCTCACCTTTCGCATAGGATAATTTTTAGCAGCGTTATAATAATCATCAACAAAATAAGGGTTTACTCCTAGGTTTTTGGCTACAGATCCTTTAGACTTATCTTTTAGACCATGAAACAGCAATAATTGAGTAAAAAAACTATTTAGTAATGAAATAGTCATCACAATTGGATTCCCTTTTGGATTTTGTGCAAAGTAATTTATAATTTGATTGGCTTTCACCACATTTCTCTCTCCTACCGCCTTACGTAACTCAAAATTATTAAAGTCTTTAGATATACCTATATTTTCCTCAATATGCGTAGGCGTTATAATTGTTTGTGCTGGTAAAACCGCAGTTAATTTATCTAACTCATTACTTATTTTACTTAAATCTGTACCTAAAAACTCAACTAACATTTGCGCAGCCTTGGGCTCTATAGTATACTTTTTACCTCGCAAAACTTTTACAATCCAGTCTGGAACTTGATTTTCATATAACTTTTTACTCTGAAAAATCAATCCATTTTTTGCAATTGCTTTATATGTTTTTTTACGCTTATCTAAGCTTTTATATTTATAGTTAAATACTAAAATTGTTGAAGGCTGAGGATTGTTAGCATATGCCTCTAATTTATCAATAGACCTACTTAAATCTTGTGCTTCTTTTACAATAATAACCTGATGTTCAGCCATCATAGGAAATCGCTTAGCAGCAGCCACTATTTCATCAATAGTAACGTCTCTTCCGTACATTACTACTTGGTTAAACCCTTTTTCAGACTCATCTAACACCGTATTTTCTATATAATCAGAAATTTTATCAATATAATAAGCCTCCTCACCCATCAAAAAATATATAGGTTTATAGTTTCCTTCTTTGATATCATTTACAATACTGACTACCTCATTCATAATTACTTTCCGAAAAAACGTTACAATAAATTATTTAAGCTTTCTAATACGTGAGAATAAATTGGTAAAATAGTACATTTGCTATATGCAACCATTAAATTTACCAACCTACCCTTTCAAGCTCAAAAGTAACGAAAAACATACGCTTATTTTTGATGAATTACGAAAAAAATACATGGTACTAACTCCAGAAGAATGGGTGCGACAACATTTTGTTCAGTATTTAATTCAACAAAAAAACTATCCTGCTTCTTTAATTGGTATTGAAAAGCAATTAACAGTAAATAACTTAAAAAAAAGAACTGACATTTTAATTTTTAACACCAATGGCAAACCCGATATTATTGTGGAATGCAAAGCTCCTCATATACCTATTACTCAAAATACTTTTGATCAAATTGCTAGGTATAACCTTAAACTAAACGCTTCTATATTGGTGGTTACAAACGGGCTTTCTCACTTTTTTTGCAAGCTAGATACTAAAAACGAAACTTATGTGTTTTTGAGAGAATTACCAGACTATAAAATTTAATAAATCTTTACATTTTTAAGTCATTTTATTAATGTAAGTTTGCGACCTTGAAAACAGCAATTGTCATATTAAATTGGAATGGTAAACAGCTATTAGAGCAGTTTTTACCCGCTATTGTTTCTTATAACCAAGAAAATGCAGACATATACGTAGCTGACAATGCTTCTACTGATGATTCGATTACTTACGTTCAAAAGTATTTTCCAACAGTTAAAATAGTTATAAACAAAGAAAATGGCGGCTACGCTAAAGGTTATAACGATGCTTTACAGCAAATTGAAGCTGATATTTATTGTCTTATAAATTCTGATATTGAAGTAACTAAAAATTGGTTAACACCCATTTTAAATGTATTTAGAGAAGAAGAAAATACAGCTATTATTCAACCTAAATTATTAGACTATAAAAACAAAAATAAGTTTGAATATGCAGGTGCAGGTGGTGGTTTTGTAGATTTTTTTGGATACCCATATTGTAGAGGACGTGTTTTTAATAGTTTAGAAACTGATAACGGACAGTTTAATGATATTACTGAAATTTTTTGGGCTTCTGGAGCTTGTTTTTTTATTAGATCTGATGTTTTTCATAAACTTAAAGGATTTGATGAAGATTATTTTGCACATCAAGAAGAAATAGACTTATGTTGGAGAACTCAAAATGAAGGATATACCATAAAATATGTTGGTGCTTCAACTGTTTATCATGTAGGTGGTGCGACTCTGCAAGAAAGCAATCCACATAAAACATATTTAAACTTTAGAAATAGTTTATTTACTGTTTTGAAAAACGTTCCGAAACAGTATATTTTTCAAACAATTTTTGCCCGTTTAGTTCTTGATGGTATTGCTGGTATTAAATTCGCTTTTGAATTAAGACCTGTTCATACTTTATCTATCTTAAAAGCTCATGCTAGTTTTTATAAAAACTTACGTAAGTTTATAAAAAAACGTAGGCAATTACAACGTAAATCAGACTATAATATACACACCTCTATTGTGTGGCAATATTTTTTACTAGGAAGAAAAAAGTTTAAACAACTACGTTAAGCTCTCAGCATCTTTGTAAATATATTGGAGGAGAAAAAAAACAGCTATTCCACCAAACGTATGCCATAACCAATGCGTTCCCATTGGTAAAATTTGTACTGTATTATCTAGTGTTCTAAACGTAATAGCTACTCCAAAAATTAAAACTCCTGTAAAAATAAGATGAACCCTTTTCCAATTAGTTTTGTAAGCATACCAGATAAAAGGAGTTAGTACATTTATTGCTGTTACAACATAACCAAAAGAAATTTTATAAGCCTTATTTAAAGGTAACATTCTAGGTAAAATTGTAAACAATACAAATAATAAAATCAAAAGTATCCTTTTGCTCCATTGGGTTTGAAGCTTAAAAATAAAGTAGACTATGGCTCCAAAACATACTAACATTATAGGAACCCAATCTAAAAACAACCAAAATTGATGACTTCTTGTTCCATGAAACATCGTTCCACCTATCCAGCTTATAAATATTGTAGGAATAGCAAATAGAAAAAAGAGATGTTTTTTGGGGTTTTGCCTAATTTTAAAAACAAAGTATATTAAGAGAACTATAAAAATTAGATTACTAAACGTATTAAACGGCTCTACAGGTAACCTACCTGCTACAGTTTCTTGGTAAATTGGACCGCTATCATTCAGAAAATTTTGCAACAGTTTAAAGAACAGCAACATCACCTTTTCCTTCTCTTATAATTTCTGGTTCATCAGTGGTTAAATCTATAATTGTTGATGGAATGTTATCACCATAGCCTCCATCTACTACTACATCCACAATATTCTGCCATTTTTCAAAAATTAATTCAGGGTCTGTAGTGTATTCCAACACCTCATCTTCATCATGAATAGATGTTGAAACTATAGGGTTTCCTAACGATGCGACAATTGCCCTCGCAATGTTATTATTAGGAACTCTAATACCAACTGTTTTTTTCTTTTTAAAAGTTTTAGGTAATGAGTTACTTCCTGGTAAAATAAATGTATAAGCACCTGGTAGCGCTCTTTTTAAAATTTTATACGTTGGTGTATCTATTTGTTTTACATAGTCTGATAAATGACTTAAATCATTACAAACAAATGAGAAATTGGCTTTTTCTAACTTAACTCCTTTAATTTTTGCAATCTTTTCTAAGGCTTTTGTATTTGTAATATCACAACCTAAACCATATACGGTGTCTGTTGGATAAATTACCAAGCCTCCATTTCGCAATACCTTGACTACCTTATCAATTTCTTTTTGATTTGGATTTTCATCGTATATTTTAATAAATTGAGCCATATAGTGTTGCATTAAAAAGTTATATAAAAATAAAAACTTTCAACTTGATTCGCAAGATGAAAGTTTTTATAAAATTGTAGGTAATAAAACGTATTAGTTTTCTATTAAACGGAACCCTTCTCCGTGAATATTTAGTATTTCTACGGTTTCATCTGGTTTTAAATACTTACGTAGTTTAGCAATGTAAACATCCATACTTCTTGAAGTGAAATAATTATCATCTCTCCAAATTTTAGTTAGCGCTAACTCACGAGGCATTAAATCATTTTTATGAACCGCTAACATTCTAAGTAACTTACTTTCTTTAGGTGATAATTTAACTGGCTCATCTCCATTAAATGATAAATGGCGTAATTTAGAGTTAAAGTTAAATTTACCTATCGTAAACTCAAATTGATCTTCATCAATAGATTTTTCGGTTTCTTTACGTTGTAAAATCGCTTTGATTTTGTGTAATAAAACCTCAGAATCAAATGGTTTATTTAAATAATCATCTGCACCAACTTGATAGCCTTTTAAAACATCTTCCTTCATTGTTTTAGCGGTTAAAAATATAATTGGTACTTGTTTATTTGTTGTTCTAATGTCTTCTGCTAATGAAAAGCCATCTTTTCTTGGCATCATAACATCTAAAATACACAGATCATAATCTGAATTTTTAAACATAATTAAGCCTTCAATTCCGTCTTTAGCATGCGTTACATTGTAATCATTCAATGCTAAGTAATCTTTAAGTACGGTTCCGAAGTTAGGATCGTCTTCTACTAGGAGTATCTTTTTGCTTCCCATCATTCCCATATAATTTTATATTAGTGGTAGTTTTACTGTAAATGTGCTTCCTTTTCCTTTTTCACTTTCTACATAAACGGTTCCATGGTGATTGTCTATTATTTCTTTTACATAGGCTAAACCTAAACCATGTCCTTTTACATTGTGAATATTTCCTTTGTGTTCTCTATAAAATTTATCAAACACATATTTTTGAGCGTTTTTACTCATCCCAATACCTTCATCTTTAATTTTAACGATGAAGTATTTGTTGGTACTTTCTGAAAAAACATCAATTTTTGGTGCTTCTTCAGAATATTTTATGGCATTTTCTAACATATTTACTATTACATTGGTTAAATGGAAATTATTTCCTAAAACCTCCATAGATATTGCTTTAAAATGCGTTTTTATGGTTCCTTTTTTATCAGATACTATTAATTGAACGTGTTCTATTGCTTCTTCTATTACGTCGTGCATATCAACAGCTTCCTTACTAATATCTATCTGATTTTTTTCTAATTTAGATATTCGTAGTACGTTTTCTACCTGTCCGTGCATTCGTTTATTCTCATCACGAATCATTTGAACATAACGCAACACCTTATCTTCGTCTTTAATGATTTTCGGATTTTTAATAGCATCTAACGCAAGGTTTATAGTTGCAATTGGTGTTTTAAACTCATGCGTCATGTTATTAATAAAATCTGTTTTTATTTCAGATATTTTTTTCTGTCTTACCAATTGGTACAACGATGTTGAAAATGCAGCAATAATTATGCCTATAAATAATAACGATAGTAATAATATTTGTAATATACCTGATAATAGATTTTTTCGCTCATCCGGAAAAGACACATACAACTGGTATTTACTGTTTCCATCATCATCTTCTAATAATGGATAGTGATAATCCTCAGTAGGATTAATTTTAAAATATCCTGACTTTATAGGTGTTGCTAAACCTCCTTCATAAACACCAAACTTAAAATCTTGCTTAATATTACGTTTTAACAACTCATCTTTTAGTGTATTATTTAGCTCTCTGGCTGTTAAACGTTGATGAATTGGTGTAAATCGCTTACTTTCTGCAAATAAATCTTCCATTTGTTGCTGATTCCAACGAGGGTAAGATTTATAGGTAGTAAAGCTTGTTTCATCTGTAAAACCCGGAAAATCTTTATCGCCAGAGGTTATTACTTTTGAAAAGAAAACATCTTCTTTTCCTGAAAAACGTTTAATTACTACTGAGTCGTTATTAACAATATCTAAAGGAATTTTTAGATTCTCTTCTAAAATTGTTGCTCCAAATGTAAACTTGCGTTTGCTGGTAGTATCTATATGCTGAAATAAATAATTTTTTAATTCAGCAGAAGTTCTGTACTTGTAACTTTCAAAGAACTCTTTGTTGCGTCTTATAAACTCTGAATACTCTCTATCTTTTATTCTTTGAGAGGTTTGAGCCAATGCAACGGTTACGTCACTTTTAAATTGCAACTGTTTATTTTTAATTGATTCTTTAATCCAATAAACCTGAACCGATATGATTCCGATTAATGAAATACTCATCAACACCACTATAAGAATAAAAATTCTTTTGCCCATTAATCAAAAATAATTCAATAAAACTTAGCGCAATCTTCTTTTAACTTAGATTAACAAAGATAATTTATTTTTAAGAAAATTTTAAGAAGTATGTTATCAAATCTATAACTTAAAGTAGCGATTTTGTTAATTTATTATGAATTCCTAAGACTTGCTGCTCAGTAAACTGTAAATCAACATTGTACACCACATAATTAGATTGGAGTATTTTTTTGGTATCTAACCACTGATTTTTCATTCTTTGAAGTACTTCTTTTTCTGTACAATTATCTCTTTTTATAACTCTTTCAATTTTAACATTTTGTGGAGCAGTTACCGTTATTATTTTATCACATAAAACATTACTCCCATTTTCAAATAAAATCGCATTTTCATACAAAATATACTCTTTATCTCTATTACTAGCAATAAAATCCTGAAAATGTTGATGCACAACCGGATGCACTATACTATTTAACAACGCCAGTTTTTCTTTATCATTAAAAACTATAGATGCTAAAAAAGGCCTATTTAACTGATTATTCTCATACACCTCTTCTGTAAAATTAGCGATAAGCTGTTGTTTAATTACTGTTGATGTATTCATCAACTGTTTTGCTTCAATATCTGCAAAATAAACGGCTACATTAGGCTGCTTGGCAAACATTTTAACAACTGTTGTTTTTCCGCTTCCTATTCCTCCTGTTACACCTACTACCATTATTTATAAATTAAAAAATCAATTTTAGAAGGCACTATTCTTATGTTAGATATAATATCAGGTCTTGTCATTAATCTTGGCTCCATATAATTTAAATCATTCGCTTTAGCAATACTGTAATCACAAACAACTTTAAATGAATTTTCTGTCACTTTGTTAAAGTCTTTTAATCCAACTTTAAATATTACTTTAACTTTTTTAGGAAACATATTAATTGTCATCCCTACAGGTTTATTTACAATTTCAACAGGAACTTCAACCTCTCCTTCTGTAAATTTATCAACAGAAATTTTTACCGTTACCTCATTGGTATTAATTTTAATTTTTTCTGATGATTTTGGTAAAACCAACGTTAACTTTTTTTCTATATTTTCTGAAACATTTTCTGCCTCAAATAAGTTTGTGCTTATTGAAGTTATTTCTTCTAATTGTAACTCTGGTCCAGAAATACTTACCTCAGATGGCAAAACCTCCATTGATTTAGCAATATCATACCCTAATTGATATTGAATAGCTAAATTAGGAACCACAGGTACTTTTTTGGTAGATAAGCTACCTAATTTTAAAAAAATTGTATCTTTTAGAACCTCCTCTAACACCAATCCAGAACGTAATTGCTTTTGAATTACTCCTGTTTGTTGAGCCGGTAAAAAGTAATAATCTGACTTAGATTTCGATTTTAAATTATTGGCAAATAGCTCAATGTTTCTTTTTGAAAAATTTTCTGAAAGCAACTCAAAACCGCTTCCTTTTACCTGTAAATCTATCTCTTTTAAAGGTGCTTCTTGAAGTATTTTATTTTGCGCTAAAGATTCATAAGAAACATTATAAGTGATTACCGAACTATATTCTTTAGACAAGTTGATAAGCAACCACATTAAAAAAGAAGCGCCTAGAAAACTAAAAAAAACTTTAGGTATGTTAAACTTTGTTTTCAATATAAATTTTTAATGCAATCTAGTTAAAAAGAAAAAAGTGAGCAAAATGCTCACTTTTTATTTTATAAATTTTCACTTATTATTTTCTTTTATAAACTGATGTCCCAATGGTAAAAGTATTGTTGTTGTCAGAAAAAATAAATTCAATGCGATCCGGGTTATCATTATCAGAAGCTATAAACTCATAAGTATTTGATCCTACGTTCTCCCATGTACCATTATAATCAAAATCATTTATACAAGTACCATCTGTATCATCAATAATACCAATGCTTCTATAAGTTCCATCTGTAGAAAATGTAAAGGTAGATTCTTTTCTACAATCAGACTCTTCTACTCCATCTTCAGAAAATGGGTACCATATTCCTACTAATGGATCTCTTTGTTGAGTATCATTATCATCTTGACAAGATGTTACTACTATTAACATTAAAAAAATTGCTAAACCTTTAATTACTTGTTTCATATGCTTATTATTAATCATTTTCTTTTTTTAATTTTTACTATTAAAAAAGTGAGCAAAATGCTCACTTTTTATTTTTATAAATATAGCTAGTTATTTAGCTTGGTTTACTTTTCTGGTTAATTCCATGGAAATTGCAGCTCTTTCAAAACGAATTTTACCTGCTCCTGTTTCTATAACAACAGTGTTATTTTTCTCATTAATTTCTGCAATAGTACCATGAATACCGCTACCTGTTACTACTTTTGCTCCTTTTTTAATTTCTAACTGAAATTGTTTTTCTTTCTTTTGACGAGACATTTGTGGTCTAATCATAAAAAAATACAAAACGGCAATCATAGCTACAAAAGGTAACATACTTAATAAACCTCCTGTTTCTGCTTGTAAAAATATTACTTGTAACATAAATTATTGTGCGCTTTTTGGAGTTACCATTCCGGTAATCTTAACGGTCTCTAAACCTCTTGCCGTATTAGTATATAATGTTACAGTTTTACTTTGTTTGTTAGGCTTACCAGCTGTATTAAACTTTACTGCTATTTCTCCTGTTTCTCCTGGCGCAATAGGTTCTTTTGGCCATGTTGGTACGGTACAACCACAAGTTGCTTTTGCATTGGTAATTACAAGGTTAGATTTACCAGTATTAGTTAACGTGAAAGTAGTTTCTACAACGTCGCCTTCTGCAACCTTTCCAAAATTATATTCTTCTTTATCAAAGCTTATAACTGGTGCTCCTTTTTTTATTTCATTATCTCTCTCTACAGCTTTTGCTACATTTTCATCTTTAATTTTTGATGCTGCATTTGACTTTTCACACGAAACAAATACACCTGCCGATACTAAAAACGCTAAAGTTAATATTAGTTTTTTCATTGTTTAATTAAATTTTAAAGCTATAAAAATACATATTTTAGTTAATAACAAGAAGATTAAATTAAACCTCTTCCCATTTTAACCATTTTATTATTCTCTTGATAATCTTTTGATAATTTATCTAAAACTCCATTTATAAAATAACCACTTTTTTCTGTTGAGTAATCTTTAGCTAACTCAATATACTCATTAATAGTTACTTTACTTGGTATAGATGGGAAATGTAAAAATTCTGTAATAGCCATTTTTATTAAAATCATATCTATTTCAGCAATTCTATCTGCTTCCCAATTTGGTGTTTTTTCTTTTATATCATCATTGTACTTATGATGATTTAACATTGTTTTGTTAAATAAATTCCCAACAAAATCTTTATCCTCTTGATCTTTGTATAAAGATCCTAAAATAAATGGATTTTTAGGACTTTGTTTGTTTAATGATTTTACAACCCATGTATTTACAAACGGAATATCATCTACCCAAGAAATCATAACATCTTCATAATAATCTGCTATTTTCTCATTAGGCGCAATAATTTCTTTAAAAAAGTTAACTACAAAAGTTCTATCTTCATTAAAGTTATTATCTTTAGAAGTCATGTATTTACCATATAAATCACTATCCAATAACTGATCTAACACAATTTTCACATAGTCATCATTTAAATACCAATTATCTAATTTATTCAACTCTAAATAACCTTCTAAACTTACGCTATCCGCTAATAAATTTATAAGTCTGTTATCTACAAATTTGGTATTTGGTTGAAGTTCTTCTTGAGTTGCTAAGATTTTCTTTTTAGATAATTCTAGTCGCTTCTTGGCTAGTTTTTGGACTTCAATGATTAATTGAAGGTTTAATACATACAAATCAAACATTTTTTGAATGCTATGCTTTAAAAACTTTTCTTCTTTAACCAAATCATCACTATGTGATTGCTGCATAGCATATACAGACTGCATTACTTTAACACGAATATGTCTTCTATTAATCATCTTGAAAGAACTTTAAAAAAAAGAGCGATAGATGAATTTCTAACGCTCTGCAAAAATAAAACTTATTTTGTTTTTAGTCTAGCTATTTTTCTCTTTTTTACGTGCATCAATTCTAGCTTGAGCTATATTAAATGCTGCTTGATGAGTTGTGATATTTTCTTTTTCAGAAAGACTGAAAATTTCTAATGTAGTATTGTAAATATTTTCTGTTTTACGTAAACTTTCAGCTTTGTCATAACCTTCAATTTCTGCATATACATTTATAATACCTCCTGCATTAATTAAGAAATCTGGTGCATAAGCAATTCCTTTGTCTCTTAACATTTTTCCATGTTTAAGCTCGTCTGCTAATTGATTGTTTGCTGCTCCGGCAATAACCTGAGCTTTTAATTGACCAATTGTAGCATCATTTACTGTTGCTCCTAAAGCACATGGTGCGTAAATATCAATATCTAAACCAAATATATCATTCCCTAATACAACATTTGCATTGTATTTCTTACTTAATTCTTCTAAACGAGCTTCGTTAATATCATTTAAAATAACTTGAGCTCCTTCATCAGTGATATGTTTTACTAAAGTTTCTCCAACATGACCAACACCCTGAACTAAAACTTTTTTTCCTGCTAAGTTTTCAGTACCAAATTTATATTTAGCAGCTGCTTTCATTCCCATATAAACACCGTAAGCTGTTACTGGAGATGGATTTCCAGAACCTCCAATTGACTCAGAAACACCAGTTACATGAGGAGTTACTTCACGAATGATATCCATATCACGAGTTTCCATACCAACATCTTCAGCAGTTATATATTTACCGCTTAAAGAATTAACATACTCTCCAAACTTACGCATTAAAGCATCGTTCTTTTGAGTTTTAGCATCACCAATAATTACAGCTTTACCTCCACCTAAATTTAAACCAGTTACTGCTGATTTGTAAGTCATTCCACGAGATAAACGTAAAACATCATTTAATGCTTCCCATTCACTTTTATATTGCCACATACGAGTACCACCTAATGCAGGGCCTAAAGTTGTATTATGTATACCAATAATTGCTTTTAAACCTGTATCTTCGTCGTTACAAAAAACGATTTGTTCGTGACCGTCAAAAGATAGTTGCCCAAAAACTGGATCGTTTTTAAGGTCTTTAGTATCAATGATTTCCGATATCATATGTTGTTTGTTTTTGATTGATGGAAATTTGTTTTTCCTCAAATTTTACCCAGCAAAAATAAGAAATTCGTAAATCATACACAAAAATAGGCCTCTAAATTGTAATATTTTTAACAACAAGCATTTTAACGTTTAAAAATTCACAACAAAATAAACTAAAGTTTAACAAAAAAACATTTTAAACTACTAACATTGAAAGCTTTACAATACTTAAACAAATTTTTCATAAAATATAAGTGGCGCTTACTATTAGGAATTATTATCACAGTTTTATCAAAAATTCTTTCGTTAAAGATTCCTGAAATAATAAAAAACTCCCTTAACGTAGTTGAAGATTATGTTAAAGGGAACACTAATAATTTAGAAAATGTTAAACATGAACTCTTAATTAATATTCTTTTAATTGTTGGCGTTACACTACTTGCTGGTTTTTTTACATTTTTAATGAGACAAACTATAATTGTAGTATCAAGATTGATAGAGTTTGATTTAAAAAATGAAATATATCAACAGTACCAAAGATTATCCCTAAACTTTTACAAGAAAAACAGAACTGGGGATTTAATGAATCGTATTTCTGAAGATGTTTCTAAAGTACGAATGTATTTTGGACCAGCCATCATGTATTCATTAAACATGGTTGTATCTTTTATAATTGGTTTTACTCAAATGATAAAAGCTGATGTTACTTTAACATTATACACATTAATACCATTTCCTATATTATCTGTATCTATATTCCTACTAAGCAAACAGATTAATAAAAAAACATCTATTGTTCAGCAATATTTATCAAAACTAACAACATTTAATCAAGAATTCTTTTCAGGTATTAGTGTTGTAAAATCTTACGCTATTGAAAACACCGTAATAGATAGCTTTGATGAACTTGCCGATGAAACGAAAGATAAAAACATAGAACTTTCTAAAGTACAAGCATTGTTTTTCCCGTTAATGATTTTACTAATTGGTTTTAGTAATGTTTTAGTATTGTACATTGGCGGAAAACAATACATAGCTGGTGAGATCAGAATAGGTGTAATTGCCGAGTTTATATTATATGTAAATATTTTAACATGGCCTGTTGCTATTGTTGGTTGGGTTACCTCTATTGTTCAGCAAGCAGAAGCATCTCAACAACGTATTAATGAATTTTTACAACAAGTACCAGAAGTAATAAACAACAACAATAATCCTATTCAAATTAATGGAAAAGTAACCTTTAAAAATGTTACATTAATTTATGATGACACTGGAATTAAAGCTCTAAACAATATAAGTTTTGAGGTAAACGAAGGAGAAACCATCGCTATTCTAGGAAAAACAGGAAGCGGTAAATCCACCATAGTTAATTTAGTATCTAGACTTTATGATGCTACCCAAGGAACTGTTTTTATAGATGATACGCCAATTACCGAGTGTAATATAGATGCTATTAGACATCAAATAGGCTTTGTACCACAAGACCCTTTCTTGTTCTCAGATACTATTGAAAATAATATTAAGTTTGGAAAAGAGGACGCATCAGAAGAGGAAATCATACAAGCAGCTAAAGATGCTGTCATTCATACTAATATTATAGACTTTAAAGAAGGATATAAAACAATACTTGGTGAACGTGGTGTTACCTTATCTGGCGGTCAAAAACAAAGAACCTCTATTGCTAGAGCTATTATAAAAAATCCAAAAATTTTAATTTTTGACGATTGTTTATCTGCTGTAGATACTGAAACTGAAGAAAAAATACTCTCTAATTTAAACAGAGTTTCTAAAAACAAAACAACTTTTATAATTAGTCATCGTGTATCATCTGCCAAAAATGCAGATAAGATTATTGTTTTAGAAGACGGAAACATTATTCAGCAAGGAACTCATAATCAACTAATAACATTAGAAGGCTATTATAAAAACCTATATGAACAACAACTTTTAGAGAAAGAAAATTAAGGTTTCTCATTGTCACGTAAAATATTTTGTTAGATTTGTTGTAAAAATGTAACATAACCTAAAGTTTTTAAGACAAGAATTATGAGCGAGCGAGTTGAACAAGAAGAAATTTTTTCACAGGTTTTAAGAGCAGGAAGAAGAACTTATTTTTTTGATGTAAGATCTACAAAAGCTGATGACTATTATTTAACTGTGACTGAAAGTAAAAAGTTTACACATGAAGACGGTTCATTTCACTACCAAAAACACAAAATATATCTTTACAAAGAAGACTTTAACGACTTCAAAGATATGTTAAACAAAGCTACAGAGTACATTGTTAATGAAAAAGGAAGTGAAGTAATTAGTGAACGTCATCAAAAAGATTACAAAAAAGAAGAAGCACTAGAAGCTGCTACAACTGAAAGCTTTACAGATGTTTCTTTTGAAGATATTTAAAACTAAAAATTGACAAAAGTTTATCAACTAATGAACTTTTGCCAAAATTTTAATTCAAATTCAATTTACACAATAAAAAACCACTGACTATTTTTAGTCTGTGGTTTTTTTAGTTGTAAATTATACAATGTCTTCTTGTAAAGTTTCGTCTTTCTCTACTATTGATAAATCTTCATTGTTAGCAGAAAAAACTCTACCTACTCTACTATTCAGCTTATCATCATAAGCTGCAAATCTTAAATTATGTTTTTTAAAAAGCATAGCAATAGTGTTTATAATTAGTAAAAAATCCCTCTTTTGCAAAACTACTGATAATTAAAGGATTTTTATGTTACTAAAACACTAAAAACAAGTTATTTAACAAAAAAATAAGGTTTTCCCCCTAAAGCACCCGTTTAATCACCCTACTTTTAGCCATGGTTTCCTCCCATTCTAACGCTGGATTACTATCTTTTGTTATTCCTCCTCCAATATATAAACTTGCGCTATTATCAAACAACTGCATACATCTTAAATTTACAAATAATTGTGATGACTCTTCTAAATTTAACTCACCTAAAAAACCGGTGTAAAATTGTCTTGAATACCCTTCATTATGTAAAATAAAAGTTTTTGCCTCTTTAGTAGGAAAACCACAAACTGCAGGTGTTGGATGCAAGGCTTTAATTAAGGATTTTAAATCCGATCTTAAAACACCAGAAATAGTTGTTTTTAAATGTAGTAAACTACCTGCTCTTACTGTTTCTTGATCTCCAACATATATATTTTCACATATGATTTTTAAATTTTCTTCAATATAATCAGTTACTAGCTGTTGTTCATCTTTCTCTTTACTTCCCCAAATAATTTCTTTGCCTTCAATATACACTTGAGTTCCTGCCAAAGACATTGTTTCAAATCTGTTCTGATTAATTTTAACTAAAGTCTCTGGTGTTGCTCCAAGCCACATGCCTACTTTTGGATGATACCATAAATAAACAAAAGCATTAGGGTAAGCTGATAATAGATTGCTAAATAAAGTAACGGGATTGTATTGCCCTGCAACCTGTTCTTCTCTTGATAATACAACTTTCTTAAAAAGTTGCTGATGAATAGCAGAAATACCCTTTTCAACTATATTAATATGCTTTTTTTTAGCATTTTCATCAAAAGAAATATATGGGTGTGAATTTTCAAACGGCTGAACCAAAAGTTCTTCTTTTACAAAGTCTGATGATTCTTCTGGTATTAAAATAGCGTTATCATCAAATTCAAATGGCGCAAATACAAAGCCTTTATCATTTAATTGTGTTTTATGTAAAATATCATTCTTCTGAAAAAAAGCTTTTACTTCTACATCCTCTTTCTTCTTATAAGCTACAAAAGGTAACTTGTTTTCTAAATGTTTTTCTATTTTATATAATAAACTCAATCTAATAAATTTAAAATTTGCTGCTTAATTAAAGTAAACTCTGTCCAAACTAATTCATGTCCAACATCATCAATAGTTATAAGACTCATTTTATCTTTTGGAAATACTTTTTTAAGTTGTAATGAATTAGCATAAGGAACAATCCAATCAGGTTTTCCATGAATACTAACTACTGAATTCGGTGTATTCTGCCAATCATCTTCAAAATTAAGCAAATCTTTTGGGTGTGATATTTTTTCTTTAGAAGCCTGTTTCCATACAAATGGAACCAACCATCTAGTTAGTTTAGATTTATAAAAACTTAACATCCATGGAGTAACTTCATAATCACTATACAACGCAGGAGCTAATAAAACTACTTTTTTCACTGGTTGCTTTAACGACAAAGCTATAGGACCTCCAAAAGAATATCCAACAACAATAGTATTTGAAAAATTTTTGTTTTTTAAAATATACTGAAGCATTTTATTTTCAAAAGCAATACTCTCTTGTACCGTGTCTTTACTCTTAAAATTATAACCTACCCTATCATAAGCTATCATATTTGCTTTAGACTGTAAGGTACTATCCGACAAATAAGTTTTAAAATCAGCTAAAGAACCAATTGTTCCGTGGATAAAAACAATAGTTGGCTTTAAAGAATCTGATTGTACTTCTATTTTTCTAAACTTAAACCCGTTAAAACTATCGTGAGTTAACACAGGGTTTACCAAACTATTATTGAAAGACTTTAAAATATCGTCATCTGATTTAGGCTGAGAAAAATAGATAAAAGCTACATAAGCAACTATCAATAACGATAATAAAAAATACGCCGTTATCTTTGATATTTTATACAAACTAGGCATTATTTTTTATCCAAAATAATGTTTGTGATTTTACACAATGATATCAAGTTATTATCTTCATCAACAATTCTAACCTCCCATAAATGAGTTGTTCTTCCTTTATGAATTGCTTTCGCAGTAGCAAAAACCTCTCCTTCTTTTTTACTTTTTACATGATTTATACTTAACTCAATGCCTTTAACTACTTTTTTAGTAGTATCTGAAAAGAAAGCTGATGCAGAACTTCCAACCGTTTCCGCCAAAGCAGCAGTAGCTCCCCCGTGTAAAATACCATATGGTTGATAAACTCTAGAATTTACGGGCATTTTTGCTGTTAAAAAATCATCTCCTACATCTACAAACTCAATTTCAAGAGTTTCCATCAATGTATCTTTATTATAGCTATTAAATTTCTGTAAGATTTCTTGTTTATCCATTAATTTGGTAGTTAGAATAGCAAAAATACGTATTTTTGTCGGTACCAAAAACCAAGAAATCATGTATAAAGTACGCGCAATTTTAGACACTAAAGAAGATGTTTTAAGAACCCTTTTAATAGATGAAAACAAATCTTTAGAACATTTACATACTGAAATTGCTAAAGCTTTTGGTTTTGACGGTCAAGAAATGGCTTCGTTTTATACTGCCGATAATGAATGGAATCAAGGAGAAGAAATACCTTTATTTAGTATGGCAGAAGCCGGCGAGGGAATTTCAATGGCTAATGCGATCTTAAAACATACACTTCCTCAAACACATGATAAATTAATTTATGTGTATGATTTTTTTAATATGTGGACTTTTTATGTAGAAGTAATTGAAATTTCTGACGAACAAATTACTGAGCCTAAAGTGATTTTATCTTTTGGAACTGTTCCAGATGAAGCTCCAGAAAAAAACTTTGAAAACACTAGTTTATCAGATGATTTTGATGATGAATTTGATGACTTTAACGATGATGGTTTTGATGAATTTGATAGCTTAGATGACTTAGATTTAGATAGTATTTAATCTACTATCAATACATAATTCTCCAAAAAGTAAGTAACATTTTGGTATATTGTTCGTCGTATAATAAACCGACTAAACAACTTAGCCTTTGGAAACTGTACTTACTATTAAAAATTTACACAAAAAATTTGGCAATATACATGCCGTAAATAATTTATCTTTTGAAATAAAAAAAGGAACTGTTTATGGCATATTAGGTCCAAATGGTAGTGGAAAATCAACTACATTAGGAATTATATTAAATGTAGTTAATAAAACATCTGGAGAATTTTTCTGGTTTGATGGTTCTTTATCTACACATCAAGCTTTAAAAAAAGTGGGAGCTATCATAGAAAGACCCAACTTCTACCCATACATGACAGCGGTTCAAAACCTTGAACTTATCTGTAAAATAAAAGGTGTTCCTAAAAATAAAATTGAAGAAAAATTAAAAACCGTAAACCTTTTTGAAAGAAGGCATAGCAAGTTTAAAACATATTCTTTAGGAATGAAGCAACGCTTAGCTATCGCTTCCGCTCTTTTAAATGATCCTGAGATTTTAATTTTAGACGAACCAACTAACGGTTTAGATCCACAAGGAATTCATGAAATTCGTGAGATTATAAGAAAAATTGCAGCAAATGGAACCACTATTTTACTAGCTTCACATTTATTAGATGAAGTAGAAAAAGTATGTAGTCACGTTGTAGTTATTAGAAATGGGGTAAAACTTTATGACGGAAGAGTAGATAACATGATCGCTTCTAACGGAGTAATTGAAGTAAAAACTGATGACGATCAAGACAAACTTGTTAATATACTGAAAAACCATCATGATGTTGCTGCTGTTAATGTTGAAGACGATTTAGTTATAGCTAGATTAGAAAATGAAATTCCTGCTTCAAAAATCAATACATTTTTATTTGAAAACGGAATTCCAGTATCACATTTAGTTAGAAGAAAACTAAGTTTAGAGCAGCAATTCCTAGAATTAACAAGCAACAACAACCACTAACCAAAAACACTATTTATGCTACGATTATTAGATATTGAATTTCACAAAATAAAACACAACCGAGCAAGCAGAATTTTATCATTAGTCTATTTTGGACTTTTAGCTTCTATAGCATTAATAGCCGCTATTAAGTTTGATATTGGTCCTGTTAAATTCCATTTAGCAGAACAAGGTATTTTTAACTTCCCTTATGTTTGGCATTTTAACTCATATATGGCTGCTATTTTTAAGTTTTTCTTACTCTTAGTAATTGTATCTATGATGGCTAACGAATACAGTTATAAAACACTAAAACAAAACTTGATAGACGGCCTAAGTAAAAAAGAATTTATACTTTCTAAATTTTACACCGTAATTTTATTTGCTGCTATTTCAACAGTATTTGTATTTGGAGTATCATTAATTTTAGGTTTAATATACTCTGACTTTAACGAGATTGGAATCATTTTTTCTGAACTCGAATACTTATTAGCCTTTTTTGTAAAATTAGTTGGTTTTTTCTCATTCGGACTTTTCTTAGGTATATTAATTAAAAGATCTGCCTTTGCTGTTGCAGGAATGGTAGTTTGGTTAATTATTGAAAGTATTTTTAAAGGCTTCTTATACTGGAATTACCGTCATTTAAAATTTGATGCTTCAGAAAAAGTTGATGCCATAATGCAGTTTTTACCTTTAGAAGCCATGGCAAACCTTATCAAAGAACCTTTTTCTAGATTAGGAGCTGTAAGATCTGTAGCAAAACAAATTGGCGAAACCGTTGTAAAAGACTACTCTGTAAGCATACTTAACATAGCTATCGTATTATTTTGGATCGCAGTATTTATTTACGCATCTTATGCATTACTGAAAAAGAGAGATTTGTAATTTATTTTGGTATTTTTGACAGAATCAATTACCAAAAATGAAAAAACTACTATTATTACTACTTATATATCCATTATTTGTATCAGCTCAAAAACAAGCAAACGTATGGTATTTTGGAAGAAATGCTGGAATAGATTTTAGCACAGGTACTCCAAGTGCTATTACTAATGGACAAATAAATACTTTAGAAGGTTGCTCTTCATTTTCAGATGAAGATGGCAACCTTTTATTTTATTCTGATGGTGTTACTGTTTGGAACAAGAATCATCAAACTATGCAATACACAAACGGTAATCTTGCAAATAATCTAAGAGGAAATCCATCAAGCACACAATCTGGTATGATCATTCCAAAACCTAATTCCTCTAATATTTATTATCTTTTCACTGTAGATGATGGACCTGGCACAAATAATATAAGTTTAGGGTTTAATTTATACACTATTGACATGAGTTTAAATAGTGGACTTGGAGCACTTATTGACGAAGATAATGATGGACAATTTTTTGAAAACCTTTCTTTTGGAAGAGAAATTGATTGGACTGAAAAAGTTGCTGCTGTTAGGGGTGCAGAATGTAATACATATTGGGTTGTTTCTGTTGTACAAAATCAATTTTACGCATATAAAATAGATCAAAATGGAGTTGATCTAACTCCTGTTATTTCTACAGTTAACAACTTTATGTCAAGAAGAGGGTATCTTAAACTCTCTCCTGATGGAACAAAATTAGCTGTAGCAAATCAAGCTGGAAGCTCGTATGTTTTTAGTTTTAATTCAATGACAGGAGAAGTTTCTAATGATGGAGTTTCCTTAACAAATTTTTTAGATGGAGAACCTTATGGTGCTGAGTTTTCAGTTGATTCTCAGAAATTATATATAAGTACAGTTTCCGGGTTTAGAGACACCATGACCGATCCTCCTACCACATACACCCTTTTTCAATTTGATTTATCTCAAATAAACATACCAAGTACAAAAAGTATCGTTCATCAGCAAACACCTGGTTTTAGAGGAGGATTACAACTCGGTCCTGATGGTAAAATATATGCTACTATTCCATTGGCTTATAACGATCCGACCGGTGATGCTAGATTTCTCGATGTCATAGAAAATCCCAACGATAATGCAGCTGATGTAATTTTTACGAAAAATGCTATTGACCTAGACGGTAGACTTTCAACTCAGGGGCTTCCTCCTTTTATTTCTTCTTTATTATTACCAATAGAAATTATAGATGTAGCTACTAACCAAAGTATTAACAACCAAAACCTTCAGTTGTGTACTGGAAATTTCATTGAAATTAATCCAGAACCTGTAACAGGAAATAATATTACATACGAATGGATTTTCGATAACGGTATTACTCAAAACACAATAAGTTCCTCTCCCAACTTAACAATTTCTAATTTAAGCAATAACGATAATGGTAACTACACATTAACTGTAAACTTAGTTGATGATTGTGGAAATATAACAAAACTTGAAGGAACTTTCAATATTGAAGTTTATGAAGCTGCCTCTGCTAATTCGGTTAATAATATTTCGTTTTGTGACACAGATAATGATGGTTTCAATGCGTTTGATTTAGAGGCAGATGTTACTCCACAAGTTTTAGCTGCTCAAGACCCTAATCAGTTTGAAGTACTATACTTCTTAAATCAATCTGATGCCGATAATAATAACACAGCAAATGCACTGCCTAATCCTTACACAAATCCAACTCCTTTTAGCTCACAAACTA